>DASXBV010000139.1:0-2883 GCA_036491515.1 Chthoniobacterales bacterium
AGATGTGGTATCCTTGTTCATTTTACCGCCCCAACAATCCACGCCGGTTTTACAGGAAATATTACCCTCGAAATGATTAATTTTAGCGGGACCGACTTTCTCCTGTATCCGCGGATGTTTATCTGCCAGTTGATCGTCGAAGAAGTGAGGGGTTCACTTATCGAAGCGCCCAACCAGTTCCGTGGCCAATCCGATCCGGCAGGAGCGATCAAAAACTGATCTCTTGGCATCTGCTGTCATAAGCTCGCGACATCAGAATCGCCGAAATCTGCCGCCAGGAGTTTAGGGATTAACCCGCAATGCTCTTCGCTCCGGCTTTTGCGTGATTTTTGCAGGCTATGGCAGTTCCTCGATTCTGATCGCCAGCGTGTCGCCATCCAATCGAAAATCAATCGCAAGATGGTTCTTGCCTGTTGATTGGAATTCTATTTCCGATTGTAGCCCGCGGGCGACTTCCGACTTTATACCTGATGGTTCGGTATGATAGAGCCAGACTTGGAATGCCTGAACAAGGTGTCGACCGGGAGTCAACTTTGGCAGCTCCAGAGGCGTGTCCTCGTCCACGTTACTCAGAAAGCCAATAGGTTGCCGGTCAAGATAGAGAATCATCTGCGCCGCGTTCGCGTATCCATCCGGCGTTCGAAGAGTCAACACGGTTCCGTACGCTGCCTTGGCCTCTTCTGACTTTGCATAAGCGACAAGCTGCGCAGGCCACTCGCTTTCTGCGATTCCGGCAGCGCGAGCTACCCGTAAAGCGCGATCAAAACCGGTTCCGTAAAGCGGATCAAACAACGCGCCTTGGTCGACGAAGTGTAAGATAACCGCCCGTAAAGTAATTCGTCCGCCCGGCACTGCTGCCAGTTGCTTTGCCGCCCACTCATCAGCGACTGCTTCTTCCCGCGTGTGCATCGCCAGGTGGCCATATTCGTGAATCAGGAAGAATCGCGACGCACCTGGATGTCGAGCTTCAATCTCTCTTTCGCGCTCCGGACATAGAAAGATTGCCCCGTTTGGGTAGAACACAGTGGGTTGAACAGCGACTCCGATACCGTGTCTTGTCAATTTACAATCGTTCCGGACCGGCACATTTCGAAGCTCAGCGGGCGGCACCCATTGACCATCGCTCCGAGATGGCATGCCAATTGAAGCGAGCAAAAGAAAAGTGAGTCTCCAACAAACTATTTGCCGGAAACAACGGACCAGCAGACCGTTGTTCCAGCCAGGCATCGATATGGACATCGCCTTTACCACTTTGCGTCGAGTACGGCGGGCGCGCATTCTACGGAGTCTTTTCGCAGCGCTTATCCGATCTGCAACGTTCGTCGGCACATGCCTTTTGGTGGTGTCATTCGCTGAGTTTCTAAGTGGCCCGCTGAATGATCGGATTTATCTTTATCCGATCGGTTTCGCAACAATTTGCTGCTGGTGTATTGTCGCGATTTTCCGAGCACCCTGGTCAATCCGCCAGACTGCTTGCTGGCTCGATTCGGTCGCAGACACAAAAAGCAGATTCGCTACCATCCTGGCTCTTAGGGATCAGGGCTTCGCTGGACCTTGGCGCAGCGCACTGCTGAGCGAGTGCGTCAAGTTCGCAGAAACGTTCGATCCGAGAAAATGGACGCGACCTGGCATGCCGCAGAACTGGTGGATGGCGACCGCACCTTGGGTGGGGCTGCTCTTACTAAATTTCCAGGATCGGGTACCGAAAGATGAACGGGACCCGGATGGCGTGCTTGCTCAAACGAGTACCCGCCTCGAGCAGATGGCTGTGAAAAGTGCAGGTGCTGTTCAGGACCCGCAGCTTCGGAAACTAATCGACGAGATGCGGAAGATCGCTGAACAACTCCGCGAAACTCGCTTGCCGCACTCCGAAGCCAAACGGCACGCTTTTGAACAGCTCGCAAAGCTCGACGAGATCCTTCGCCGAGCACGGGACTCGCAAGTGACCGCGGCCGAAATGGAAGCGCTTCTCAATGCGCTCGCTGCCAACGATCTCACAAAGAATGTGGAGGATTTGCTCCGCGAAGGCAAAGCCGAGGAGGCTGCGCAGGAACTCGAAAGACTCGCTGAGCGGCTTCGCGATCAGTCTGCCAGGAAGATTCGAGAACTCGCTCAGTCCCTGCAGGAGTCCATGAATCGCCTCTCCGAGAATGAGAAAAGTGAGGTTAGCCGAGAACTGCAGCAAAGCATGCAGGCGGCCCAGGGCGGCAATTCCGAGGAGATGCGTCATTTGATGCGACAAATCGCCGCGATGATTCGCGAGGGGAGGATTTCTCGATCATCAAAAAATGGACAGATGGTTCGATCGACGATCCGATCGTTGGAAGATTTGAAGAACGCCTTGCGAAACGGTTCGCTCCAACTTGCTGAAACCGATGAGCCGTTGAACCAGACGCAAATTACGCATTTTGATCAGACAGGCCAAATTCCTGGGGGCCCTACTGGAAAACCCGGAGACGGAGGCCCGGCGGATCTTAGCCAGAAGCAGATTAAGGATCCCTTGGAGGCCGTCGGGCAGGCGAAAAAAATCCAGGGCATAATCGGCCAAGGCGAATATTCTCTCGATGTAATCAGCTCTGTGGGTTCGACCGGTCATGCAAACCGAGAATACCGGCAGTTATATGACGCGGTGGCGCCCGACAACGAACAGGCGATCGAGCAGGAGGAGATTCCTGTAGGGTCCCGCAATTTGGTGAAGCGATATTTCGAGCGCATTCGGCCGAAAGAGTAAGCGAAAGCTCCAGCTTTTGCCCCGCTTGCAGGTCGGCAAAAGCCGGAGCTTCCGCTTACGATGCTGTATAAAATGCGTCCAGGGCCTTGGCGGTTTCGCCGATCCTTTCAAGCATGCCGGGCAACAATCCGCGCCTCTCATGCGCAATAAGG
>DASXBV010000140.1:0-13136 GCA_036491515.1 Chthoniobacterales bacterium
CTGAACGGGAATCATGATCCGACGGTCTCCAACGCGAATCACTTGGATTTGGAAGGAGGCGCGATTCTGGTGACGCATGGTGATATCCTTTTCCTGGACCTTGCGCCCTGGAGTCGAGACGCAAAGCATTACCGGCTAAAACATCGAGAGATTCTAACCGGCCTCGGTCCGAACGATTTTGCCGATTTCGAAAAGCGACTTTTGGCCACGAAGCGGACAGCCATTGAACTGCAGATGATTGAGGAACCACTGACCCGTGGAGGCACGCCCAGTTTTCAACTCTTCATCCGCCAATTCTGGCCACCGTTCCGTCCGCTGATGATTATCAAAGCCTGGTGTGAAGTCCCGGGACGAGCGGCCAATCTAGCCGGTGTTTTCCGGCCGCAGGCGCGTTTTGTCATCATCGGACATACACACTATCCGGGCGCTTGGAAAGTTGCACAGAGAGTGGTCATCAATACGGGCAGTTTCGTGCCCTATTTCGGGGCTTACGCGGCGATCATCGAATCGCGCCGGCTCGAAGTGCGTCGAATTGATCTCTTCAAACGTAAATTCGTGCTCGGAAAGCAGACGGCGAGCTTTGTGATCGAACGCCTCCAGGCAACGGAAAACTTCTAGGTAGGGCGAGGCTCAGGGTAGGGCGAGGCTCCGTCCGAGCCGAGGACGACGCGCCGACCGCGGCTCGGACGGAGCCTCGCCCTATCTTCTTGACCTGCCCCTAGGATAAATGAATTCAACCAGGTTCGCCGATTTCGCGGGTTTCGGCCATCGCACGCATCCGGTCACGACAGAGCTCGATTAACTGCGCATACGTCGTCGATGGACGGTCGCCCAGATGGTCTTCCACCAGGCGGTCGCTGCCCTTGGCGTAGTTAATCGAATAGAGTCCGAATCTGGGTGTGAAAGATCCCCATTCATAGTTGTCGAACAGAGACCAGTGCAGATAACCGATCAGCGGGATGTCGGATCGGACGATGTTCATTATCTCTTCGAGATGCACCCGTAAAAAATGGCTTCTAGTCATCCGGTCCCGTCGCAAAGTATTCTTGTTGTCGACTCTGCGTCGCAGGGCCATACCGTTTTCGGCAATTAGCACCGGCCGATTCCCAAAGTCTTTGCTGTAGTAGTCGCAAAAAAAACGCATACCGTCCGGCAATACGCGCCAGTCCCACCATTTGCTGGTGACACTATTCATGAGCCAGCTGCGCAGTGACTTGTTTTTGAATTCGTGGTCCCACCAGACCGGGAGGCGAAACATGTGTGCCGCGAACGGATCATAATAATCGAGCCCAATATAATCGAAGGCCGATGCTCTCTCCGCGGCGTAGAGTTCTTCGACGAGTGGAGCAAAGAATTCCGGAATAAAGGTTTTGTAACCCAACCAGTTACTAAACCGTTTCAGATAATCTCCAAAGAAATAAGGAATGTCCTTTTTCAGCGGAATCCTGGCCGCAGCGAATGCCCCTTCGAACTGGTGAATCTTGTCAAAAACATAGTCGCGAAGTTCACCAACACCAATGCCGCGTTCTCGCACGGAGACCAGGTCGAGCAAAATTTTATCCGACCAATAAAGATCGCTACAGTAGTTGTTTAGCGTGATCATCGGCTCCGGCCAACCTTGTTCGGCGCAGATCCGATGGATCAAGTTGTAGGTGCGAATATGAGTGATCAGGATGCGGCGATAAGCCTCAAGCAGCAGCGTGCGTGATCCATGGCTCTGCTTTCCTCTGCCCGGAAATTGTGTGCCGAAATAGGTGTTCAGCACAAGCATGTTCGGCTCATTGATCGTAATGTAGTAGCGGATGGGCTGGAGATCGTAGCGGTCGGTCAACGCCCGGTTCACGTACAGTATCGTCTCGCGAACGTAGCGGCAGAAATGCTCAGCTATTTCGGGCCGGAGCCACGGGTCTGTTCCGAGCCAGGAGGGATGCACAAAATGGTGGAGCGTCAGGATCGGTTCGAGACCATTTTGACGGCACTCCACCAGCATCTGAACGTAATGATCTAGTGCCTGTTGGTCAAACGGAGGAGGAGGACCCGCCTCGTCCACATAGGTGGGCTGCACCCGGCTCCATTCTATCCCAAGACGGAATGCGTTGAGACCGAGTTCTCGACAGCGCGCAAAATCCTCCGGATAACGATTCCAAAAGTCGGCGCCCCGATTGGATTCCGCCACTTCTGACTTTCGCTCAGTGGCGGCCCAGTTGGTCTGGGGCTGGCCAGGGCCGTTGTAGTATCCCTCCGATTGATAAGCAGAAGTTGCGACGCCCCAAAGAAAATCGGTCATTGTTTATCGAATTTTGCTGTCACGCTCCTTACTTGCGGCAATCGTGATCGCTTCCGCCTCGTCGTCCGTGACTTCGAGAGCCGACACCTCATCTGCTACCAGCGTCTGTACAATCGTTCGTGCTGCCTCAGGTCGGCTCAGAGCGAAAGCCTTGCGCCGCATCTCCTCGACTCGGAGTGGATCATCGAGCAGCGAATCTATCTTATAGGGGATGGTCGTCATTTCATTGCATTTGACCGCAACCCCCTCTTCCAGCAGATGATCGCTATTGCGCTCTTCCTGACCCGGGATCGGACTGACGATCACCATGGGCAGGCCGCACGCCAGGGTCTCGGCCGTGGTTAGTCCGCCCGGCTTCCCGATAAACAAATCAGAGATCTTCATCAGATCTGGCATGCGCGTGGTGTAACCAAATACTTTAAAGTTAGTGTTATTCTGACCCACTGACCGAAGAACTCGCTCTCTAGTTTCAGGATTTCGGCCGCAGACCACGATCGTCTGAGCCTTCGATCGAAGATTCTTGAGGCGTTCGACGACGAACTCGGCCGGTCCAGCACCAAACGCCCCGGCCGACAGCAACATGGTTGGACGGGTCGGATGGAGTCCATACTCAAATCGCGTGGCAACTCGGTCAATCGGAGTCGCGAATTCCGGATCAATCGGAATTCCGGAAACCGTGATCCGCTCCTTAGGTAAACCTAACTCTTCGAGGTGAACTTTTGTCTCCGCGATGGCGACGAAGTAGCGGTGAAAGACCCGCGACAACCACATCGCGTGAAAATCCAGGTCGGTGACGACGATTGAAAGATGGGCATCCAACAGATTCTTCGCTATCAGATGCGAAATAATGCCGGCGGGCATGAAATGTGTGCAGACGGTGATGTGCGGGTTGAAGTGCCGGATGAATTTCACCAGCGGCCCGGTGTTTAGCCGGTCGAGCATCAGACGCATCCCATCCGTTTTCCAAGGTTCATCGCTTTGTTTATACCACCACCCGAGGAAGTCGGGCGCAGTCTGCACCAGGCGCTCGTAGAGCTTGGAGTAGAAGTCTCGAAACACCTTGTTCGTGAAATCAAGTGCGTCGCTGTGCAAAACCTCACCTACCTGTGGGTGTTCCTCGAAAACCTTGGTTAATGCCTCGCCAGCTCGCACGTGCCCGGTTCCGGCGCTGGTTGAGATGATCAAAACTCGCTTTTTCATCGTCAGATCTGGAACCAGAATGTAGCAAAAACGGCGAAAAGTGAAATTGAGTGTTGGTCGAGGATTTCCCCTCTCTTCAATCGTCCTCGAATTCGTCCTCGTCCTCACGGGCGGCGTTGCAAGCATGTGTTTAGCGCGGTATAGGCACCTCTCCAATCGTCCTCGTCGTCGTCCTCGTTCTCGATCTTTGAACCTTGTTGGCAATCGGCGCGTTTCCCGCGTCCAAAGAAGTCGAGAACGAGGACGACGACGAGGACGATTTGTGAAACTTGGGCCGTCCGCCAGTTCGCGATCGACAATAGAATGAACCGCAGTACGGGTTAGAACTAGTATGAACAAAGTGCGGGTATGGACAGGAGTAGCTTACCCATTGGGTGCAACATTTACCAGTGAGGGCGTGAATTTCGCCCTCTATTCGGAAAACGCCACGGGTGTCGACCTCTGTTTGTTCGACCGGCCCGACATAGAGCACGAAGGAGTCAGGGTCCGCATGACAGAGCGTACGGATCACGTGTGGCATGTCTTTATGCCTGACGTGCGGCCGGGTCAGTTATACGGCTACCGTGTGTACGGGCAGTATGAACCGTCTAACGGTAATCGATTCAATGCTTCGAAGGTTCTGATCGACCCATACGCCAAAGCGATCGCTGGGAAGATACGGTGGGGACCGGAGATGTTCGGGTACCCGTTAGGCGATCCAATCGAGGATCTGAAGCGAGATTACCGCGATAACGCATCGAACGTTCCCAAGTCTGTGGTCATAGACTCAGCCTTTCCCTGGGGAAGAGACCAACGACCACGAATTCCCTTGCATGAGTCGGTCATTTATGAAGTTCACGTCTCGGGTTTCACCAAACTCTGGGATAAAGTCCCGGAGGAGATCCGTGGAACATACGCAGGGCTAGCCGCACCCGCTTCGATCAAATATTTCAGAGAGCTGGGTGTGACCGCGATAGAACTTCTGCCAGTGCACGAGCATGTGGATGACAGCCTCCTGCTGGATCGCGGGCTGACAAACTACTGGGGCTACAATACCATCGGATATTTTTCGCCGGAGAGCAGCTACTCGAGCAAAGGAGTCGAGGGTGGCCAGATCACAGATTTCAAAGAGATGGTGCGCGAACTGCATCGCGCCGGACTGGAGGTCATTATCGATGTGGTGTACAACCACACCGCCGAAGGAAATCATTTGGGTCCGACCCTGTCGTTCAAAGGGGTTGATAACGCGGCGTACTACCGGCTCGTGCCGAATGACCGACGCTTTTACATGGACTACACGGGATGCGGCAATACCCCGACCACCCAAAACGCGCGAGTACTTCAGCTAATTATGGATAGTCTTCGCTATTGGGTATTGGAAATGCACGTCGACGGATTTCGGTTCGATCTCGCGTCAGCGCTCGGTCGAGAAGAACATTTTGTAACGCGCAACGCTGCTTTCTTCGACATCCTTTTGCAGGATCCAGTCTTGTCACAAGTGAAGCTGATCGCTGAGCCGTGGGATGTTGGTGAAGGGGGCTACATGGTCGGCGCCTTCCCGATTCCCTGGTCGGAATGGAACGGTAAATACAGGGATTGCGTTCGCCGCTACTGGAAAGGAGATGCGGATACCATGGGGGAGTTCGCCTACCGCCTCACCGGCAGCCCAGATCTTTATCAGCACCAGGGCAAGCGGCCGTACGCCAGCATCAACTTTGTTACCGCGCACGATGGATTTACCTTGAACGACCTCGTTTCCTACAATGATAAACACAACGAAGCGAACGGAGAAGATAATCGGGACGGCGATAACAATAACAACTCTTGGAATTGCGGCGCGGAAGGCCCAACCGATGATCCCAAAGTGAATGCGCTCCGCAGGCGGCAGCGTCGAAATTTCATGGCCACGCTCCTGCTCTCGCAAGGCGTGCCGATGCTCAATGCCGGGGACGAATTCGCCCGAACCCAGCAGGGAAACAACAACACCTATTGTCAGGATAACCCGCTCAACTGGTTCAATTGGAATTGGGATGATGACGCAAAGAGTTTATTCGAATTTACGAAAAGATTGATCCGACTCCGAAAAGAGCACCCAGTGTTTCGACGGCCCAAGTATTTCATGGGAAGACGCATTCGCGGCTCAGACGTAAAAGATATCATGTGGTTCAACCCGAGCGGCGCCGAGATGAACGAACAGGATTGGAAGAATGGATTCGCCAAATGTCTCGGCATGCTGACAAGCGGGTCATCCATTGATGTGCGGGATTCCCAAGGAGAATCGGTCCGGGATGACACCTTTCTGCTGCTTTGCAACGCTCACTACGAACTGCTGACTTTCATCCTGCCGGGTCGCGAAGAAATCCGCTGGGAAATGGTCCTGGATACCCAAAGAGAACGCGGCTTTGTTAAATCCCAGAAGGCTATTCCGGCAGGTGATGAGGTGGAATTGGTCGACAGGAGTCTCTGCTTATTGAAACTTAGTGAAGGAGAAGAAAGTTTTGCGTGGGAAGCATCCTGGACGACGAAAGCAGGAAAATCGCCTTCAAAGGTCCCAACGATCACCACAGAAACGACCGACGATGGAAAATAGAGTCTTTGCTCAAGGCGCAGAGCTGACCGGAAGGGGCGTTTCCTTTCGGACCTGGGCGCCCAGAAAGAATAATGTGTCGGTCGTCATTTTTGACGAGAATAACAGCATTGTCCGAGAACTGCCATTGGAGCGGGAAGCGACTGGATATTACCGGACCACCGACTCTGCATCTTCGGCCGGCACCCTTTATAAGTACAGGCTCGATGGCGAGGTATTTCCCGATCTTGCATCCCACTTTCAGCCGCAGGGCGTCCACGGCCCATCGCAGGTGGTCGATGGAGGTTCGTTTCGCTGGACGGATTTCGGATGGAAAGCGCCTCCCTTGCGCGAATTGGTGATTTACGAAGCACATGTCGGAACCTTTACCCCTGAAGGCACGTTCGGGGCGGCCATTGCGCGATTGGACCACTTAGAAAAAATCGGAGTCAACGCGATCGAGCTGATGCCTATCGCGGATTTCGCCGGCGACCGCAACTGGGGTTACGACTGCGTGGCGATTTACGCGCCATCTCGAGCCTACGGGAAACCCGATGGACTCAGAGCCCTGGTCAACGCGGCGCACGAAAAGGGCATAGCCGTAATCCTGGATGTCGTCTACAACCATCTCGGACCCGACGGGAACTACATGGGCGCTTATTCCGACGACTACTTCAATGCTGCCCATCACACTCCCTGGGGCGCTGCATTTAACTTGGACGCACCTGGCTCCGAGGCTGTCCGGCAATTCTTCGCGGAAAATCCCGTATATTGGGTGAATGAATTCCACATCGATGGATTCAGGCTCGATGCGACTCACTTTATCCTGGATGATTCTCCGAAGCATCTAGTTCAGGAAATCGCCGAACGAGCCCAGGCGCTGGGCGCATTTGTGATCTGTGAGGACCCACGAAACGAGCGGAAGCTGGTCCTCCCGCGCGACGAAGGTGGATACGGGTGCGACGCTGTTTGGGCCGATGATTTCCATCATGTGGTGCGGGTACAGATGACCGGAGAGCACGAAGGATACATGGGCTACTTCAAGGGCACGTTGGAGGAGTTGGTGAAGACGATGCGGGAAGGTTGGCTATTTACGGGTGGGCTACAGAAGGACGGAATTCCGCGTGGAACGCCTGGCAAAGACATCGAACCGGAGCATTTTGTTCACTGTATCTCAAATCACGACCAGGTCGGAAACCGTGCCTACGGCGATCGCCTGAACAAAGTCGTCCCCCCGGCTGCGTACCGAGCCGCATCCGCATTTCTTCTAACGGGGCCATACATACCAATGCTGTTCATGGGCCAGGAGTGGGCGGCCTCAAGCCCCTTCCTCTATTTCACCGACCACCATGATGAGTTAGGGAAAGGGGTCACCGAAGGGCGTCGCAAAGAGTTCGCTGATTTTTCGGACTTTCGAGATCCAAAAAAGCGCGCGTTAATCCCTGATCCGCAGGCATTAACGACATTCACAGATTCAAAATTGATCTGGACACAACTCGGACAATCGCCTCACGCAGAAACACTCCGGCTTTATAGCGATTTTCTGCGGTTTCGTCGCATCGAACTGAAGGACCGCCGCCGCAGCCGTTGGCAAGTAGGTCAAGTTTCGCCTGGAGCGATCGCCCTTCGCTATCGACGATCAAAAAAGCAGGGCGATATCCTGATTCTGGCTCAGTTGCTGGCAAATGAGACGATCGTGGAACTGGCTAATGCGCTGGTTCGGCCTGCAAAAGGACGATCCTGGCGATTTGTGATCTCCTCCAACGAACCGATCTATGGAGGTGCGCGGGCGGGCCTTTTTGATCCTGAGAAGAAACAATTCGTCCTGACCGAACCTGAGTTGATCGTTTTCTGTGAACGCGACAAGATAACTGACTCAGCAAAGAATCAGGATCAGGACTCTATGTAACTGAAAACTGCGAGAGGAGAAAAAAGGAAATGGCATCTCGACGCCGCGTACCTATTGGAACTTATCGTTTGCAATTCAACCGACATTTCACTTTCAAAGACGCAACTGAAATCATCCCGTACCTGGAGAATCTGGGGATCAGCGACATCTACAGTTCGCCATTTTTCCGCTCACGGCCGGACAGCGATCACGGGTACGACGTCACCAATCATAACGAGCTAAATCTACGGATCGGCAAGCGCGAAGAGTTTGATGCGATGGTTGCTGCGCTGAAAGAGCGCGAGATGGGGCAAATCGCCGATTTTGTTCCGAACCACATGGGCATTATTGATCCGCGGAACGAATGGTGGATGGATGTTTTGGAGAATGGGCCGAGCTCAAGATTTTCGCCGTTTTTCGACATCGACTGGAACCCGTTGAAGGAGGGGCTTCGGAATAAGGTCCTGCTTCCAATCCTTGGCGATCAGTACGGGAGAGTCCTTGAACGCGGCGAGTTTCATATGCGGTTTGAGGAAGGCGCGTTTTGCCTGACATATTATGAGTGGGTATTTCCGCTCAACCCTCGAAGCTACCATTTTATTCTTCGGATCGCTCTTCAGAAACTGAGTCAATATTCGGACGAAGATATGTATCTGGACCTGGAGAGCATCCTTACGGCGCTCGAATATCTTCCTGCACGCACTGATACGGACGAAGAGAAGGTCCGCGAGCGAGCCAGAGAGAAGGAGGTCGTCAAGAGACGGATAGTGCGGCTCTGTAACGAGTGTCCGCAGGTCGAGGACGCAATCGAGCTCGCGATCAAGGAACTCGAGGGAAAAGTCGGTAACCCTCGGTCATTTGATAAACTGGACGAACTGCTCAACGCACAGGCGTATCGTTTGAGCTACTGGAAGGTCGCCGCTGAAGAGATTAACTACAGGCGTTTCTTTGACGTTAACGAACTCGCGGCAATTCGAGTCGAGAACCCGATTGTTTTTGATACCATCCATAAGCTGATTTTCGAAATGCTGGAATCGGGCAGCGTGACTGGTCTGCGGATCGACCATGTGGACGGTCTCAGGGATCCAAAGCAATATCTCACTGCGCTGCAGCGCCGGTACGCAGAGCTTGCTGGCGGCGATCCGAGTGAACCCGCGCGCGGTCTGTACCTGGTCGTCGAAAAAGTTCTTGCCGAAGATGAAAAGCTGCGGAATGACTGGCCGGTTTTTGGGACGACCGGCTACGACTTCGCCTCCGATGTTACTCAGCTGTTGGTGGATTCCACTTCCGGAGAAAGGTTCTCAGCAATCTACCGAGACTTCATCGAGCGTTTTGTGCACTTTGAGTCGCTGATTTATGAGAAAAAGAAACTCGTAATGGATGTCTTGCTGCCCAGCGATATCGAGGCGCTTGGTCATATGTTGGGTCGGGTTTCGGAGCGCGACCGGTTACACCGGGATTTCACGCGCGATTCGTTGAGCACCGTCGTACGCGAATTGGTCGCTTGTTTTCCAGTTTACCGCACCTACATCACCGCGGAATCCGGGGTTTCTGAGGCGGATCGCCAAGTCATCCTGCGCGCCACGCGGGCGGCGAAACGGCGAAATGCAGCGATGGACATCTCTATTTTTGATTTCCTCCGCGATATTCTGCTCTTGGAGAAATTCGACCAATTCAATGATGAGACCCGCCAATTGCAGCTGGAGTTTGTTATGAAGTTCCAGCAATGCACGAGCCCAATCATGGCCAAGGGTTTGGAGGACACGGCCTTCTATATTTTTAACCGCCTGGCCGCTCTCAACGAAGTGGGAGGGTACCCGCAGCGATTCGGTCTCAGCCTGGAACGATTTCACGAGAGAAACCGGGCGAGATTGACAGATCGGCCGCAAACCTTACTGGCTTCAACGACACATGACACAAAACGGAGCGAAGATGTTCGAGCACGCATCGCTGTTCTGAGTGAGATACCGGGAGAATGGCAACAATGGATCAACGAATGGCGTGCCGTTAACTCCATCTGTAAGAGTGATGTCGAAGGCGATCGGGCGCCGAGCGCCAATGAAGAGTACCTGATGTATCAAACCTTATTGGGAACCTGGCCCTTCTCAGCCGAAGAAGTCGACGAGAATTATGTAGGCCGGATTCACGGTTACATGCTCAAGGCTGTCAAAGAAGCCAAGGTGAATAGCAGCTGGGTTCAGCCTAACGAAGATTGGGAAAACGCTGTGGCCCGATTTGTCGGCGAATCGCTGAAACCCGATCACGCATTTCGCGCTAAGATCGAACCCGCTGCCGCGCGGATAGCCTGGCATGGAATGTTAAACTCCCTGACCCAGACGATCCTGAAATTTACGGTGCCGGGTGTACCGGACATTTATCAAGGCACCGAATTATGGGATTTCAGCCTGGTTGACCCCGACAACCGCCGCCCGGTTGATTTCAGCTCTCATCAGCAGATTCTAGAGGAGATTCAGAATGAAAGCGCCGATGCACTCTTTAAGTCCTGGCATGACGGCCGCGTAAAGATGTTGATCATCACACGGCTGTTGCGCCTACGGCGGGCGGCACCGGCCCTTTTCGAGAGCGGCAGTTATTCTTCTTACTACGCGAACGGCGCGCTGGCCGATTGCTGTGTCGCGTTTTCCCGGGAAATGGATTCACAAAAGATTCTCGTGATTGTACCGCGATTCACCACGCGTTTGGGAGCGGCCGGAACCGGCTTTGACTGGAAAGAGACCGAACTGCTTTTCGATACTGCTCTCCCCGCGATGGTAGATCTGTTGACCGGTCGCAACCTTAAAGCCGGAATAGATTCGCTGCCCTTGAAGAATCTCGATGCATTTCCATTTGCAGTGTTTCACAATTTGCCTGGTGTCGCGTCCCCGAAAGAGCGTTAACGTTTGGCGTTTGGCGTTTGGCGTTCGCCGTTCAGCGTTCGGTGTTCGGCGTTCGCCGTTCAGCGTTCAGCGTTCGCCGTTCAGCGTTCAGCGTTCGCCGTTCAGCGTTCGGCGTTCGGCGTTCGGCGTTCAGCGTTCGCCGTTCAGCGTTCGGTGCTTTTTGACGTTTGGGCGCTTTAGGCGAATCGTCCCGGTTTGCTCGATATTGCAGAAGCAAAGCTGCGCCCTTCGCCCGCTGAACTCCGGACGCCGAACGCCGAACGCCGAACCGCGAACGCTGAACGTCGAACGCCGAACACCAAACATGTTGTGAGGCAGCGACAAAAGACGGATATCGCAACTCGCTTCCACTGGGTTGACCGAGTTAAAGCGGCGACCGCCTGCTATTCGAAGGAGGAGTTGCACTTAGTCGGAGTGTCGGGTGGCGTGGATTCGCGCGTCTTACTGCATCTTCTTCCGATGATCGGATTTCGCCACTTGGTGGTTTGCCACCTGAATCACAATCTCCGTGGAGACGAGAGCCTCGAAGACGGCAGGTTCGTCTACAGGCTCAGTCATCGTCTTGGGTTGCCGCTTTACGCGGAGACCCTGGCGGAGTTGCCCAGGACCGGTTCTCTCGAGGGGGCGGCACGCGAAGCACGACTTCAATTCTTCGCCCGAGCCGCGGCAATTTTCTCGACTTCATCGGTCTTTCTTGCGCACCAAGCGGACGAACAGGTAGAGACGTTCCTGTTTAATCTGTTTCGTGGCAGCGGTCCGCTGGATAATGCCGCCATCAAGCCGGAATCCCTGGTCACCGTTGGGCCCCGGCAATTAATGCTTCGCCATCCGTTGCTCCAGGTTTGGAAAGATGAAATTTGTGAATTTGCTGCGGCTTTCCGGCTGAAGTTCCGAGAAGATTCGACAAATCTAAGCCGGCGAATGATCCGGAATCGCATCCGGCACGACTTGATTCCGGAAATCGAGCGGCTCATGGATCGGTCTATTAAGCCCGCGCTGTTGCGCACGATCGAGATTGCCGGAAAGGAGGGAGAGTTTGTGCGATCTCAAGTCCCGGTTATGGAGAGCAAGGCAGAACTCGCGATCCGGGAACTGCGAAAACTGCCTGTCGCTATCCAACGCCGAACGATTCACGACTGGCTTCGAAACAACGACATCGAAGACTGCGGTTTCGATGAGATTGAAGGGGTGCGATCCCTTCTTACCCGCCTGGAGATTGCGAAAATCAATCTCCCTCGCGGTGCTTTCTGTAGACGACGAGCGGGCCGGTTATTTATTCAGTTTCCCTGAGAATATGAAACAGCGAGCTGCTTTAGTTCCTGTCTCCTTTCCAGCGGAATTTCGTGCCAGCGGATCCCTTCGATGGCACCTTCCAGGGCCAAAAGGCTATTGACCTCGCCTCGAAGTCCGGTGCGCATCAGCCGCCGCCAAGCGGTCACTGCACCGAGCCGCACCAGTTCCTCGGCGCTCGTAATTCCTACTTTGTTGAGTTGTATCGCTAGTTCGGGACCGATGTTTGGGAGAGATTCAATCGGTTTGGGCATAACGGAGAGAGAGCCACGACGGATTGAGATGAGGTTTCTCAATCTTGTTAGTTCGAAATACATACTACTACATGAAGAAGTTGCCTCCTGCGGCAACGCTTCTCGCTCTGTCGAATAATCTAAACCTAAATTGGTCGCCTTGGCAATGCCGGATAAAGTACCAGAGCAGGGGCCGTCCGGTGAGCTCTCGGTAAGTAAAGCGTCCTTTCAAAGGAGGCAACCCCCAAGGGCCACACGTTTTTCACGGATGAAAAGCCGGAAGTTTCGTTTACTTTCTGGGACCTCTTGAGTTTATGAATAGCGAAGCGAAGGAATTTTTGTTTAGGCTGCTGAACACGCCGAGCCCTACAGGTTTCGAGTCCGAAGGCCAGAAAGTCTGGATGAATTATGTAGGACAGTTTGCGGATTCTCTCAACAACGATTCCTACGGAAACGCCTGGGCCACTTTAGCCGGAGACGAATCGTCACCGCGGATCATGCTCGAAGCGCACGCGGACGAGATCGGCTTCATGATTCAAAACATCACCGATGACGGTTTTCTGTATGTGACTCGAATCGGCGGCAGCGACCGGGCGACCGCCCGTGGTAAACGCGTTCAAATCTTAGGGGATAGAGACCCTGTTTTAGGCGTCATAGGAAACATCGCAATTCATCTTCGCGATAAGGAGACCGACAAAATTCCGGAGGTACATGAGCTCTACCTGGACATCGGAGCGAAATCGAAAACTGAGGTCGAAGAGCGCGGAGTACGCGTCGGTCACCCTGCCGTCTATAC
>DASXBV010000141.1:0-5861 GCA_036491515.1 Chthoniobacterales bacterium
CCCTTTATCGCGCGTCTCAAGCCGGGGTCAAAATCGATCTTGTGATTCGCGGAGTTTGTTGTTTGCGGTCAAAGGTGCCCGGGGTTAGCGACAATATCACCGTGCGAAGTTTGGTCGGCAGATTTCTAGAGCATAGCCGAATTTTCCGATTCGAAAATGGCGGACATCCCGAGGTCTATCTGGCAAGCGCGGACTGGATGGCGCGAAACTTTTTTCGACGCGTGGAGAGCTGTTTCCCGATCGAAGATCCGGAGTTGCGTGGGCAGATCGATCAAATGCTCGACATCTACTGGCGAGATAACGTGAAGTCAAGAGAGCAGGGGCCGGGGCCTACATATGTTCGCAGACCGATCGACGGAGATGTTGTTGTCGACGCGCAAGCGCACTTCCTTGAGCAGGCATTGAAAAAGAAGACACCGGACGTGGACGCAAAACCGCTTGTGGTGAAAACGAACGCGACGGTAAAAGATGCCAAGCCGCGACAGGAACAGCTTGGACAACCGGCTTAAGCCTGGAGCACGTTACAGAGGGAAGAATCACACAAAGGGGGACAAAGGTCAGAGAAGGTCACGAAGGTTTTGGGGACGCGCTCCCGCGCGTCCCTACCGAAACCTTAGTGACCTTCTCTTACCTCCGTGCCCTTTGTGTGATTCTTCCCTCCACGGCGTGCTGGCCGCTTTGCGAATTCCCAGCTGATCTTACCATTCTGAAGTCGGAGCGTTGCGTCAAACGGCCGGCCTTTCTTCGAGATGAATCGCTTCAGAACGTCGCTCTTACCTTCGATCAGCATTTTGCGCATCTGGTCTTGGGGGATTTCGCGCTTCAGTATGGTTTTGCTCATTTTGAAGGAGCAACTGCCCTTGGGCAGGTTTTCGCAGACATAGGCCGTTCCGGTGTCGTAGACCTGCCCCGCACCACAGACCTGGCATTTGCCAACTGGCACATGCCGGCTAGGATCTACGTCGACCCGTTCGCTATTTCCGTTATTCTCAAATACAAACTCGGGTTTGTTCTCGTCGTTTAAGATCAAACTCGCGGAGAATGGCCTGCCGGTTTTGCTACGAAACCCGTTCAGGGGTCCGACCTTGCGATCATTGAGGAGCTCACTAACTTCCTCCGGACTCAGGTGGCGGCTGGCGATGCTTTTGAACAGCCGGAACCCACAGCTCTCGCAATGGTAGGTGCGATAATCCTCCTTCAGATGCATAGCGCCGCACTTAGGGCATTGCGCATCGATCGTAACGTAGTTCCCCTCGACGGCGTCACTCTCGAAGCTCTTCGCCTTGTGCACGATCTCACGCGTGAGATCCTTGATCTTCGTCATAAACACTGATCGATCGAGCCTGCCTTGCTCCATCAGCTTCAGCTGATATTCCCATTCTCCAGTGAGTTCTGGCGAAGAGAGCAGGTGAATGCCAATGCCTCGGAGCAATGTGATCAGAGAGGTTCCCTTAGCGGTGGCGATCAAATCTCTTCCTTCTCGAGCGATGTACTCGTCCTGGATCAATCCCTCGATAATCGCCGCACGGGTAGCCGGGGTGCCCAATCCCTTCGCTGCCATCGCTTCCCGGAGTTCTTCGTCATCCACCAGCTTGCCTGCGCTCTCCATCGCTGATAGCAAGGTCGCCTCCGAATAGCGCGCAGGCGGCTTGGTCTGGCTCTCCCTGATTTCAGCATTTCGCGTGAGAGCCCGTTCGCCTGGTACCAGATCAACGATCGAAGCGATCTGTTCGTCGCTGGCCGCTTCTCTACCGTAAACGGCTAACCAACCCGGCTCTTTGATGATCCGTCCTTCGGTCTTGAAAGTCTCACCTTCAACGCGAGTGATTCGAGTAGTAACCTCGAACTGAGCGACTGGATGGAAAACGGCGACAAAGCGTCGGGCGACCATGTCGAATATACGCTGCTGCCCTTCGTCGAGATTTCTCGGAACCTGGTCGGTCGGAATAATTGCGTTGTGATCAGTGACCTTCGCGTTGTTGAATATTCGCCTACTCGGTTTCAACCATCCGTTCTGGAGCACCTTCTGCGCATGTGTCTGCAACGTCGGATCACCAAGGCTGGATAAAACCTGCCGAGCCGTTTCCAGATAATCTTCAGGTAAATATCTCGAATCGGTTCGTGGATAGGTAATGACCTTATAGCGTTCGTAGAGTTGTTGAGCGATTTGCAGGGTCCGCCGGGCCGAATATCCGTGGCGCGAGTTCGCTTCGCGCTGCAATGAGGTCAGATCATAGAGAAGGGGTGGTGCCTGCGTGGTCGCCTTCTTCTCCTCGCTAATTTCACCGGGTTTCCCCAGAACTTTCGCCAAAAGCACTTCGGCTTTCGCGCGATCCCAGATGCGCTCTGCCCTTCGGTCTTCGTCCTCGTCCTTGCCAAACGTTTCGTCGAACCAGCGGCCCTGGTAACTTCCTTTTTGAACGTCGAAGTCAGCGAATAGTTCCCAGAAAGTTCGGGGCTCGAAAGACCGAATTCGTTCCTCTCGCTCAACCAGAATTGCCAGCGTCGGCGTTTGAACTCGGCCGACCGGGGTTAGCTGGAATCCTCCCACCTTCGAGTTAAACGCCGTCATGGCTCGGGTGGCATTGATCCCCACAAGCCAATCACTTTCAGACCGGCAGACCGCAGCCTCGGCCAGTGGTATCATTTCGGCGTCGGTCCGCAGTCGATCAAATGCAGACCTGATCGCTGGTTGAGTCATTGACTGAAGCCAAAGACGTTCGAGCCGCTTCCTGGTCCCGGCGAGTTTTATGAGATAGCGAAAAATTAGTTCTCCCTCGCGGCCGGCGTCGCACGCATTGACGATCAGGTCGACGTCATCCCGTTTCATCAGCCGCTTGAGCAGCTTGAAGCGGCTTTCCGTCCTCTCGATCGGCTTGAGCTGGAACTCATCCGGGATGATCGGAAGGTTTTGGAAGCTCCATTTACCCCGCTTTTTGTCCAACTCGCCAGGCATACAGAGCTCGACCAGATGGCCAATTGCCGAGGAAACAATGTAGTGTTCGTTTTCGAAATAATCCCCTTGCTTGTCGAATCTCCCGAGCGCGCGGGCGATATCGAGTGCAACACTAGGCTTTTCTGCTATGACCAGCGTTTTTCCCATGTCCTATAGTTTTCGGCTCAACCGGCCCAGACGGATTGGTTGTCACAGAGGTCGGGAAATTAGAGGGCAACCTGCAAAGTAGCAAACAAAAACGCGTCACAATAGTTTAACGAAGAGCTTACCAGGAAGCTGCTTCACCAGGCGTCGCATTTCCAGCTGAAGTAATGCGGCTGTTGCGGAGCCGGCTCCCAAACCGGAGCGTTGGATGATCTCGTCAATGGAGGTTTCCCGGGAGGTAATTGAGTCGTAGACTCTTAAGAGATCCCCTTCGAGGCCGAGCGGCTTGCTTGGGGAAAGCGCAGGCGCCTTGGGGAACAGCGTCTGAACGTCTTCGAGTATATCATCAACGCTCATCACGAGCTTTGCACCCTGCTGTATCAGACGATTTGTGCCATGCGAAGTAGGCCTATCAATCGGTCCCGGGACGGCGTAAAGGTTGCGGCCTTGATCTGCTGCCTGCGAAGCACTGATTAGTGCTCCGCTATTCATACCTGCCTCCACCACTAAAAGGCCAAATCCCCAACCACTGATAATCCGATTCCGCATCGGAAAAGTTTGACGGTCTGGAGTCGTTTCCATTGAGAACTCAGTCACAAGAGCGCCGCAGGAAGCGATTTTTTCTGCCAGGGCTCGATTCTCGGCGGGATACACGTGATGTAGTCCCGTTCCCAGGATGGCTACCGTGCGGCCTTTTGCAGCTAACGCGCCCTGGTGGGCAGCCGTGTCGATGCCGCGTGCCAAGCCGCTGACAACTGTGAGCCCCGAATAGGCAATCTGATATGAGAGCTTTTTAGCGCACTCCAACCCGTAGTGGGTGGTCCGTCTTGATCCGACGACTCCGATCCCGTGATGATCTCTCGCCTCGAGCTTGCCCCAGACGTATAGGACCGTCGGCGGATCGTGGATTTGCCGCAGCATGGCTGGGTATTCCGCGTCATCCAGAGTCACGATCACTGCTCCAAATTCCTGAATACGAACGAGTTCCTGTTGCAGGTTTACGACGGATTCCCACGACACCAATGAGTCAATGAGGGGTTGATTCAGTCCGTCGACACCTTGGAGTTCGTTTCGCCCGGCTGTCAGCACTCTCTCCGGAGAACCGAAGATGTCGAGCAGACGTCGCAAGCGAACCGGCCCGAGATGCGGGACCATGTTCAGGGCGATAAAAGCCTCTTTTCGGGTCACGTTTGTGATGGTTCGATGGCTTGAAGACCAAACTCGAGGTCTCGGATAGTGACGTTATCGGCAAGCAAGGCGGATCCAAGTTTCGGGGTCACTACATAGCGAATTTTGCCGTCGATGAACTTTTTGTCGGCAAAAACCCTCTCCAGGATCTTGCTTCGCGACAGTTCTGGAGGCAATTGCGTCGGAAGATCAAACAGTTTGATCGCCGTCATTATCTCTTTGATATCTTCCTCCGGGAGACCGGCCCGCTTAGCCGACACATGCGCCGCGGCAACCATCCCGAGCGCAACCGCTTCACCGTGAAGAAACGCTCCATATCCTGCGGTCGCTTCAATCGCGTGGCCGAGTGTGTGCCCAAAGTTCAATAAGGCTCGGTTCCCAGTGGTCTCCCTCTCGTCTTCGGCGACAAAAGAGCCTTTGATCTCAACGCACCGCTGGACCAGGTCCGGAAGCGGTTGTGGGCCATTTCGCAATGCAGAAAGAAGCCTCTTTTCTCGAATGACGCCGTACTTGATCACTTCCGCAAAGCCCTCATTCCATTCACGGCGGCCAAGAGTTTTGAGCGTGCTCGTGTCAGCGAGAACTGCGAGCGGCTGGTGGAAAGCACCTACTAGATTTTTCCCGGCGCTCAAGTTGATGCCGGTTTTCCCGCCAATGGAACTATCCACTTGAGCCATTATCGTCGTCGGTATCTGAATGACGGGGACGCCACGGTTATAGACGGCCGCAGCGAATCCTGCAAGGTCACCGACCACACCGCCACCTAAAGCCACCACAAAACTTTGCCGATTAACGCCATGTTGAGCAAAGTCCTCACACAGGGTCGCGACGGCTTCGAACGATTTTGAAAGCTCCCCAGCATTAACGAGATGAACAGAGGTTTTGAATCCCGAGTTTGCCAAAGCCTTCAATACTTGTTCACAGTACAGAGCGCCAACATTCGTATCCGTGACCAGCGCCGCATGACCGTTGAGCGAGGCTTTCCGGCAGAGTCGACCCGCCTCTTCCAACAGGCTCTCGCCGATGTAGACGGGGTAGGAGCGTGGGCCCAGGTTAATTGTGACAGTGTGAATCTGCGGATCCATCAATTGGGTGAGAACGGTAGCACATTATTTGCGAACGGTGAAAGTCGGTCGGTTATCATTTTCCGTCGATGCCAATCTCGTCGATCATCAACCGCTGGGCCACGTTGAAAACGTCGAGTGTGCTAAGTCAGCGAGAACTGGACCGGCCGAAAAATAAAAGCACGATGATATTCGCCGCGACCAGCACGAATCCAAGGATACCGCCCAACCAGAGCAGAATGGCTCTGAGAGCCCTTTCGGCGGATGCGTCTGCCAGTTTCGCCGGCACGCTCACTATCTGGGCCCCGATCACCTCATTGAGTTTCCAACCAAAACCGTTGGCTGTCCCATAAATTTTCACCATTTCCACCGGTGCCGTTTCAGGAGTGCTGTGGCAGGTCAAACAGCTTGAATCATCAACGCGAATCGGAGCGCAGAAATAAAGAGACGCTCCGTCAGGAGTGTCGCGGTGACCCGTGACCTCGGTTCTTGCAGGGTCGTTTCGGAAA
>DASXBV010000142.1:0-13274 GCA_036491515.1 Chthoniobacterales bacterium
GTCTTATTCCCCAGACGCCGACACGCCGATACGCCGACCCGCCGACACGTTTCCCCTCTAGGCCGCTTCGTTGTCGCGCCGATACGCCGATACGCCGACACGTTCCTCCTCAGGCGTTCCCTAAAAGAACCGAGAGAGCACATCGTGCCGCTGATGTGCGGGTCGGGACCCCAAGCTTGGCGTAAAGGTTCGCGGCGTGTTTCTTCACGGTGTCCGGAGAAGCATCCAGAATGATAGCGATTTCCGGATTGGTTTTACCTTCGGTTATCCAGTAAAGCACTTCGGCTTCTCGCGCAGTCAACCCGAGAGTCAGCAGTGCCTTCGGCCCGCGGTCGACCTGCTTATGTTCAAGCCGCATGAGCGACAGGCTTCCGGAAGGCGAGAGAGGAAAATTATGGACTTCAAGCTCACCCTTGTCGGGGTGACGAACGAGTAGAGGTCTGCTCGCATCGCCTTCAACTAACCAGCTGAGAATCTCGTTGGGAACAACTGAATCGGAGCGCTGAACAAAGAATGTACGTAGTAATTGCCGTGTCTGCCGGGTCGCAAACAGAATTTCTCCATGGTAATTGGTGATTAAGAGCGCCTGTTCCAGGGCGTTTTCCAGGAGTTGGCGTACTCCCTGGTGCAGCGGGAACGCGGCCGCGCTTATAGGAAAAGAGATCGTGTGCATTGGTCTTACCTTCTTAGTTGCAGGGAATGGCCTCAGGTTCTGTGAGCCAGATCGCCGGAGTTCACCAATTACAAATGCATCCCGACCCGGGGGTTTCAGATTTTGTCAGAAAATTTTTCGGAGAAACCGCGATTACCGCTAGTAATCAGAATGCCGCGGCTCGGACTTCGGTTCGATCCTCGTCATCAATCGTGACGAAATGTGCCTGCTCAAACCTGGGCAACGCCATACTTGTCGAGGATGGTATAGAGCTTTGGATGCTCCAGAATCCACATCTCGGACTTCACTTCCAGGCAGCCTTTAACGCCTTCCGTTCCGAATAAGGCATAGTTAAATTTCTTCGGGTTGTGTCGTGAATGATAGCGCAGCCCTTGAGGTTCCTGGCGATGTTGCATGAAAGCTATCGCCCATTTTTGAGTGATGGTGTACTCAGGCGACGTGCAGATATTCGCGTCTGTCCCGGCCCGAGCGAGGCCTTCGCCGGTGAGATCCACCACCCGGAACCTTTTTTTGAGCCGAATTGTGTAGATTTTGAACTGACGTAACTCGCTTTCCTCGAAGCGCCGAGTCGTCACCCAATCATCGCCGAATACCTCGATCAGTGCGGCCTCGAAATCCTCCGCGGTGTAGAAAATTCCATAGGGCGCCTCTGGAGAATCGAACCGGTTGTAGCCAAGTTTCGACCAATGTACGGGGTTTGGGTATTTCGTGTCCCCGATTCTGACCAAGTCGGGTGCAGCCTGAGCTAGTAAAAGCTCGTGCGCCTGAAGGGAGTCAGGCGGGTTAGTAAGCGCCATGATGATGATGCCGGCGGGCAGCACTCAGGGCCTCGTTAATCTTTCCTTCGCGCAGGAGGTCTAAGGGGCGCTTGTCACCCAGAGAAAATCGATTGCTTAAAAAAAATATGACGGCACCAAAACCATTGTCGGTTTGCAAAGCCTGCAGGCATTCTTTGATTCCAGGCAGGATGCCGTGTTTTGTGAATTGCCATGCGGGATAGCGCCACTTGCCGGTGCTAGTTCTCCAGGCAACCAGGTGACGTTCCTTGCGCTGATAATCGACGGACTGGCGCTTATTGAGGCCAAGAAGCTCAGCAACTTGATCGGAAGACAATGAGCCACCTTCGGCTTGCTCCAATTCTTTGCGAGCCAAGACGCCTCTAGCGAGGACGCGGGCCTTGGCGGCATCTTCCTCGGAAGTTGTGCTAGATTCCGGCGAGAAGCTATCGATGACCGTCCGGAGAAAATCAGCGAGTGGCACATCTTTAGGGCGCTGAGCTTCGATGGCCCGGTGAGCTTGCTGGACGGCAAAGTCGACGGTTTTCACAGCATAAATGTAAAGCAAAAGCGCAAAGAAGCAATGATGGTTTCGAAGAATCAGCGAAGCGGGCAGCTTTACTTTTCTAAAACATCGCTAAAAAATGTGATTAAATTAAGGCAACGATGGCTTTTCCTCTGGCTAAGCCGCGCTAAGCTGACAACAAGAGGCCATGGATCCCGAGCAGGCGCTTGAGAGATATTTCGGTTTCCGCGAGTTCAGAGAGCCGCAAGGTGAGGTCATCTCCGCGGTCCTGAACGGGGAGGACGTTTTTGTGGTCATGCCAACCGGTGGCGGGAAATCGCTTTGTTACCAACTTCCAGCGATCCTTCTTGATGGGGTTACCGTGGTTGTTTCGCCCCTGATAGCGCTCATGAAGGATCAGGTAGACGCTTTGGTTGCGCGCGGTCTCTCCGCCACCCTGATTAACAGCACGATTTCGGTTTCCGAGCAGCACCAGCGCATCCGTCGCATGCGGGACGGTGAGTTCAAGCTGGTGTACATAGCACCGGAACGGTTTCGGACCCGATCTTTCCTCGAAGCTCTGGGGCAGGTGACCATCGCGTTGTTCGCCGTGGACGAAGCCCACTGCATATCCCAGTGGGGTCACGACTTTCGCCCCGACTATTTTCGACTTGGTTCCGTGCTCGAAGAACTCGGGCGCCCTCAAGTAGCCGCATTTACCGCGACGGCAACACCGGAGGTCCGAACGGATATTGTCAAACGCCTGGGACTGGAGAACCCAAATGTTTTCGTTGCCGGGTTTGCACGACCTAATTTGCGATTCAAAGTGATGGAGACGGGGAGCGAGTCGGAGAAGTACAGTCGGCTCCGAGAATTGATCCGGCGCCACCGAACCGGAATCGTTTATTGTGCGACACGTAAGCGGGTCGACCAGGTTAGCGAATATCTCAAATCGGGCGGGATCCAGGTCGTTAGTTACCACGGCGGCATTGACGACGCCGCTCGAGAAGAAGCCCAGAATCGTTTCACGCAAAACAACTGCGACGTCGTCGTCGCCACGAATGCGTTCGGGATGGGTATCGATCGCGCGGATCTTCGGTTCGTCGTTCATTTTGAAATACCAGGTTCGCTGGAAGCGTACTACCAGGAGGCTGGGCGAGCCGGGCGTGATGGTGAATCTGCGGAATGCGAACTGCTCTTTAACTATGCCGATACTCGGATTCAGGAATTCTTCATCAACGGAAGCAATCCGTCGGTCGAACTCATCCGGACTGTCTATCTGCTTTTGCGGAATCTAGCGAATGAGGAAGGCGAGATTGTGCGATCGATTCAGGATCTCGCTGCTCGACTCGATCAAGAGAGCAACGAGATGGCAGTACACTCAGCCATCACCATTCTCGACCGCCATGGCGTGATCGACCGCTATGACATTCCAGGGAAACGGATTCGCGGCACCCGATTGCTCCAAAGAAACCTCCAGCCGTTCCAACTTCCGATTGATACGGCAGCCTTGCGAGAAAAGGAGAAGCGGGACAGGGCCAAGCTTAAGGCCATGGTCGAGTACGCATATGGTCGGGAGTGTCGTCAGAAGATCATTTTACGATACTTTGGAGACACTGGATTCACGAACTGCGGGGCGTGCGACCGATGTTCTAGCGTGCGCGGACAGCACCTCCGACCACCTTCCGAAGAAGAACTCTTAGTGGTTCGCAAAGCGCTCAGTGCCGTTGCTCGAATGTGTTACCGAACTAAGGAAGGATTTGTGCCGCGCTTCGGACGCTACCGGGTAATCCAGGTGCTGGTTGGCAGTCGGGGGAAAGAGATTCTGGATGCTCGTCTGGACGAGCTGACGACTTACGGTTTGTTGAAACAGAAATCCTCCAGCTACCTGCACGAGCTTTTCCGGGAGTTGGAAGAAGCGGGGCTCATTTATTCCACTGGTGGTCAGTACCCGATGATAGGCCTGACGGATACAGGCGTGGCGGTGATGCAGAATCTCGCCTCATTCAGTTTGGTCTGGCCTGAGGAATACGGATCGCGACAAGGAAAGAGACTTGTTCGCGAGCCGGACGATGAAATTCCATTTGATCCTGGATTGTTCGAAGCCTTGCGGAGAACACGTGCTGCCCTGGCTCAAGAACAGGGTGGGGTACCCCATTTCGTCATTTTTCCCGACGAAACCCTCAAGGCTTTTGCCCGGCTGAAGCCAAATTCAATCGAAACGGCCAGGCGCATTCGAGGAGTCGGCGAGATTAAAGCGGAGAAGTATATGGCGGCGTTTCTCAAAACGATCGCAGAATTTAAGTCTTGAAGACTTAAATTCTCACCACCTGTTCTAACCTTTCTTCGATCATCCTTGGGCTGTAGGTGGCGGCGGTTCGGAATCGGAGGAGCGGGAACGCGGCTTTCTGAAAGAGGTCGTCCAGCAGTTTGTCTCGCAACCGTCTGTCGGCCCTTTGGTGGGAAGAATCGTCCAACTCGATGGCAACCAGCGGACGAAGGTTGTCCGCCTCGGCCAAAACGAAGTCTACGTGCTTGCAAGCGATCGAGCGAAAGACGCGATGTCTGGCCGAATTGCTTGCGCTGGTGACGTGAAAAAGGTCTGCGATGCGAACTTTGGAAAGAATCAGTAATCGGCCGTCGACCGCCGTATCGAGCGCCTCGTAGAATCTTTGTTCGGTGGCCGTGAGTAGAGTATCAACCGGCTCAACGTAAACCGTCTGCTGTAGAAAATAGCGGATTATCCGGACCAGGAGGACGATCACACCTGCTGCGGCACAATAGAGTCCCACGGTCCACGGGTCGATAAACTGCACCATCATTAAGGTATCGACCGCTATGTAACAAACAATCGGAACAAGGGCCAGGTCATACACAGAAGCCAGCAAAGATTATTGGGCAGCTGGCAAGAGAACAGGCGAGACACCTATTCTACATTCCTGATCCTCTTCATCTGTGAGGCATCATTCTTACTGTACCTTGGTGACTTCCCGTGCAATCGTTCCCGGAATTTTACCCGCTCAATTCAGCTGTAGCCGATTCCGCTTTAGTTGAGGCGTTTACGACCGATGTCATTCGATTTAAAAAGTCTTGTTGCCGCCAGAATGGGCGAAAATTACGATTTGCATAGCCGGTACCTGAATCCAACGCTGGTAGAGGTTTTGCGGATCACTGGATTCGATAAAGTTTACGTTCGCGCGGAGGGAGCGTTTCTGTACGACGGCGCCGGGAAGGCTTACCTCGACTTTCTGAGCGGTTACGGCGTGTTCAACATGGGACGGAATCATCCGGTCATTAAAAAGGCGATTCGGGACGCGCTCGACTTGGATTTGCCTAACATGGTGCAACTCGATTGCTCGCTCCTGAGTGGTTTGCTCGCGGAGGCGATGCTGAAGAAGATGCCTCACCATCTGGGAGCCGTGTTTTTCTGTAACTCCGGAACGGAAGCGATTGAAGGTGCAATTAAGTTCGCTCGCGCGGCGACCGGCAAGTCGAAGATAGTCAGCTTAAAAGGATGCTATCACGGTCTCACTTACGGTGCACTTTCCGCGACTGGCAGCCGTAATTTTCAGGAAGGATTCGGGCCTTTTTTAGCCGACGTCGCACGTATTCGTCTGGGCGACCTCCAGGCGCTGGAACGGCTTCTGAAGAAAAAGGATGTCGCAGCGTTTCTCTTCGAGCCGGTGCAAGGGAAGGGGGTACACTATCCTGCGGACGATTTCTACCAGAAAGCCCAGGCGCTCTGTCGGACTTACGGATCGCTGGTGGTTTGCGACGAGGTGCAGACCGGGATGGGCCGTACCGGAAAATGGTGGGCATTTCAACATTGGAATCTCGAGCCTGACATCGTGACGGTAGCGAAGAGTTTAAGCGGTGGTTTTGTGCCTTGCGGGGCCATTGTCACCAGACGCGTGATTTACCAGAAGGTGTTTAGTCGGCTGGACCGGGCAGTCGTTCACTCCAGCACGTTCGGTCGGAACAACCTCGCCATGACCTGTGGGCTCGCGGCAATTGACGTCTTGGAAAGTGAGAAGCTCATTGAGAATTCAGAGGTCATGGGCAAAAAACTGATGGAAAGACTGGCCGGGCTCCAGAGCAGGCACTCGCTGATAAAAGAAGTGCGCGGAAAGGGGCTAATGATCGCTATAGAATTCCAGGAACCACCGCAGCTGGCTTTGAAATTGGCGTGGCGGATTCTGCATAGGATCGATCACGGGCTCTTTGCGCAACTCGTGATCGTCCCCTTGTTGAGTCGGCATCGGATTCTGACGCAAGTCGCTGGCCACAACATGGATGTCATCAAAATTCTGCCTCCGCTCATGATTAGCGAGAAAGAAGTCGGCTATTTCGTGAAGGCGTTCGACGAAGCCCTCGAGGGTTGCCGTCGATTTCCGGGGCCGATTCTCGAACTCGCTCGCAATACCGCTCTGCGACGAGTGAATCGCAAACATCAAAGGAACGGCGCCTGGGAGAGTCGCCCTTCCGCGCGACCGGCATTCAGGAATGTAGCGTAATGCGTTATCCGCGGGAGCGTGACCCTGCTCGGACCAGGTTAAACAGCACGGTGACACGATCGCCATTGCAAAAAGCCCTTCTCATTTCTTCAGTGTCTGTGAACCTCTGACTAACAACTCGTCCCTCGCAGAACGCGGTGAGGGATTCTCCAGCGAATGGCCAAGGATCAACCTCCCAGATACTGTCGGCTTTGTCTCTCTGACGCAGAAACAGGTCCACATGTTTGGCGCCCCAAATCGGGACATGGGGGAGCTTGAACTCTGCGGATCGACCTCGGCAGAGTTCCAGCGAAAGCAAGTCCCAAACAGCGATCAGATCGCAATGATAAGCAAGCACCTCGGAGGAAACAGCGTTTTTAAGCAGCGGATCGTGTTGCAATCTTTCGCGCGCCTTGTTTTGATGCTGCGTCTGTGTGGTGAGGAAATGATCGACCCCAGGGTAATCAGCATCCGACCGATTTTGATGAAATCGCCGGCACAGGTTGCAGAAATGGAGTGAGACAACCAGGGAGGCATAATAGCAGACCGGCATGAGCTGAAAAATTCCTTTGTGCCAAATGTCGAAATGAATTGCTTCCGGAAGTTCGTCGAACGTGTACGGCAAGCCGGTCTTCACGTTCAAAGTCGGTTGGCTTTCCCAGTCAAGAAATCCGATGTCGTGTTGTTCAGCGGCGTAACAGAATTGCTCAAACGGTTTGAACCGAGTGAAGGTGCCATTGCCCCACGCGCGTGCGAGTTGGCCGGAGATCCAGGAGTGTGACGTTTGACTGATCGTGATTGTTCGCTCAGGCGGCTGCTCTGGAGGGATGATCATCGTTCAAGGTTAGGACTAACATTAAGAACTCAAGCACTCAAGCACTCAAGAACTCGAGAATTCAAGGACTCATGAGCTCATGAACTCAGGGGGGACCAACAGTCTCGCGCCGAATTTCGCATGCACCATTCTTGAGTGCTTGAGTTCTTCACCAGAGCTTTCTCCCGGAATAAAACTCTCCTTAGCAGGATCTACGTTCGTATGAGAAATTTGTGGCTCGTTGCCTTCCTGACTCTTGTTTCCGCACATGCTGAAACGGCCCTGCAAAGCGGGCCTCAAAAAGTCTCCTTGCTGGAGCTTTACACTTCTGAAGGATGCAGTAGCTGTCCGCCGGCGGAATCCTGGCTCAGCAAGCTGACAACCGATGGCCGGCTCTGGAAAGAGATTGTGCCGGTGGCTTTTCATGTCGACTACTGGGATGATCTGGGTTGGAAAGACCGGTTCGCCAAGCCGGAATACACTGCCCGGCAGCGAACCTATTCTACCGTTTGGGGGATATCATCGGTATACACGCCGGGCTTTGTTCTCAATGGACAGGAGTGGAGAGGATGGGGAAACCCATTGCCGAATTCTGACGATCGATCTGCCGGGACGTTAAATGTCAGAATCAGGAACGGAATCGCCCGAATAGTGTACTCAGAAAATTCCGGACCGAAGGAAATCGAGGCGCACATTGTTCCTTTAGCTATGGATGTGAGTTCTGATGTACGCGCAGGCGAGAATCGCGGTCGAAAATTAGCCCATAGTTTTGTGGCTCTGGATCTCGTTTCATTAAAGTTGAGTGGTGGAAACGGACAGTTTTCAGGCGAGCTGCCGTTGAACTTTGCGGCCGCCAAAGCGATCGCAGTCTGGATTACTCCAGTCGGGTCGCTAAACCCATTGCAAGCGACGGGCGGGTTTTTAAAGTAGGAACTTACCAGCCCTTCCCGATATAGAGAGCTGAGACGCCCTCAAAAACACCGACTTTGCCGCGGTCAGGAGTATCCAGGACGAGAACACCATCGTCGGAAATCAACTGCCCGGTACGGCTGTCGAACAAGAGGAGAAACGCGACCATACGACTGGCCTGATCTGCAGGATATGCTCCGGTTCTGCCTAATTGGCCGCTCTCTATCTTTCGAAGAAGTGGACCGGTTTCATCGGCTCTCAGGACGGCTGCCTCAACTGCCACGACCGGCGTCTGCGCCAGAATCGCCTTTTGCTTTGCGTTCGCCTTGTAAAGGAATTTCTCGAGTCGGGCTCTGGCTAGAGCGATCTCCGAATTGTAGGGCGTTGCTGACATTAGCGCGTAATCGGTGGTGCCGGCAGAGGCGGGTAGCGGAGAGACACCATGGAAAAAGCAACCAATCACGAGGAGGGAAAGAGCAATCTGTTTCATTTCTTATTGAAAGTGCATCCTACGCAGAGTCATCGCCGGAGTGCCATCCAAAAAGAGTCGTTTGGCGTTTAGTCATTTTTCGGGGCGCAGGCCTTGTACCCTTCCCGCTAATCTTGAGGTGGGCATGTATCTTGGTATCGCGCCTTCGGCGCTCCGCGTCCGGAGCACCTGTTTACAGCGCTAAACACGAACCGGGTTTTAACCAGGTTAAGACCAGGTTAAAACGCTCGGCTGAGTCTCAGGGAAGGGATTTGCACGGCTTCCCTTATGTTAACGCGCGTGGGCGTATCGGCGGCCCTGGAGGGCCATTGCTGGTAACGCCCAGGGAGTCGCAAGCGACTCCCCCTCCAAAGATTTCCACGCGTACCCGGATCGCGCGGGCGCGCGTCCCTACCGCTGTTCCGTTAGCCAACCTGCGAGGTCTTTTGCCCAATAGGTAATAATCATATCGGCGCCAGCCCTCCGGAACCCGGTCATCATCTCGATGACCGCACGTTTTTCGTCCAGCCAACCCCTCTCGACTGCGGCCTTAACCATCGCATATTCACCGCTCACGTTATAGACCGCTGTCGGTAATTCGAAGCGCTCCTTTACGCGCCAAAGAATATCCAGATATGGCAGTCCTGGTTTTACGATAAGTAGTTCCGCTCCTTCTTCTACGTCCAGAGCGACTTCGCGCAGCGCCTCCAACGCATTCGCTGGATCCATCTGATAGGTGCGGCGGTCACCAAACTGAGGCGCACTCTCGGCGGCTTCCCTGAACGGGCCATAAAACGTGGAACAAAATTTTGCGGCGTAACTCATTACCGGGACGTTCGTGAATCCGTGGCTATCGAGCGCAGTCCGAATAGCGCCTATCCGGCCATCCATCATATCGCTCGGAGCGACAATGTCTGCACCCGCAACCGCGTGGCTGACTGCCGTCTTCACTAGAAGCTCAACGGATGCGTCGTTCAGCACATGATAATGGCCCCCTTCAACGGCGACGACACCGCAATGGCCGTGAGACATGTACTCGCAAAGGCAGACGTCTGTGATCACGAGCAAATCCGGTGCGGCATCCTTGATCGCACAGATCGCTCGTTGAACGACGCCATTCTCCGCGTAAGCCTGGGATGCATGCTCGTCTTTCTGCTCAGGAATCCCGAACAGTAATACGGCGGTAATTCCGAGCCGAGCAATCGATCCGGCTTCAGCCTTCAGCGCGCTCACAGAGAGTTGAGCAACACCTGGCATACTCTCTATAGCGCATCGGTCGGAGATCTTTTCAGAAACAAAGATGGGATAGATTAACTGATGAATGTCCAAACGAGTTTCCCGAACCATTCGTCTTATTGTGTCGGTCGAACGGAGCCGGCGGGGCCGATTGGTAAGGTGAAGCATTCTCAAACTTAGGTAGGATACTTTGTCGCGGCAACCGCGATTGGCACGGCGCAGCTGCAACCGAAGGTTTTAACCGCAGATTACGCCGATTACACAGATTATTTAGGTACGGAATCTTCGCAGAAAAAGGTTCAAGGCTAACTCCTCGACCGCAATCATCTGTGGAATCTATGGAATCTGCGGTTTACCGTCCGGGCGATATCCTGTGGTATAGTTTCAGGCACAGCTGGGGGCCGCTCGACATGCGAAAATTTCTTCTGGTCAATCTAAACAATACTTCGACCAAGCTCGCCCTCGCGGACGAAGAGAAGCTGCTCGCTAGAAAGGTGATGCGCACGGAGACGATGTCGATACCTATTGTCAAACGCGCAATTCGGCAATGGAGTTTTGATCATGCGCTTGTCGGATCAGTTGTTCCCAAAAAAACCTCGATTTTTCGGAGCCTCTTCCGTGTTCGAATGAAGGAGGTAACCTCCGACCTTGACCTGGGGGTTGGAATCGATTTTTCGGATCCCCGGGGGATTGGTGCGGACCGTCTGGCCAACGCCGTAGGCGTCGTCACCCGTTACGGTTCTCCCGCGATCGTAGTCGACTTCGGGACAGCAGTTACGTTTGATATCCTCTCCGCTGGGGCAGTGTATGAAGGGGGAGTAATTGCTCCCGGACTTGGTGTGATGACGGATTACATGTATCAACGCACTGCCCTCTTGCCTAAAATCGATCTCGCAGAACCAGTGAACGCGATCGGTAAAACCACAAAGGATGCAATGCTCGCGGGCGCGATTTATGGTTACCGCGGATTAGTTCGCCAGATCGTAACCGAAATTGTCGCGAAATTGGACGGAAAAGTCAGGATCATCGCTACTGGGAGTTATGCTGATTTAATTGCAGCTAAACTTCCGGAGTTGCAAATCGTCGATTTGGATCTCACTCTTGAAGGCTTGCGCATAATCGCGCTAAGAAATTTCAATTCATCATGAGCACCTCCACCGCAATCGGCTTTGACATGGGCGCCACAAGTACCAAGACAGGCGTTATAAGGGATGGCAGCATCATCACCAGAGGCGAGATCATCGTGACTCGGCAGGACGGAGATACCGCAGCGCTAATCGACGCCTTTGTTCAAGAAATTCTGCGTCTGAAAAGCATACACCCCGACGCTGAGGCGGTCGGTTTTGGAGTGCCGGGGATCATTAATCCGGTGGAAGGCATCGTGGTGAATCTAACCAATGTGAGAGGATGGTATGGCATTCCGTTGCGGCGCATTATTATGGAGCGGACCGGCCTTGTTGGCAATTTGGAAAACGATGCAAAGGCGATGGCGTATGCCGAATGGAAATACGGGGCAGGTCAATCGGTGCCAAACGTGGTTTGCGTGACGCTCGGAACGGCGGTCGGCGGAGCGCTGATCTTGAATGGGCGATTGTACCGCGGGGCAACCTGGGTAGCCGGCGAGATCGGTCAGACGTCGATCGATTATAAAGGTGTCGACTTTGTATATGGCAATAAGGGGGCTCTGGAGGCTTACGTCGGACACCGCCAGATTTCGGCGCGGGCCAAAGAAATTTATGCGGAGGCCGGGAAAATGTTGTCTGATGAAGACGTGCAACTGGAGAAGTTGACTAAAGCGGCCGATGAAGGGGATGAACTAGCCGATAAGGTTTGGGCGGACATCGGGCTCAAGATCGGGGTTGGTCTCACGAATCTAATCTGGCTGGTCAATCCGGACCGGATTGTCATCGGGGGCGGTGTCGCCAATGCGGGCGAACGATTGTTCGGGTATATCCGCCAAACGATCAGAACCCGCTGTGAAAGAACATTTTGGGAAAAACTCGATGTCGTACCGGCGACGCTCGGCAATGATGCCGGAATCATCGGTGCCGCGGCGCTAGCTCTCGAATCAGAGTTCCGCCGCTGAGGAAGGGATGACGGAGGCTGAGAGTTCGGGAAGTCAAGAACCCCGGGAATTGTCTAAAGTAGATCCTCCGTCACTACGCTACGCTGTTCTCTGGAGCCAAGCATCTTGGCCTGACGGATTACAGCGTCGGGCTCCTCGTTGAAACGGTAGCCGTGGCAACTCGGGCATGTTGCGACTCGCCTTGTCACAATCGAATCGCACGACTCACAAACCTTATACAGTTGCGGCTCCTCGGCAATTTTCGCCGCTTTCGCCGCTCGCTCGCTAAGAGACATGATTTAGTTTGCTCTGATTTGCCCGAGTTGCACAATGAATTTTACAATTAGTGCGCCGTCTCGCCCAGGGTTTCAACCTGGTTTCAACCCAGTTTCAACCCCGGGAAAACGACCCGGCAAGGGGCCCCGAAGGGCGCACGGCAAAGCGGGACGCTTCGGCGCTAAACTTCCAAGTGCCGATGCGGCACGAGATAATTCTGCACGTAATCGGCGACGGCTTCCTCAAGGCTAAACTTGGGACCATGGTGTCCTGTCGCCTTTAGCTTTTCGATGCTGGCCTGCGTAAAGTATTGATATTTTTCGCGGATCGGCTCCGGCATTTCGATAAATTCGATCTGCGCAGGCAGGGAAAGGGCTGCGAAGACGGCGTTTGCGAGATCGATCCATGTCCGTGCCTCTCCCGAACCGACGTTAAAGAGACCGTTAGCGCTTCGGGTTACCGCAAGATGAATGGTCATATCGACGGCATCCTTGAGGTACAAAAAATCTCGCTTCTGCTCGCCGTCTCCGAACATTGGCCGGTAACTTTTGAAAAGCTTGATCTTGCCACTTTCGCGTACCTGTTCGAACGCCTTATTTACCAGGCTCCTCATCTCGCCTTTGTGCCATTCATTTGGTCCGTAGACGTTAAAATACTTGAGGCCGACGATGTGGGAAAAGAGGCCGCGCAGTTTCGCGTGACGATCGAATAGTTGTTTTGAATAGCCGTAGGCATTCAATGGTCGCAGCGATTCAATCTTTGCCTCGTCATCGATCATCCCATTGGATCCGTCGCCATAAGTCGCGGCCGAGGAAGCGTAGACGAATCGAGCACTGTGGGACACTGCCCAATCGCACAAGATCTTCGTGTATCGATAATTGTTCTCCATTAAATATCCCACATCCCGTTCGGTGGTAGACGAACAAGCCCCCAGATGAAACACCCACTTGATACCACGCAGTGCCGGGCTGTCGGCCTCTAAAAATTCCATGAGATCTGCCGACGAGACAAAATCATCGAATTCCAGAGGAGCAAGATTCAGCCATTTGTCATCTTCT
>DASXBV010000143.1:0-1525 GCA_036491515.1 Chthoniobacterales bacterium
TATCCCTGGCACCCGCTCTTCGGCTCGAAATTGAAGCTCGTTAAAACCGCTACGATCACCGGTCTCGAGGAGTTGCATTGCGAAGCACCGGACGGGATCGTACTCAGCATCCCGCGTTGGATGACGGAAGCCGGGCTCTGTCTTTCGATGGAGATTGGTAATCCGGTCGTCGGGCTGCGCGCGTTGGCGGAACTGCGTGCGCTGCTTGATGGTCTAAAGTCTCCGTAAGCGCGTTTTCAGAGACGCGAACTTTCTTTTGAGGAGACATCATGCTGAAGAAGACCCAAGCACCTCCGCGGCAATTGTCATTGCTGCCTCAATTCGACGACCCTATGCCAGTTCCTGTGGAGAGACAGCGGGAGCTGGAACAGGTTTTAGCAGACCTTCTACTGAGCGTTGCCGAAGCTGACCACCCCCAGCAAGGGAGGAAACTGCCTTGACTAAAATCACGCCGGATCATCTCCGCCGCCGCGCCATAGTATACGTCCGGCAATCCACGCCCATCCAGGTTGTGCACAATCTCGAAAGCCAGCGCCGCCAATATGGGCTCGCCGACTATGCCCGCGAGCTTGGCTTCAATGACGTCATTACGATTGATGATGACCTCGGGAAATCGGGGTCGGGCTTGGTCGAACGCCCAGGCTTTCAACGCTTGGTCGCGGAGGTTTGTGGAGGCCAAATCGGAGCCATCCTCTGCATAGAAGCGTCGCGCCTGGCGCGGAATGGCCGGGACTGGCATCATCTGATCGACCTGTGTGGACTCGTCGGCGCCATTGTCATCGATCCGGAAGGAGTTTACGATCCACGCTCACCGAACGACCGATTGCTTCTCGGTTTGAAGGGTACCATGAATGAGTTCGAGCTTCATTTGTTCCGGCAGAGATCTCTTGAGGCGATGCGCCAAAAGGCCCGCCGCGGCGAATTTCAGTGCAACTTGCCGGCGGGATACTGTTGGGCCCCCAGCGGTGAGATCGAGATTGATCCGGATCGCCGGGTCCAACAGGCAATCCGCTCGGTGTTCGAGCGCTTCGCGGCCCTTGGCAGCGCCCGCCAGGTCCTGATGGAGTTCCGGAGTCAAGGAATTCAATTGCCTGTCCATCACCCTGACCCGTTCGGTTCAAAAGTAGAGTGGAGAGCGCCGGTGTACCACACGGTCCTTCAGGTTCTGGTCAACCCAGTATTTGCGGGCGCATACGCGTTTGGCAAGACGGAATCCCGAACCACGGTCGTCAACGGGAGAGCGAAGAAGACCGTCGGTCACCGAAAGCCCATCGGAGAATGGGGCGTTCTGATAAAGGACCACCATCCAGGCTATATTACGTGGGACCAGTTTGAACGAAATCAGAAAACTCTCAGCGAGAACAATTTCATGCGAACAGGGAGCAACCGGAAAGCTGGCCGCGGGGGCCACGGATTACTGACCGGCCTCCTGAGGTGCCGCCGGTGCGGCCGCATGCTGTACACCTACTACAGTGGACGAGGCGATCTCGTACGTTACATGTGCAGAGGGTTACGGATCGTTCAC
>DASXBV010000144.1:0-6275 GCA_036491515.1 Chthoniobacterales bacterium
AGTAACAATCAGATTAATTAAAACGCCTACTGTGAGGGCAACAGGCAATTTCCATTCCCAGCCAGGCTTGCTGAACCAAGTGGAAATCGTTGATCGAAACCCGAAATCATGAATAAGAATTTGATAAAATCCAATGATCGCTGTGAGAAATATCAGGCGGGGGATGCTCAATTGAATAATCAAAAACAGGGCGTCCCATCCGCGAGGCGGCGCCTCGTATTGGCCCTCGGCCGCTAACTGAGTTGGACAATGGACACTGCAGCGAATGAACCTGCCCGATATATAACGGTGCAAGAGCCGCAAACCGAAAAGCGCCAACGAAAGAATCAATAAATGACCTACTGCAATCGTTAGAATTTGAAACATGGAAAAAGTACCGGGGCGAATTAACGCGATTTGGACATCGAAAGCAACATTTGACCGTCCGAGCAATTACGGCCGCGCTCTTCCCGTTACTCTTCGACTGAGCTCGCCGAAATCGTAGCCAACAGAGGTGATCGACGAAATTTACGCGCAAACCTTTCCAATTTCTTTTCGCGTCTTTTCGCGCGTTTGACGGGCGATCCCAGGACGATGGAAGAGGCCGGAGCCGCGCTGTCAAATCTGATCGAGCGCCAGGGCCACGTCTTCACACAGATCGTCCAAATCTTCCACTCCGACCGAGAGCCGTACGAGTGTATCGTCGATACCCAGGGCGGCACGCTGCTCGGCTGGGATCGATCCATGGGTCATGAGTGCCGGATGTTCAATGAGGCTCTCTACTCCGCCAAGACTTTCGGCAAGCGCAAAAAGCTTCGTATGCTCAAGGAACCGTCGAGTACCCGCGAGATCCGAATCGAGGTGAATTGTGATCATGCCCCCGAATCCGTGCATCTGGCGCCTGGCGAGTTCATGCTGTGGATGAGAGGGAAGTCCCGGATAGCGAACCCTCCGAACTTTTGGGTGTTGTTCGAGCCAAGTCGCAAGAGAGAGCGCATTGGTACAATGTCGCTCCATACGGAGAGCTAAAGTCTTCAAGCCGCGCATGGCCAGGAAACTATCAAACGGCCCGGCCACCGCGCCTACCGCATTCTGGAGGAACGCCAGCCGATCGATCACGGGAGTTAATTCGGGCCGATCGCTAACCACCACTACGCCACCCACGATATCAGAATGCCCGTTGAGATACTTTGTCGCCGAATGCAGCACGATGTCGAATCCGACTTCTAATGGTCGCTGGATCCATGGACTGGCGAAGGTATTATCGCAAACCGATAGAAGTTTATTTTCAGCCGCGAATCGAGCAACGCCCTCCAGGTCGATGAGCTTCAATAGTGGATTGGATGGCGTTTCTATCCAGATCATTTGTGTGCTCTGTTTGATGGCGCCTTTGAGGTCGGAGAGATTGGTCAGATCGACCAACGTGAAGTCCAGATTAGCGGATCTCCTCCGCACGCGTTCGAACAGCCGAAAGGTGCCGCCATACAGGTCATCGCTGGCAATCGCGTGGGCGCCCGAGTCAAGCAATTCCAAGACGGTTGCCATCCCCGCGAGTCCCGACGCGAAGGCAAACCCGCGGGCACCGTTCTCAAGGTCGGCTACACAGCATTCGTAGGCGAGCCTGGTAGGATTGATGGAGCGGGCATAGTCGAATCCTTTGTGCACGCCGGGACTTTGCTGGACATAAGTCGATGTTTGATAGATCGGGGTGATGATCGCGCCGGTGGTCGGGTCCGGTGGCTGCCCGGCGTGGATGGCTCTGGTTGCAAATCCCTGAGGTTTTTCCTTCGACATGCAATTTAAACCTTTCGCCGTAGATAGTTCAGGAGATCAATGCGAGTAATAAGTCCGACAAACTCCGTTCCATTCATCACGATAGTCACCTTCCCGCTATCGAGAATTTTGCGTACGGCGTCAAGCGAGTCGGAGGGTTGCAATGTCTCGAGGCGATCTGTCATCGCGGTGCATACAGGTTCGCCGAAAGATCCGCCGCCATCCTGGACACGGACCAACACATCTGACTCATCGAGAATACCCACAAGTTCGCCATTCTCCAGTACTGGAACCTGCGAGACATCCGCGATCCTCATCCGGTTAAAGGCTGTCAGCAACGTATCCGATGGGCCTACGGTAACAACGCTGCCATCCTGATAACGACGGGAGATGAGGTCGCGCAGGTCACCATATTGTTTTCGGGCAAGGAACCCCTGTTCGGCCATCCAGATGTCGTTGTACATTTTGGAGAGATACTTGTTTCCACTGTCACACGCGAAGGTCACCACACGTTTAGGATTGCTTTGCTCTCGACAGAAGTGCAGGGCTGCGGCAAACAGAGTGCCTGAGGAAGAACCGCCGAAGATGCCTTCCGCACGCAGGAACTCCCGGGCTGCTGCAAAGCTTTCCTTATCAGGAATAGAATAGGCCTTTCTGACGCGGGACAAATCGGCAATTTCGGGGACGAAATCTTCCCCTATACCTTCGACTAACCAGGATCCTGCCATGCCGATATGCTTTTCCCGGATATAGCCGGTCAACACAGAGCCTTCTGGATCGGCAAGCACGATTTCACAATCGGGCTGGACTCTGGCAAAGAAGCGGCTCAGCCCGGTCAGCGTACCGCCGGATCCCACTCCCACCACTACGGCATCGACGTCATGGTGCATCTGTTCCCAGATCTCGGGACCTGTGGATGTTTGGTGGGCGAGAGGATTTGCCGGGTTCTTGAATTGATTTACGTAAAATGCGCCGGGAGTTTCAGCGGCGATTCTTTCCGCCAGGTCCTGGTAATACTCTGGATGGCCTTTTATCACATCTGAGCGGGTAATGACGGCTTTTGCTCCCAAGGCACGGAGATGCAAGATTTTTTCCGGCGACATCTTGTCAGGGATGACCAGAATCAATTGGTAACCTTTTGCTGCCGCGACTAGAGCCAATCCCAAACCGGTGTTCCCGGCCGTCGCTTCCACAATCGTTCCTCCCGGTAGCAAATTGCCGTCCCGTTCGGCAGCTTCTACCATCGCCAGAGCCATTCTGTCCTTGATAGAGCCGGTAGGATTCTGGTTCTCCAGCTTCACAAATAATCGACAAGGACCGGAGTCGATCCCAGTAATCTCCACCATGGGAGTGTTCCCGATCAGACCAAGGATGGCAGGAACCCGCGGCGCGGCAGTTTGATCATGAACCGATGCCATGCAGGAAGTCTCGATCGAGCCGATAGGGAGTCAAGAGTGAGCTTCGGCCAAGTACGCTTCGCTCCGCCGCAGAGCTTCCTGGATCAGCTTACGTTCAATCGCAACTCCCGCTAGATGCGTGATCTGTTCGATGATCTCTTGAAATTTGACCGGGCTACGGATTACGGTCGACAATGGGCTATGAACAGCAGCTCCAAGGCGGCTAAAGGCGCTGAGACAGCGCCCGACCGACTGCCCCTCGAACTCGAGCGACTCCGGAGCGAACTTGACAAATGTAGGACTCGGTTGCAACTCACGGAAAAGTTGCTTGCGCAGATCGCGGAGGCCGTTTTCGTCGCTGACCTCGATGGCCGGATTATTGACGTAAATCCCGCTGCTTGCTCGTTGTTGGGTTATGAAGAGCAGGAGTTGCTCCAGATGCGCGCGTGGGATTTTGCCACGACTGCCTCGTGGGAAGGAATTCTTGGCTTGATAAGCACGATGCCCTTGGGCGTTCCCATCACGGTCCAACGCACGTACCGCTGCAAGAGCGGCGAACAGAAAATCGTAGATGTGAGACTGACTCGTGCCGATCACGCAGGCCGGGATTTGATCGTCTTCTCCAGCCGGGATATCACTGAACAAAAACGCCTTGAACAGCGCTTGCACCAGAGTGAGAGCGACTTTGCCGAGCGGTCGGGCTTGGAAACCGGGAGTTCCGCAACGTATGTCACGGAGCGGAGGAAAATCGAAGAGGCGCTGCGGCGCAGCGAGGAGTATCTACGACTCACCATTGATACGATTCCGACATTCGCCTGGTGCAACCGCCCCGACGGCTCGAACGAATTCCTAAACCAACGCTGGCTTGATTACACCGGGCTTTCGGTCGAGGCAGCGCGGGATTGGGGTTGGCAGGTCGCTATTCACCCGGAAGATCTCCCGCGATTATTGGACGTATGGCAAAAGTTGCTGGTTTCGGGGGAGCCGGGGGAATGGGAAGCGCGGTTGCGGCGCTTCGACGGTGTGTATCGTTGGTTCTTGTTCCGGGTCGAACCGCTGTTCGATGAGACAGGAAGTATCGTCAAGTGGTACGGTACGAACACCGATATCGACGACCGCAAATGGGCCGAAGCGGTCCTTGCCGCAGAGAAGAGAATTCTCGAATTGATCACTGGAGAGAATTCGCTGGCAACGATTCTCGAAGCGTTGTGCCGATCGGTTGAAGAAATGTTTTGCGGCTCTTTTTGTGCGATTCTGTTCCTGGACGCCGATGGCAAGCGGCTGCGAAAAGGTGTAGCACCCAGCTTTCCTCAGGGTTTCATCCAAGCGGTGGACGGCGTCCATATCGGTCCGCGGGTCGGCTCTTGCGGAACGGCTGCTTTTAGGAAAGAGACGGTCATCGTGTCGGATATCAACACAGACCCTCTTTGGGCCGATTATCGTGAACTGGCCTTGGCCTATGGGCTGCAAGCAGGTTGGTCCACGCCGATGCTATCCGCACAAGACACGGTGTTAGGGACTTTCGCAATCTATTCTCGCGAACCGCGGAGCCCGACGCCACAAGAGCGCAAATTAATCGAGCAATTTGCGCATGTTGCCAGCATAGCCATTGAACACTCGCGGACTCAAGAAAGCTTGCGCCGAAGCGAAGCAAAATATCGAGATCTCATCGAGGTCTCGCCGGATGCAATTTATGTCATCGATACTGACCTTACCTATGTTTTGGCCAATCCTGCAGGCGCGAAGTTAGCCGGGTGCACACAGGAGGAACTGATTGGCACTCTGATTGCCGAGACCTTCGTGCCGGAGGAACGTCCCTTGTTACCGGCGCGGATGGAGATGATGAAGACAGAGCCCTATCTGCGTTTTGAGCGAAAGTTCGTCCGGAGAAACGGGGACATCGTTCCAGTGGAAGTTTCGCTGACGACGGTCCGCGACCGGTATCTCCAGGCCGTCCTCCGAGACATCAGCGAACGGAAACGCTCGGAGGAAGCGCTGAGAGCTTCAGAGCAGGTGGCACGCGGGCAGGTGGAAGCCCTGACCTTTAGTTTGGACGTTTTGGCGACAGCATCCGAGCCGGAAAAGTTTCTTGGAAAGATGCTGAGCACGATCTGCCGGCTGTTAGCTGGGCAAAGCGCGACTTTATGGTTATTCGACGAGCCTACTGACTCATTGGTCTTGCGACTGGTGGCAGACTCGGTGAGTACGGTAGGCGTTGATTCGGAGTGCCCTCTGATGAAGAAGCCGCTGTCATGGAAGGAGAATTCTTTGATTCAGGAACTCTTTTTTGCGGCTGGTCCCGTGGTGTGCGAAGACGTCGAAGCCGATCCACGCATGAACGATCAGTTTCGCGAGTATTTCATGCCGAAAGGAACGAAGAAGTTTTTAGCAGTCCCAATCTTAGCCGGTGGACAGGTCAAAGGAATGATCACCGTTCGTCATGCCGAGCGGGCACCCTATCGGACCGAAGAGATCGAACTGACACAAGCGCTCGCCCATCAAGTGATGCTAGCCATCCGACTCACTGAACTCGGGGAACAGAGCCGGCAAGCCGCCGTTTTAGCGGAAAGAAATAGAATCGCCCGAGACGTCCATGATACGCTGGCACAGGGATTCACTGGGGTTATCGTCCAATTGGAAGCAGCCGAGTATGCGATCTCCGAAGGGGATGTGAGCGACGCTGACTGCCATTTGCGCCGCGCGGGCGAACTGGCTCGAGGCGGTTTAAACGAAGCGCGCAGGTCAGTGCATGCCCTGCGCCCCCAAGCATTGGAACAGGACGACTTTTGGCACGCGCTCAAGGGCATCATTAAGAACACAACGCTCGGAACGACACTTCATACAACGTTCGAAGCACGAGGCAAAGTGCCGGTTCTTCCGCCAGCCTCGCAGGAGAATCTATTGCGCATCGGCCAGGAAGCTTTGACTAACACACTGAAGTATGCCCGGGCTAAGCATTTCGGGACGCGCCTAATTTGCACTGCAAAGGAGGTTCGCCTGGAACTTTCTGACGACGGAGATGGATTCCAAGTTAAAGATCTTCATGACGGCTTCGGTCTAACCGGTATGCGCGAACGAGCCGAAGAAATGGGCGGCAAATTGAAAGTCGCGAGCGCGCCGGGCATG
>DASXBV010000145.1:0-4573 GCA_036491515.1 Chthoniobacterales bacterium
TCCGCGATACCTGCATGGCCTATCAGGGCCTCGTAAAGGCTTTGTCCGTCGGTGTTTTCCAGGCCGAGCGCGCTCGTGGCGTTTCCCTGTGGATCGAGATCAATTAAAAGCACCCGCTTCCCCTTCGCCGCAAGACAGGTCGAGAGGTTCACCGCAGTGGTCGTTTTGCCAACGCCACCTTTTTGGTTTGCAATTGCGAGCAGCTTCATTCGGGCAACAGTTTGGGGTTCCCGGGATTCACAAGCAAAGGAGAAATTGATTCAGAATCCACCGCGATCTGGAGGTCGGGGGTCAGGAGATTGGACTGCGGATATTTCCCAATTCTCTGCGGCGCGGCCTCGCGGACAGAGGCCCGCACGTGCGAGAGTTGCAGAAGTTACAGAATCGGGTACGGAGTTCTTTCCGAACTCACGCAACTCCTGAACTCCTGGATTCTTCCCATGTCCACCGTCCAAATCACTGAACGATTTCTCATCGACACCGGCGGATGGCAGGTGCTGAAACATGCCAAAGCTCTGTTAGAGATGGGACGAGTCGTCAGCTTCAACTATACGCCGCCCGTGCTGCGGGGCCTCGTGCGCGAAGGAGAAATTGAATACCGTGCCGGCCTGAAGATTCGGGGCTATACGGACGTGGAGAACCTGTGTTCGTGCCGTGATTCGCGGGAGTGGGGGTCAATTTGTGCTCATTCACTGGCGCTTGGTCTGGCGCTGATTCAGCCTAAACCGACTCCGGCAAAATTGGGAGCCGTTTCACCTCGTCTTCCTGTCCTGGTCGCCGAGGGTGATGCTTACTCCGGCGCGGGCGCTTCCGATGCTGATCATGCTTCGCCCGACAGATTGCCGGATTGGCACCGGATTGAGCTGCATATTGTTTTGGCGCCGAATTTGGAGACGGGTTGGGATAGAAACCAGGTTATGGTCGGGTTCGAAGTTGTGCGAAAAGGCAACCGTACGCTGGGGAGTTCGCTCGATCCCAATCAGACCTACCGCTGCACGAAGGTGGATCGCGATGTTCTTGAGCTCGCGCGTGAATTTGTCGGTGGCAACCTGCCTGGGATGACCATCCTCAGCCGAGACCAGTTTCTCAAATTGATAAACGCGTTGATCAGTCATCCGCGGATAACGCTCGCCCGCAAGACCCCTGTCACGGTTTCCGATGAACGAGTTCTGCCAAAATTGGCCACCGAAAAATTGGCAGACGGTCGGTGGAAAATCAGCGCGGATACTTCCAGCATTCATGGCAATTGTTTCGTAGGATCCGAGTGCGCGTGGCTGTGGTCTGAATTGACACTTTATCCCATTTCGCCAGGGTTGCCTGCGGCCTATCTGCCAGTATTGCGCGGGCCGATCGTGCTTCCCGCAGAGCATGGTCTAAACTTTGTCCAGCGCGAGTTGCCGGGGTTGAGCAAATTTTTTCGGCTTGATGCCCAAGTAGAGAGCGGCAAGCTCGTCGAGCCCGGTGTGCCGGAAGTCTTTTCGACCTTTGAGGGTTCTTTGAGTCAGTTGGGCGCGAAACTCCAGTGTCGGTACGGTCAGAGAATAGTTACTCTAGGGGTTACAAGTCCGACCGAAACGTTTGTTTACCAGGATCACGGTGCGATGTATTCGCGCAATCTCGCGTTTGAGCGCGATTGCCTAAGCCGCCTCCAGGAGGTGGGGTTTGTTGGACCATCCACGGTCGGCGAGTATATGCTGCGAGGCCAAAATGCCATTCTGAGCTTTTTTGCTCGCGATCTTCCGCAATTACAGAAGAAGTGGAGAGTTTCAATAGGCAGCCGGTTTCAGAACCTGACCCGCAGCGTCGAGCGGGTGACGCCGCAGGTCGAGATCATCGCCTCAGGCGAAGACTGGTTTGATTTTTCGTTCTCGCTGCAGGCAGCCGGTGGGGAACGTTTTTCGGCTGCAGAAGTGCAACGTCTGCTTCAGATAGGGCAAAATTTCACGAAGTTGAGAGATGGTCGCCTGGCGATTCTTGACGCGGCCGGCCTTGAAGAGTTTCAGGCAATCCTCAGAGATTGTGATCCGACGCAATCCCGACCGGGAACTTACAGAATTCAGCGAAACCAGGCTGGCTACCTGGACGCCGCGTTCGGAGAGTTGGCAGGAGCTTCGATCCAGCGCACTGGCGAATGGGAACGGTGGACTCGAGCGCAGAGACAACTCGTGCCGTTGGAGCCGGAACCGTTAGGTTCCTTAGAAGAAATACTGCGCCCGTATCAAAAAGAAGGTGTTTATTGGCTGCGTTTTCTTAGCCGGAACGGTCTTGGCGGTATTTTGGCAGACGAAATGGGTTTAGGTAAAACCCTACAGGCGCTCGCGTTCGTACGAACGTTGGATGGGCCTTCGTTAGTGGTCTGCCCGTCTTCTCTTATATTCAACTGGGCGCGCGAGGCGCAGAAATTTGTTCCCGAGTTAAGAGTGCTACGCCTTGAAGGCGCGGATCGTACGAAACTCTTTCCCGAGATTCTCGGGGCAAATCTTGTACTAACGAGCTATCCACTCCTGCGCAGGGACATCGATCACTATGGTCGTTTCGAATTTTCATCGATCATCCTCGACGAGGCGACGCACATCAAAAATCCAGATACCCAAAACGCGCAAGCTGCCATGGTGCTTCGCGGTCGACATCGGTTCGTTTTGACCGGAACGCCGGTGGAGAACTCCGTGCGGGACCTATGGTCGATCCTTCAGTTTGTCCTTCCGGGATACCTTGGCCGCAGAGAAGATTTCCGGGAACGCTATGAATTACCGATCAGCCGCGGTTCTACCCTTGAGCAGGCCCGGCTTGCGAAGCGGCTCAGGCCGGTAATGCTGCGCCGGTTGAAAAAACAGGTCGTCAAAGAGTTGCCGGAAAAAATCGAGCAGACCGCCTTTTGTGATCTTTCGCCGGAACAGGAAGAGCTTTACCAGAAGTTGCGCCAGGAGAGCCGCCGCAAGCTCGAGGAGCTTTCCGGTGCGAAGGATCAGGGTCGCGCTCGAATAGCAATACTAACGGCGCTATTGCGGTTGCGCCAGGTGTGCTGCGATCTGCGCCTCGTGGGGCAAGAAGCGGAACGGCCCTCGAGTAAGATCGAGTTGTTAGGAGAATTGTTGGAAGAAGCAATTGATGGTGAACACCGCGTCCTGGTGTTCTCCCAGTTTGTCGCAATGTTGAAATTGATTCGTGCTCACCTCGACAAAGCTGAAGTTCGGTACGGTTATCTTGACGGCGCCACAAAAGACCGAGCGGCGGCCGTCGATCGATTCAACGAATCAGACGATCTGCCGGTGTTTTTAATCAGCCTGAAGGCAGGCGGTGCGGGACTGAATCTTTCGGCGGCGGATACCGTGATCCATTTTGATCCCTGGTGGAATCCGGCAGTCGAAGCGCAGGCCACGGACCGCGCTCATAGGATCGGACAGACGCGAGTGGTGACCGCCTATAAGCTGATCGCCCGCGGAACGGTGGAGGAAAAGATTATGAATCTCCAGCAGAAGAAGCGGGCACTCATTGAAGCGACCGTAGAGAGCGAAGAACCGTTGATGACCGGGTTGTCCATTACCGAGATCAACGAGCTGCTACTTGGGTGAGCCTGCATCGCTCACAAATCCGGGGTAAGCGGCTAAACCATGACTGGACACCGAATGGATCCGAGCAAAATAAACAATTCGCGTTCATTCGTGTCTATTCGCGGTTTTTGATCGTCTTCGCCGAAAGCTGTTAATTCCGAAGCGGGCACCAACGCTTCAGGCTTGAAGGCTGTTGCCGAGATGCGCAGGAAGGATGATGGTGGCACATGGTCGTCCGCCCACACGCTCCACCTTTAACTGTTGCGGAGTACAAGAGCCTTCCCGAGACGGGACCACGCTATCAGTTGATTGAAGGGGATCTGTACATGGCACCTGCTCCCAATCGGTTTCACCAGGACATATCACGCAACGTCCAAGGTGCTCTTGACCGTTACCTGGAACGAAACCCGGTCGGGATTCTGTATGATGCGCCGTTTGATGTTTACCTTACCGAGACGGACGTATTTCAGCCTGACTTGCTGATCGTTCGCCGCGAAAACCGAGATATCCTCACCGAAGCGGGAGCCGAAGGTGCCCCAGATTTGATTATCGAGATCCTCTCGCCAAAGACCCGCCAGCTTGACACGGTAAATAAAAAGCGCGTTTACGCCCGGCTTGGTGTCAAAGAGCTCTGGATTGTCGATCCCGACGCTGAAGCGGTGAATGTATACCGCTTTGAGGAGGATACATCCGAGCCGGTGCAAGTGTTGCGGGCTGGCGAGAACTTGAGTACCTCGCTACTGCCGGGATTCGGCCTACCAGTCGACGCCATCTTCCGCAGGCCGTAGCCGCAATTCCCGCGCTCGGACTCATCGTCGGTAGGGCGAATTCGGCGCGCAAAGCGGGACAAATGAGCCTCCGGGTCTGGCAGCGTTTCCGGTCTACGGCTCTCCAGGATAAATCCTCATACCGGTTGTCCGCGAGGTATAGATTGGATCTCAGTTGGCTTCGGCAGTCGTGTAAGCAACAAATTTCTATTTTATATTATTGATCGTCGATCGGCGTCCTTTAGGTATTCTCAT
>DASXBV010000146.1:0-15509 GCA_036491515.1 Chthoniobacterales bacterium
GGAGCTGGGCCGGCGGGGTTGCGCGCCGCGGAAGTGATTGCCCAGCGCGGGATTCGCACGTCCATTTTTGAGCAGAAAGCTTCGCCGGGACGGAAATTTCTCGTTGCCGGCAGAGGTGGCCTGAATATTACTCATTCGGAACCGGTCGAAGATTTTGCCACCCGGTATGATCTCCCGGCGCGATGGCATGCGTTGCTGAAGCGGTTTTCTCCCAAGGATCTTCGAGGATGGTTCGAAGAACTTGGGGTGGAAACGTTTGTCGGAACCAGCGGACGGGTTTTCCCGCGCAATTTTCGTACGCCGATGATTCTTGAACTATGGTTGGAACGGCTCGATGGACTAGGGGTTGATTTCCAGGTCGGCCGCCGTTTTCACCAGATGCTCGGCAGTGGTCCCTACGATCTCGTGTTTCAGCGTGGTTCGAAATACCATTTGGTGACCGCGGATGCAATCGTCTTTGCGCTTGGCGGCGCCTCATGGCCTCAGACAGGATCGGACGCCCTCTGGGTCGAGGAGTTTCGCCGACTGGGGGTGCCCGTGAATGCGTTTGTACCTGCCAACGTTGGTTGGGAGCGAGGGTGGTCCGAATCGCTTCTGAGCGTTGCGGACGGCAAACCGCTCAAGAATCTCGAGGTGACATGTTCGGGCAAAACCGTCAAAGGCGAGCTAATGGTTACGAAATATGGTCTTGAGGGAGGTGCGCTTTACCAACTAACTCGTGAGCTGAGAAAGTCTCCGCAAATAGATATCGATTTTAGGCCGGGCCTCAGCTACGCGCAGCTGGAAAAACGTTGGCGCAGAGGAATGGACCTGAAAGAGGGCGCTATTAAACTTTGGCGGCTGAGTGCCGCTGCCGCCGCGCTTATCGAGGAAATGGTCCAGCCACAAACTCTGAATCATTGGATCGCAGCGGTGAAACGCTGCCGAATTGCCTTGGAGCGTCCCAGGCCCATCGAGGAGGCAATCTCGAGCGCAGGCGGCGTGCCATGGGATCAGCTTACCGAAGACCTGATGATCCGGTCCGTTCCCGGTGTTTTTTGCGCCGGCGAAATGATTGATTGGGAGGCTCCGACCGGTGGATACCTTATGCAAGGCTGTTTTGTGACGGGCACAATTGCCGGGGAGGGAGCTGCGAAGTGGATTGCGAAGGCCCGGCAGACGTGACAGCTTGGCCAGCACGAATATGACAATGGAACTTAAGATTGGTGATCCGGCTCCTGATTTTAAAGCAACCGCAGTCGGCGGCATCTACGGCGGTGGCCAACCAGTTAAGCTCGCCGATTTCTCAGGTTCAACGCTGGTTCTGTACTTTTACCCAAAGGATGAGACCCCTGGGTGCACTAAGCAAGCCTGCGAATTGCGCGACTCATGGGGTGAGCTTCAATCGAAAGTGGAACTTTTCGGGGTCAGCACCGATAGCGTTGAACGTCACCAGAAATTCATCAAAAAACATGGCCTTCCATTTCCTCTGCTGAGCGACCCGGATGGGGAAATTGTGAGAGCGTACCATGTGTGGACCGAGAAAAGCTTGTACGGCAAAAAATATATGGGTACCGAGAGAACCACCTACCTCATTGGCCCCGATAGCAAAATAAAGGGTATCTTGAAAAAGGTGAGGCCTGCCGAACATGTAACGCAACTGCTCAAAGCACTTGCCGCCTAGACCGGGTTTCGCGCGTGACCTAGCCGACGTGGCCACAACGGCGGTCGTCGCATTCCAACGGTAGGCTCTCCCTGCCGATTATCTTGATGAATCATCAAACTCTTCTCGCTTTTTACGACAAACTCGAGGCTATCATATCCAAGCTGCCTGGCCCGTTGCAGAACGCGGTCTTAGCGGAATTGCGGCCGATCAAACAGATTTTTCTGTCGCAAAGACTGGCCAGAATCGTTTTGGTGGGTAATCCGGGTGCCGACGCGTCTGCTTTATTTTCGGGGCTGGTAGGCAATGATCTGCAGATGATCGAGCCGCTGCAGAAGGGAGGATGGGTTACCTATGAGCTGCGTGGAAGAGGTGGATTTCGCGTTCTGGATGCACGCCGCTTGCATCAGACGAGCCTTAACTGGAGTGCCTTGGCGGGTGCCATCTCCGAGGAAAGTCCCGATCTGTTTTTATTTCTCGCCGATGGGAGCAAGCCGCTCGGTCCCGCCCTGGAATGTGAGCAAGCAATCCGCCTGCTTGAACTGGCTGAGCGGCAACATCAGTCAAAAGCCGGTTTAATCGGGGTCATTGACTTTCTTAGCGGGACTGCTCCGAGTGATGTTGAAGCTCGCCGGCTCGAACTGCACGCCTGGTTAAGCAGCGCCGGCAAGCTGTCCGGACATTTCGTTAAATGCGTCGCCGTTTGCTCTTTTGTCCGATTCAGAGTGGATGGATCGATTGATCCTGAACGCGACGAGCGGCGGAATTTCGATGCATTAGGTGAGTTGCTCGCCCGCGAACTTCCTGGGGAAGCACAAGTCGAAATGGCGCGACTGGTCGCAGCGAAAAACATTCAAATGGAAATCGCGCAGCGTTTGGTCCGTTCGGTGACAACCATCTGCGCTGCGATCGGTGTGCAGCCGATCCCGTTTGCCGACCTTCCGGTGCTTACCGCTCTGCAATTTGCGATGGTCTCGGGTATCATGCATGTCAGCGGCCGCGAGCTGGGATTGCAGGCCGGTGCAGAATTTTTCGGAGCCCTGGGATTAAACATTGGGGCGGGCATGGTCTTTCGAGAAGGGGCGCGCGCTGCGGTCAAGCTGCTGCCGGCCTGGGGCAATGCGATCTCAGGCGGAGTGGCGGCAGCCGGAACTTACGCGATAGGCCGAAGTGCAATCGGCTATTTTATCGAAGGAATTTCTCTCGCAGAAGCACGCAAGCTTTTCCGCCGCAAAAAATTGCCGAAAGCGCCCTAGCGCACCGCTCACAAATCCTTAGCTTCGAGATTTGTGAGCAGTGCAGGCTCGAAATGCAGAGGCAAAAGCTGGAGCTTTCGCTTACATTTCAAAAGCAATTGAAGAAGTTGGTAGGGCGAGGAACTCCGTCCGAGCCGTGGACAGCGCGCCAACCACGGCTCGGACGGAGCGGCTCGACTGAGCTCGCCGAAGTCCTCGCCCTACCTTGTGGATAACGTGTCAAGAACCCTCGCATTCTCGAGAAAAATTTAGCGGCGACTTCGCTTACTACAAATTTTGGCCAGTGAAAATCTCTGAAATCATGTCAACCCTTGATTCGCTTGGAGCTTCTCCTCGTAAGTCTCTGGGACAAAACTTCTTACATGATAAAAACTTGGCTTCTTGGATAGTCGAAAAATTGGAGATTGAAGCTGGTGATCGGGTCGTGGAGATAGGTCCCGGGCTTGGTGCTTTGACTGAAGAAATAATGCACTGCGGGGTGTCGGCAACTTTGCTCGAAAAAGATCGGGCGTTCGCTAAGTACCTACGGAAAAGGTTTGACCATGCCGCTGTCGAGGTCATCGAAGGCGACGCTCTGAAGTACGACACGCGCATCGAATTTTTGCGTCAACCGGTCAAAATTATCGGGAATCTGCCCTATTACCTGTCATCCGCACTTCTATTTCATTTCAGTGCCGACCCGTGTCCGTTCACGCGGATGGTATTTACCGTACAGAAGGAGATGGCGGATCGCGTGAGCGCAGCCCCCGGAATCAAGGCGTACGGAAGTCTGACTGTCATCATGCAAAGAACTTGGCAGGTAACCAAGTTGAAGACTCTTGCTCCTTCAGTGTTTCTTCCCCAGCCGCAGGTAGATTCCGTTGTTCTTTTGTTGACGCGACGAGAGCCTCGCGAGCTTGAGGAGACTGATCCGATAAAATTTTCCGAAGTTGTAAAGGCTGGATTCTCGGAACGGCGGAAACAGGTGAGAAAACTCCTGGGTCGATACGGCGATTCCGAGATGATCGCCGCCGCCCTTCGCGCGGTTCATCTTCCGTTGACAGCTAGAGCGGAGGACATTTCACTCAACCAGTGGATCAGGATTGTAAACACCCTTCAGCCAACAACCGTCTATGCCTCCGATCCGGGTGAGCTCCTGGCAACAGTGGATCGCAATGATCAATCCCTCATCCCTGTTGATCGCGCGACGATTCATCGCGAGAAACTGTTACATCGTGCGGTTCATATTTTTATCTTAAACCGCCGTGGGGAATTGCTATTACAGAAACGCTCGTACCGAAAGGACAAATTCCCGCGACGCTGGGATTCGAGCGCTGCTGGTCACGTGAATGCCGGCGAGTCCTATCGGGATTGTGCGATACGCGAATTGAAGGAAGAACTCGGGATAACGGCTACGCTAACCGATCTGGGCAGGATTCCACCCTCCGAGGTTACTGGGCATGAGTTCATCGAGATTTATGCCGGAATCCATGACGGGCCCGTCTCGTGGAACTACCATGAGATCGAAACCTGCGGCCTCTTTGAGCTTGATATGATAGACCTGTGGATCGACCGCCGCCCGGAGGATTTTGCCTCCGGATTCGTAGAGTGCTATCGATCCGTGCGAGGTTTACTCGCCGGGGTTAAGCCTAAACTCCGAAGTTGAGGAGTCGTCCTCGTCCTGATGTTTCACAATCACAATCACGGAACAAAACAATTGCTGGACAATCATCGGGCTCTTTTCGGTGCAGAAAACGCCGACGCATCGAGGACGAGGACGACGACGAGGACGACGACGATTCCCGGAGCGCGTCCCTTGCCACACGCCGATACCCCGATACGCCGATACGTTTCCCCTTACAGCGCGATAGGTGCGCCCAAGCAGGAATCCGGGATCCCAAAAGAATCGACCAGTTGCACCGCCTCATGCCGGACCTCCTGGCAAAGCCTATCAACCAGACGGGTGATAGCCTTTGATTTCAAAGCGGTAAGTGCGCCATGTTCCAGATACCACCCCTTATGGAGCTCGATCCGCCACAAAGCAAACAGGTCGCAGAGCCGCCCGAGTGCGTGCTTTAAGGACTGTGACTCAACTGTGCCAATCGTCTGGGCGAATCGCTCGAGTATGACCCGTTCCACGTGAGCGTTAGCGAGTTCGAGCAACTCCCGTTGCATGCGCGTGAAGGCGGCGTAGGGATCTAATTTCTTCCTGGTGGTCAAACGACGGAATTCCTGCGCCGTAGAGAACAAGGTGGCCGATTCCCGGAGGCGGAGCATCCTGAGGTGAAAATCCGTATCACGAAGATGGCGCTCTCCGATGTTTAGCGTGGCCACCGGATTGAGTTTGGCGATCGTGGTGAGCTTATGTGCGACGAAAAACCTGGCCACCTGCGCCGGTCGCATCTCTTTAAGCTTCTCCTTGAACTCGCTTAGTAAGTTCTTGGCCACCAATTGCATAAGCACTGTGTTGTCCCCCTCGAACGTCGTGTAGATCTCCGTATCAGCTTTTAATGCGCTGATTCTGTTCACGGCCAGGTATCCTTCCCCGCCGCAAGCTTCGCGGCAGGTCTGAATCGTCTGGGTAGTATTCCAAGTCGTGAATGCTTTTAATCCCGCCGCCAAGGTTTCGAGTGGACGCGAAGTGCTCGTCTGGACAGTTTCGAGCTGCTCGATCAGTTGCTTGAGCGCGAAATCGAGCGCGAAGACATTCGCCAAGAGCGGGCAGAGCCGCCGCTGGTGCGCGGGATAATCCAAGAGCAGGGTTTCCTGGCTCGCCTTGGGCGGACCGAACTGTCGCCGGCGAGCGGAGTAACGGATGGCGATAGTCAGCGCACTCTTGGCCGCGCTATTGGCGGTGGCCGCGATATTAATCCTAGCGCCGACGAGCGTTCCAATCATTGTGAAAAAGCGCGCGCCCGGGTTTTGAATATCGCTCCGATATTGGCCGTCTGCGGTGACGTCCGCGAATCGATTCAGCATTTCGACTCGCGGCACTCGAATATGGTCGAACCAGATCCGACCATTATCCACGCCATTTAACCCCATTTTCAATCCGTTATCTTCAATGGTAACTCCCGGGAGCAGGTTCCCATTTTCGTCTCGAATCGGGACGACAAAGGCGTGTACGCCGTGATTTTGACCGTTTACCTCGAGTTGGGCAAACACAGTAGCTAACCGCCCATCCTCGGCGGCGTTTCCGATGTAATTCTTACCGGCGGAGTGGGTCGGGCTATGGAGGACAAAACAATCGCTCTCTCTATCGTAAACTGCAGTTGTTTCCAGGCCTTGCACATTTGACCCGTGACCGATCTCCGTCATCGCGAAACAGCCCATCAGCTTTGCTGTCCCGGCGTCTGCCAGGTATTTCTGGTGGTGGTAGTCGGTGCCAAGCCGTTGAATGCTTCCCGCGAACAAGCCGATTTGGACGCCGAGCTTTATGACGAGATTGATATCGTGAAATGCGAGCGTTTCAAACGCAGCAATAAATTTGGGAAGATTCTCTTCACCACCAACGAAACGTGGCATAACGATTCGACCGATGCCCGCGTCGGCCAGCCGCTTGGTCCAAGCCAAGACTTGTCTTCTCTGTACCGCCATGTCATTTCCGTCGTGATACCGAAACTCAGGCTGAATGATGAGCTGCTTGACCCAATTTCGGATTTCAGCATTTTCGCCGTCCAGCAGGCGTTGCAACGCCGTGGGCTCGAACGTCGCAGTTCTTCTTTCGATAGGCGGATAAGTTTGTCCAGCGACCATCTCCTTGCCTGCCTTAATGACCGGCAGAGGCTTCTCGAGCATCTCTTTCATCTTCGCCCTTTAAGGTTGGTGTTTCGGATTGCGGGTCAAAAGCAGATTTTTTTTGCGGATAAAAACTTCCCCCGCTAGTTGCCTTTTCGATGAGAAGGGAACTAGGCTCGAAATAAGCGCCAATGCGGTCCCTCAGATTATTTAGCCGGCTCACCACCGTTTGAAGGCCAAGATGATCTGCAAATCGAAGCGGACCTCCGTGGAAGGGTGCCCAGCCGGTTCCCATGATCATGCCAAAATCCACATCCTCGGGAGCGTCGACCACTTTTTCTTCGAGCGTACGCGCCGCCTCGTTGACCATTAAGAGCACCAGCCGATCACGCAGATCACCTTCATTCATCACCGTCGGTTCGGCGGGCTGAAAGTTGCCCAGGTGAGGGTTAACCTTCGGGTGGTCGCCGGAGCCATACTCGTAAAAGCCCTTCCCCGATTTTCGACCGAGCCACCCTTTCTGCATCATCTTGCCGAGCGTGTCGTCAAGCGGTGCCAGGTGTTTGACACGTTGCTCGAGATCCTTCGCCACGTGTTCAGAGACGTCCAATCCGACTTCGTCGGTCAGACGCAAGGGGCCCATAGGCATTCCGAAATCGAGCATCACCCCATCAATCGTTTCAACTCGATGGCCCTCAGTAAATAGCCGCACCGCTTCAACCATGTAGGGTAACAGGATCCGGTTTACCAGAAATCCAGGACTATCCTTAACCAGAACTGGCAACTTGCCGATTTCCTTTACGAACCTTATCGCAATATTCAGGGTCGCTGCGTCTGTCTTTGTGCCGCTAACGACTTCTACGAGCTGCATCCGATGCACCGGGTTAAAGAAATGGATCCCGACTACCCGTTCGGGATGTTCGAGTGAGGCGGCAATTGCGTCAATCGAAAGAGCAGAAGTGTTCGATGCGAGAACGGTCCCGGGCGAAACTTTTGTTTCAAGGTCCGCGAAGATCTGCTGCTTCAGTTCGAGTTTTTCGACGGCGGCTTCGATCACAAGATCCACATCTCGGAGCGGGATCTCCTCAAAAAAAGGAAGTATCCGATCATACGCATTCCGCGCCTCCGTTTCCGAAAACAGATGCCGTTTAACTGCTTCCCGGTAGATTTTTGCAATGGCCTGCATTCCTTTACCTAATGGAGCCGGTCCGACGTCCTTCATTCGAACGCGAATTCCGCGACTGCTCAGCCACTGCGCGATGCCGGAACCCATTAGCCCGGCACCAATGACCAAGGCTCTCCTTATGGTCTTTACCGGCATTGCCGCCACTGGTAGAGGGTCGGTCGGTGGCTTGAGTTTCTTCGACCGCTCCTGAAGGAAGAAGAGCCCGATTAGATTTCGTGCGGTCTCCGTACGAGCTAATTCAACAAAGGAATTCTTCTCATTGGCAAGCGACTGCTCGTGGGAGACATTTAGGCTGGCGCACACCACCTCGAGGGCCTTTAGCGGCGCCGGGTAATGGCCTCGTGTTCTCGTCAAAGTTTTCTTCTCGACTTGGGATTTGATGAATTGCGAGACGGGCGGTCGATTCGCGACATACAATTTGTAAGATCGCTTTTTGCCGCCACTTTCCTGAATCATCCTATTTGCAAGGCCCGGTAAGCGCTCCAGATAGGCGACCGAATCTACCATGCCGAGTTCAAGGGCTTGCTTTGCGGCATACTGACGACCGGTCAGGATCGCCTCCAGCGCGTTCGGCAAACCTATCAGTTTCGGTAGCCGCGTTGAGCCTCCCCATGTCGGCAAAATTCCGAGATTCGTTTCCGGCAACCCGACTTTTGTCGCGGAATCGGATGAGGCGATGCGGTAGTCACACGCTAATGCGATCTCAAAGCCGCCTCCAAGAGCGACGCCATGGATGGTAGCAATCGTCGGGTAGGGAAGTCGGGCAATTCGATCAAACGCTCGCTGGCCGCGCTCAATTAAAAAAACCATTCGCTCAGCATTGATGTCCTGGGTAAAGCTATTGAGATCTGCGCCCGCGATGAAAATTTTCGGTTTCGCGCTCCGAATGATCAGACCTTTCAGGCCTTTTTCTGACTCAAGGAAATTCAGGTGCTCGTTAAGTTCCTCGAAGGTCCGTTCGTCGAAGATGTTTGCGGTTGAGTTGGGTCGGTCAAAAGTCAGGATCGCAATCCGGGAGTCTGATACTTCGCGTTGAATATTTTCGTTCACGGCGGAAATCTCCTCTCAATTCCGATTTAACCAGAGCGCGCCACCTTGTCCTCCTCCGACACATAGCGAGACCAGCGCGCGATTGGCATTTCGCCGGTGTAGTTCTCGGAGCGCAGTCAGTACCAAACGGGATCCGGTCACCCCAACCGGGTGTCCGAGAGCAATCCCGCCTCCATTCACGTTCAGAATCTCGTCCGGAATTTCCCCAAGCGCGGTTTCGCGTTGAAGATGCTCCCGGGAATAATCCTCCAATTTTGCCGCCTTTTGACAGGCGATGACCTGAGCAGCGAACGCCTCGTTGATCTCGATGATATCGGCGTCTTTGAGGCTGAGGCCGGTCTTCTCCTCCGCGCGGTGAATGGCGTAGATCGGGCCGAGACCCATGCGCGAAGGGTCCAGCCCGGCGTAAGCGTAGCCCTCCAGTCGACCGAGCGGAGTTAGTCCGGATTCCTTCAGGGCGCGTTCCGTCATTAACAGCAAGGCCGCCGCCCCATCCGTAATCTGGGATGAATTACCAGCCGTCACCGTCCCGGTATTCGGTTCAAAGAACGGCTTCAGTTTAGCCAGAGCCTCTATCGTTTGGTTTTCCCGCGGGCCGTTATCCTGGTCCATGAACGTCTGGCCATTTTTCGTCTTCGGCAAATACACGGGTGTGATCTCCTGTTTCAGCTTTTCTCGGGCTGCGACAGCCTTTTGGTGGGACCTCATTGCAAATATATCCTGCTCTTCCCGCGTTATGTTGAAGTCGCGGCTGAGGTTCTCCGCTGTCTGGCCCATGTTACAACCACAGACCGGATCGGAGAGTCCAAGCTGCAGACCGATCCGAGGTTGAAAATCCGTCGGGCGAAAACTGCTCAGTACGCCTAGTTTCTGGGAAAGATTCTTGGCCCGAGCGAACGCTCCGAACTTCTTGGCGGCTTCGTAGGAATAAAGTAACGGAATCTGCGACATGCTCTCGACACCGCCTACGACAAAAGTGTCGCCCCGTCCGGCGAGCATCTTTTCCGCGGCCTGAGTGACCGCTTCGAACCCTGAAGCGCAATTGCGATGAACCGTAATGGCCGGGACCGACTCCGGTATGGCGGCCCGTAAGGCGATCACTCGACCAATGTTTGCCGCATCGGCCGGTTGACCTACGCATCCAAATATCACCTCTTCGATTTTTGACGGATCGATCCCGGTGCGCGCTACCAGAAGGCTGACCGCAGTCTTACCTAGTTCAACCGCCTCGGTATGCGCCAATGTTGTGCCCGCTTTGGCAAACGGGGTTCGGACGCCGTCGACTATGTAAATCGGTTCTTTCATAAACGCCTGACGAACCATGGAGTCTTTTCGGTTCTGATTCAAACCACAGGCTGGAAACCTATGCTACACTGGGACACAGGCTGGAAACCTATGCTACACTGCTCCTGGCTCGCCGACCCGACCGGCTGCGCCTTCGGCGCTCTCGGTGTGCCCCTCATCGGTATAGAGTGACTCAATCTCTCTTGCATACTTTTTTAGCAGCTGTCTTCGCTTTACCTTTAGAGTCGGTGTCAGCTCGCCACCGGCAATTGACCATTCTTCTACGAGCAGGGCGAATTTTTTGATCTGCGAATACCGCCCAAATTGCTGATTCAACCGCCGGACCTCGGCTTCAATCAAGGCCTTAACTTCAGGGTGAACGACAATCTCACTGTTCGAATTGAAGTGAACCCCTGTTTGCTTGAAATGATGTACGACCACATTGAATTCAGGCACGATCAGCGCCGCAGGGAATTTGCGATTTTCCCCGACGATCATGATCTGGGCGATGTACCGCGACTCTTTCATTTTATTCTCGACCTGCTGCGGCGCGATGTATTTACCGCCGGACGTTTTGAATATGTCCTTTTTTCGGTCTGTTATTTTAAGGAAGATGCCGTCGAATTCGCCAACGTCGCCCGTATGCAACCAACCGTCAGCATCGATCGCCTCCGAAGTCAGGTCCGGCCGGTGGTAGTAGCCCATCATCACGTTGGGGCCGCGATAGAGGATCTCTCCATCCTCCGCGATCTTGACTTCACCGCCGGGGATTACCGGACCCACGGTGCCGATCTTGTTTAGCCCTTTCGCTGGATTATTTACGGAAATGACCGGGGAAGCCTCCGTTGGTCCATAGCCCTCAAATACTGGTATGCGCGCCGCCCAGAAAACTCGAGCCAGACGCGGCTGCAAAGCCGCTGAACCCGATGTGATCGCTCGAAGACGACCGCCCACCGCTTCCCTCCAACGCACAAACACGAGCCGATCGGCAATCCCCAACTGCAAACGTTTGAACCAGCTAATCGGCGCACCCGGTTCGAAATGGACTGCGAGCCGGAGCGCCCAAAAGTACACAGCCTTTTTTAATCCCGGCAAATGGTTTCCGCGCGCGACGAACCCTTCGTAGATTTTCTCCAAAAGTCGCGGTACCGTCGAGAAGACTTGCGGACGCACCTCACGGAGATTTTCGCCGATGGTGTTGAGATTTTGTGCATAATAGACTGAGGTCCCACAGTACACATAGAGATTAATAACCGTGCGTTCGTAAATGTGACATAAAGGCAAAAATGACAGCGCCCGCTCGTGTGAGGCGCTCTGTATTATCGGCGCACAAATCATACAGTTCGTGACCAGATTTGCGTGGGATAGCATCACGCCCTTTGGCTTGCCGGTTGTTCCGGAGGTATAGATCAAGGTCGCCAGATCTTCCGGACTAACCGTCGTCTTAATTTTTTCCAGCGCGATTTTGTTGTTGCGATCACTGAGACCTTCCTGACCCCGGCTCTTTATCTGCGTCCATTGTTTAGCGCCGTCGACCCGGTCGTAGGTGTAGATGTCCTGCAGCGCGGGCAGCTTCTTTCGAAGCGGCTCTATCAGTTGGTAGAGCCGTTCACTCGACGCAAAGAGTAATTTCGCCTCGGAATCGCTGAGGATGTATTCATATTCTTCGGCCGTTATGTTTGGATAAATCGGAAGATGAACCGCACCGAGACTCATCACCGCGCCATCGATAAAGTTCCACTCGGCGCGGTTAGTCTCCGTTACGTTCGCCACACGATCACCTTTGCGAACGCCTAGAATGTGTAAACCCCATGCCAGTGCGGAAATAACTTCAAGCGATTCTGCCGTCGAGTAGGTCCGCCATTCGCGATCGAGCTTCTGTGCAAATGCATCGGGCTGGGGGCACTGCTCCAACTGGTGCTGAAGCAGATCAAAAACTCGTCGGGGTGTCTGCATAATGAATATTGCTCCCGGACAGAGAGGGTTGCGATGTTACCCGACGCAGATCCTCCAAAGTGAATCTGCAAAATCCTTCAAGCCAGGGTAAACCTTTGTTAAAGAGATAGTTAAGCGTGGAGCAACATCGGGGAAAAAGTTCTATTCGTCTCTGCCATAGCAAACTACTAACCGAACGCATTTTCTAGAGGGCTGCCCCCTGCGAGGTACCTTCCGGTCTCGACCAAGTATTTTCAAGAGGTTTTAGGATTGAGTTCGATTTACCAGAGACGTAGCATTTACTAACAAATCATAGATGGGTTTTGTCCGACCGGTAACCCAGTCCCTGGCACCCCCCAAATAGCCCATCTTCAATGCAAAGAACTGACCTTTCATATGCTGAACGGTACTCTCAATCTGAATCGATTCTTTAGAAGGGCCATAGTTATTGCTGCAGTTGCTTTTTTGGCCTTCCGCCCTTGCCTTTCCGACGGAGGAAGTTTCGCCATCAATGAGCAAAGCGTTAGCGGGCTGGGTGTCGCCTATGCCGGCGGAGCTGCTCAGGCTGAGGATGCTTCCACCATCTTTTTTAACCCGGCAGGTATCGCCCTCCTGAACCAGGGCGAACTACAACTCGGCGCTCAAGGTATCCTGCCGTCTTCAACATTTAACAACCAGGGGTCGCGCTACAATTTACCGAATACTCCAATCAATGGATTGCCTCTAAGCGGCGGAAATGATGGGGACGGTGGCGTCGATCACGTGTTGCCGAATATTTACCTTTCACAGCCGGTTTTTCGAAGTCCGCAATACGGTGATCTGACAGTGGGCATCGGTCTGAGCGTTCCTTTCGGATTGGAGACCGACTATAGCCCCGGCTGGGTAGGCCGTTATACTGCTTTGCGAACGAAACTCACCACCTACGATATCCAGCCTACGATCGCGTACCGTCTGTACGATAGAATCTCGTTTGGAGCGAGTCTCGACGTGCAGTATGCTTCCACCCGGGTTTCGCAGGCCATCGATTTTGGCCTTGCCGGAAGCCAGGTCCTTGGGCAGTTTGAACAGGCTTTACCTGCCTTACTTGCTGCTCGCGGAGTTCCGGTGCAAGCCGTCCCCGCGGTTGTGAGCGCGACTCAACGGGCCTACAACAACGCGGGATTCGTCCCTGGCGGCCGCGATGGTGTGTCGGAAGTAACCGGCGATGACTGGAGCGTTGGGTTTACGCTGGGAGCGATTTTCGAGTATTGGAAGGGCGATGACCAACAGTTATTCCAGGACGGCCGGTTTGGGGTGAGCTATCGGTCGGGAATCAGTCATACCATACGAGGTAACGCAAGTTTTCGAGACGTACCAACGATTACGGCCCCTGGTGCCCCGGTTCAATTCCCCCAGCCGAACGCATTTCAGGCCGTCTTCTTTGACCAGAACGTAACTGCGCAGTTGAATTTGCCGGAGATTTACCATTTCAGCCTTTACCAGCGTTTTGCGCGTCAATTCGCACTGATGGGTGATATCGCATGGACGCGCTGGAGCAGGTTGCAGAGTGTCCCGATCGTCTTTGAAAATGCCGGTACTCCGCAGAACGTGCTTCGGCTCGAGTACAGGGACGCGGAGCGGTATGCAATTGGCTTTGAATGGTACGCGAGAAAGGATCTTACCTTGCGGCTCGGATTTGCCTACGATGAGACACCGATTCGAAGCGCCGATTTTCGAACTCCGCGTATTCCGGACGCCAACAGGTATTTTGTGACGGCGGGTCTGAAATGGTCGCCGCTCCGGTTCATGGATATAGATATTGGATACGGGCATTTGTTCGTTCAAGACCCGATTGTAAACATCACCGACAGCCAGGGACACAACCTTCGAGGGCGATTTGACGCCGCAGTCGAGGTTGTGAGTGCGGCTGTTACTTTCCGGTGGGGCGGCCCGAGAGAAACACCCCAGCCAAGGCAAAAGTAAGAAGGCAAAGGCAGAAGGAAGAAGTTGGGATGGTGGGCCAACAAATAACTTCTGCCTTTTTCCTTTTGCCTTCTGCCTTTCCCCGCCTACCGTTTCCGCTGGCTGAAAGCCAGTTGAGCGGCAATGTTTGTAATCGTAACCAGGATCACCAGGACTAAAGACGCGGTCCAGGCCATCTGGATTTGGTAATCGTAAGGCAGCGTCGAAAAATTATAGATAAGGACGGCCATTGAGCCGGCCGGTTGCATGAGGGACCTCAACCAGTATTGGTTGAATGCCGCGGTGAACAGAACCGGCGCGGTTTCGCCTGCAGCGCGCGCCACCGCGAGCATAATCCCCGTCATGATCGCTGGCATCGCCTCTGGTAGCACGATTCGGAATATGGTTTGGAATTTCGTGGCACCGAGGCCATAGGAGGCCTCTCGCAGCATTTTTGGAACTCCGAGCAGCGCTTGTTCAGTTGTCAGCAGGATCGTCGGTAGCGTCAGCACCGCGAGGGCCACTCCGCCGGCGAGCGCCGAAGCCGTGCCAGTCGAGAGCACAACGACGGAAAACGCGAAGACGCCGCAAATAATAGACGGGATTCCCGTTAAAAGCTTGGCAACGAAGCGGACGGCGTTAGCTAGACGCGACTTCGGGCTGTACTCATTCAGATAGATTGCGGAAAGAACGCCGAGCGGTGTCGAAAACAGCAGCGCTAAGCCAACCATCACCGCAGTTCCCTGGATCGCGTTGCCAAAACCTCCTCCCGTCAAACCGGGAGCCGGCGGCAATTGTGTGAACACGGACGGCTTCAACAGCGGAATGCCCTTCTCCAAAAGCAAAACAACGATTGAAAACAACGGAATGAGGGTCAGGAACGAAAGTGTCACGCATATCATCGTCCAAAAGTTGTTCCTTAAAATTCTGGTCCTCGAATTCCGGTCAACGGCCTTGAGGGAACGGGCAGTGAACTCGATTGAAGAAGTGGCAGTTGTCATGACCTTAGCGAATTCCGGCGGTGGCTTTCTCGGCGCGGCGGAGGACGGCCTCTCCAGCCATGTTGACGAACAAAGTCAGCACAACGAGAGCCAGCGCTGCGTACATGAGCGCACTAAGCTGGAGTCCGTGCGCTTCGCCGAACTGGTTAGCAAGGAGTCCCGCAAGCGTCCCGGCGGGCGAAAGCAAGGACCAACTCAACCGAGGACTGTTGCCGATCAACATCGCCACGGCCATGGTTTCGCCCATCGCGCGGCCAAAGGCCAGAATCGTCGCCGCCACGATTCCAGGCGCGGCCGTCGGGACGAGCACGCGAAAGATTGTTTCCCAACGAGTCGCTCCGACCGCGTAGGAGCCTTCCCGCAGGGTGGGTGGGACAGCGACCAGGGCCGTGCGGGAAATTGCAGTTATCGTCGGCAGGACCATGATCGCCAGGACCAGACTGGCAGTTAACATGCTGTTGCCGGTCGCGGGTCCGCTAAACAATGGGATAAACCCA
>DASXBV010000147.1:0-3549 GCA_036491515.1 Chthoniobacterales bacterium
CCACACGTAGCTTGCGCTTCCGTTCGGTGAACTGGGAGCGCGCGGCTGGATCAAGATAGATCTTCCGCAGCGTCTGAAGATAGGCAGGCAAATTCTGCAAACTCCATTTGAGTCGGTTCGCATTTCTGACAGCAGCATCGAACGAATAGGTGTCGGGAGAAAAGGCCTTTTTGATTCTATGTCGAAGATCCATCGTAGGGTTGGAACCGTGCCAGACTTGTCGTTCTATCCCGATAAATCCTCTCGCCGTCAAGCGCCGTCAAATATCCAAAAAAATTTCTTACCGCCTAACGTCTTGATCTGTAGGGGTTTATCAATTCAAAATAGAACCTTAAAACCACAATATCTTGTGTTGGCATGTCCGATCTACTACAATATGCGCACATGACTTCGATGGTCATTCCAAAAGCGGTGCTAGGTCGTTGAACGCCAAGATGTTAAACCAGGTTGTATCTCTTTAATGATCGGTACTGCTGACGGCCGCGAATTGTCCGAGCTTTTTGTCCGGCGCGACCCGCTTAAAGCAAGTGGCCCCCGTCTCAAATGCGACCGACGCTGAACACAACGGGGGCCGCGTGGCGCCTCGCGAGAAGTTATTGGACATCAGAAGAGAGATGGTCGGGCTGGGGACTCCTGATCGCGGTGGTGGCACTCAACCTAGGCAACGTCTACATTAGCATCCAGATCAATGAATGGAACAAAGCCTTCTACAACGCACTCCAATTTTTTAACAGGGGCGAGATGTTCCGCCAGCTTGGTATCTTCTGCGTTTTAGTAGTTTTTGCCATTTCGATGTCTGTCTATGCCCTTTACTTCACTCAGTTGCTGCAGATACGCTGGCGACGCTGGCTCACGCGCAAGTATCTTGACGCCTGGCTCACAAACCGCGCTTATTATCAGCTGCAGCTGGGGTTCACGACCGACAACCCCGATCAACGTATCTCGGAGGACGTCAACCAATTCACCACGTTTGTTTTGAGCTTGTCGGTCGGCCTTGTTACGTCGGTTGTCTCACTTGTTTCGTTCCTCACGATCCTCTGGGGACTCTCCGGGCCGGCGGATATTCCGTTCGGCGCGTCGGGATTAATACATATCCCTGGCTACCTCGTGTGGGCGGCGTTGCTCTACGCAAGCGTTGGCACTTGGCTTACTGTCAATATCGGTCGACCGTTGGTGCCGTTGAATTTCGCCCGCCAACGCTTCGAGGCCGATTTCCGGTTCAGCCTCATCCGCTTTCGAGAAAACGCCGAGAGTGTTGCTCTCTTTGGCGGCGAGCCAGCCGAACTCCGTGTCTTTCACGACCGGTTCCATAGCGTATTCGAGAACTTTCGGCTGATCATGAAACGGCAACGGTACCTCAACTGGTTTACGTTGGGTTACGCCCAGGTAGCAGTGATCTTTCCGGTGGTGGTCGTCTCGCCGCGTTACTTCGCGAGGCAAATCGGGCTTGGTAGCCTGATGCAGGTGGTCAATGCCTTCTCCTTTGTTCAGAACTCACTCTCGTTCATCATTAATTCGTATTCCGACATCGTCACGTTGCTGGCGGTGACTCAGCGGCTAAGCGGATTTGAGGAGCGGCTGCTTGCAGTACAGAAATCGATACATGCACCGCGGCGGATTGTAATTCGGACTGGAGGCCGTGGCCTTGCCGTCAATGAGGTCAATGTCGATCTGCCGAATGGCACCCCACTTTTGCAGGGAGTGGCATTCGCGCCCGCTCGCGGCGAGGCGGTGCTGATTACGGGTCTGACCGGAACGGGAAAGAGTACGTTGCTGCGGGCAATCGCCGGGATTTGGCCTTTCGGCAACGGTGAAGTCAGGCTCGGTCAAGGAAGGGTACTCTTCATTCCGCAGCAGCCCTATCTTCCGCTTGGCACTCTCGCCGGCGCGCTGCTCTATCCCCGCAGCGAGGAAACCGGCATTCCGACGGCGCGGCTCGCTGCCGTGCTTGAGGAAGTAGGTCTTGGTGCACTTGCAAGCGAACTGGATACCGTAGAAAACTGGCCTCAGCGGCTGTCGCTCGGCGAACAGCAGCGGCTCGCCTTTGCCCGCATTCATCTGCTGAAGCCGGCGCTCATATTCATGGATGAGCCAACATCGGCGCTGGATGAGTTGACCGAAGCGCAACTCTATCGGCTGCTGCGCGCGGCGTCATGGCGGCCAACGGTGGTAAGCGTCAGCCACAGAAGCACGCTGCGCATCTTCCACGACCACGTGCTGGATGTCAGGGATTTTAGTCCGCCGCGAGAGCAGCCGGTAAGCATCCCTGGTGCATTCCTGGATCCACAGCCTGCCTTTGACGTAACGCCCCTGACCGGACTTGCTGATCGTCCTGCATCAATCCCCGTAGTCTAATTACTTTTTTTCTTGCTGTTATGCCTTGACTCGTTACACTCAGTTCATGGCATGGCGAATTCATCAGGCCGTTAGTGTGGAATGCTGAGACGGCGGACAACCGCTTCGAGCTCGGCACCGATACCTTCATCGTGCAAAACGGCAAGATCGTCACGCAGACGTTTGCGGGAAAGATCTCACCGCGCGCCAGTGTGCTCAGTCACAGTGTCCGGACTATGTCCATCAGATCGTCGATTTTGCGGGCAATGGAGGATCGGCTCGAACTCAGGTTATGCTCCATGCTGAGTCCTGTAAAAAAGGTCAGGACCAATTCCGCCAAGGAGTCCGCATCCATCATCGGTCGCTCGGCCTCAATATTCTTGGCCAGGAGCTGCTTTAGCTTGCTTCGGCTTCGAGTGATGATAGCAACAGCTTCCGGCGGCAATATCGCGAACTCCCGCATGGAGTTGACGGCAAAACATCCCTTTTGTCCCTCCAGATTGCATGGTCCTATCTTGAGGAATCGCTCGACGTTATTCCAGCCCAAGGGCTCGGCTGTCAGCAGTCCTTTCTTCTCGAGATTTTCAAGGTAGTACCGAAGGCTCTGCACAAAAAGATCCTCTTTATCTTCGAACTCTGCGTAGAGGCCGGATTTGTTCACCCCGGTCGCTTGTTCCAATTCGTGAAGACTGGCGTCAGCAAATCCACGGCTCCAAAAAACGGGCAGCGCCTTCTCTAAGACACCTTCCCGGTTGAAGTTTTTCGGTCGTCCCATTGCTCCAATATCGGTTAATGAACCGATTGGTACAAAACATTTCTTGATGTCAAGGCAGCCACATGTCTCCGTAATGAACCGATTGGTTTTTTGTTTCGATGTTAAACAAGACGCCCGACGATCCTCATCCCGCCACTCTCGATCATGGCCCGGCGCTCAATCCGTATTTTCACCTGCTCACTGCAAACGCGGCTCGCAAATCATTCGGAATCCTTTGGGGCCGGCCGCTTTGACGATCCACGTAGACCCAGATTGTTTCAGCCTCCACCAATACTTGCTGGTCCTTAGTTCGCCAAACCAGCATGCTCTGGGATTGAGAACGTTTGAGCGAAAACTCCCGGCCCGTCGACGATGATTCTCGAAGCCACGAGCAGAGCTACCGAGACCCCTTCCACCGTGCCATAGCCACTTCTTGCTGCGCACCGAAAAAAATGAAGAAA
>DASXBV010000148.1:0-3064 GCA_036491515.1 Chthoniobacterales bacterium
TAAGCCGGGGATGGGCGCCCTTGGTAGACAGGATGAGCCCGTCTCGGCTCTTGCGTTTCCGAAGCCATTGGCCCAGGAATTCTTCGCTGCGATGACTGCCACCCGGGATCCATTCAGCGTACACCTCCGCGGTGTCTAGTATGTTGCCACCGGCTTCGAGATACCGATTGATGATGGTTTCAGAAACCGAGTCTTCGACGGCGGAGCCAAACTCCGCTGTTCCGAGGCAAAGCAGGGAAGCGTCCAGGTCGGTACGCGGGACTAGTCGATTTCTCATTGGGTGCTTTTTCTTTGCTTTTTTTGAGGGGTTGAGGGTTTGTCAGATTCAGTCGGCTTCTTTTCGTTCTCTGTTCCTGTTCCGCTGGAATTGATTGTGCCCGATTCGCTATCCTTCTGTTTCATTTCGTAAAAAGTTTTGAGGTAATCATAAGTGGGATAGAATTCTGTTCGGAAGGCGCCCCAAACGCCATGCTCAAAGGCGAGATTGACTTCGCGGAGTTTATCGGGTGGTAAACGGAGAGTCATAATGTGCCCAATGCCCATGACGATATTGTAAGAGACGATCTCGACGCCATCCGGCGGGAAAGTTTTTCGGAAACCGGTCTTTTCCAGGTGGTCGTTGATCTGGTCGAGTGTTTGGGTCTGATCATGGCGAAGGATAACCGTAAGCATAATTTTGCCATCTGCGTCCGATTCCTGCGCCTGTGCCGACACAGCGAAAAGTAATAATAGTAGTGACAATATTGGTTCCATGGCAAAAAAAGATTAGCACAGAATGAAAAGGCCGCGCGTGTGGCGTGGTAGGGTTGCGCTCCCGCGCGACCGGCGTCGCAGGTCTCCAATCGTCCTCGTGCTCGATCTTTGAACGTTGTTGGCAATCGGCGCGTTTCCCGCGTCCAAAGAAGTCGAGGACGAGGACGATTGCAGACGTGCAACGCGGTCGCGCGGGAGCGCAACCCTACCAAGCTTACGCCAGGTAGTCGGCAACAAATCGCTCTCGAAACTGTGCGAATGTCCCATTGTCTATCGAGTCTCTGATTTGCTGCGTCAGACTCAGATAGAAGTGGAGATTGTGGATCGTAATGAGACGAAGGCCGAGAATCTCCTCGGCTTTGATCAGGTGGCGAATGTAACCGCGCGCAAAAGTCCGACAGGTCGCACAGGTACACTCCTCTTCGATTGGACGTTCGTCGAGCCGGTACGGGTTGTTTTTCAAGTTGAGTGTGCCGAATCTGGTAAACGCGGTGCCATTCCGGGCAAGTCGTGTCGGTAAAACGCAATCAAACATGTCGATTCCCCGCGCGACCATTTCCACGATCTGCGTCGGAGTCCCCAGACCCATGGCGTAGCGAGGCCGATCCGCGGGTAAGAACGGTTCGCTATTCTCGATTGCGCGCATCATTTCCGGCTCCGGCTCGCCGACGCTTACGCCGCCGACCGCGTATCCATCGAAATCCATTTCAGCGAGAGCGCGCGCGCTCTTTTCCCGCAGATCGCCGAAGACTGCTCCTTGAACGATACCAAAGACGAGCGGTCGCGTTTCATTCTTCTGTCCGGCGGCCCAAGTTCGGCAACGTTGTGCCCAGCGCAACGTTCGCTCCAGGCTAACAGCGGCATATTCCAACTCGCACGGATAAGGCGGGCATTCATCAAAGGCCATGGCGACATCGCATCCCAGAGCGGCTTGAATCTCCATGGAAACTTCCGGGCTCAAAAAACAGGGGGAACCATCGATGTGATTATTGAAATGAACGCCATCTTCGGTGATTCGGCGGAGTTTCGACAGTGAAAAGACTTGGAACCCGCCGCTATCGGTGAGAATCGGGCCATCCCAGCCCATGAATCGATGAAGTCCGCCAAAATGCCTGATTACTTCCAGACCTGGTCGCAGGAAAAGGTGGTAGGTGTTCCCGAGGATGATTTGCGCGCCTACAGAATAAAGTTCATCGGGAGCCATCGCCTTGACCGTGCCTTGGGTCCCGACCGGCATGAAGATCGGCGTTTCGACGATCCCGTGTTGGGTGACTAGCCGGCCCCGGCGGGCGCGCGAAACTAAATCGGTCTTGAGCAGCTCGAAAGACATCCTGGAGCTGCCACTCAAACAAATTCTTACGAGGGTTCAACAAAGAAAGCAGCGAGGCTCCGCTCGAGCCGCGGCTCAGACGGAGCTTCGCCCTACCGGACCGATAGCCAAACGTTGCACTTGATAATCATTTTGCCGGTTTGAAGTTGGTGGCATGAGCGCGAACACACCTGACAAGAAAAGTCGACCAGGCGGGGAGCGTGCGAGCAGCGACCCGGAGGAGTTTGAGATCGAGGAATCATTGGAAGAATCTTTTCCCGCAAGCGATCCACCAAGCTGGACGCTCGGGCGTGAGTCTCATGAAAAGGGCCCTCTGAAGGAAGGGAATTGTTAGTAGACCAGCTTTACGGTTAGAACCTCGAAGGGCGTGAACGGGAGGCGCACTTGTTTTTTTTCCTGGATCTGCAGCGGCTTGATCGGTTCCTCTAAAATGTTGACCAGGAGCGCTTCCCGGAGGGGGGACGAGCTCTCGATAACGGCTTGGCCACGATCCCCGTGAGGCTCGTATAATCGGAGGATCGTCGCGTCGGAGTCCTCAGCTTTCTTCAGTGCTGAGAGCTCGAGTCGATCGCCCGTCAATCGGATCGGAGAGACGAACTGTGCGGAGTCCGACGAACCGTTCTCTAGCAAAATGCCACTGAGAGGAGAGTTAAAATTCCGAGCGATGCGTACTGTGGAGGTTCTCCAATCTCCCGCATGCGGATACAGGGCATAGCTGAACTCGTGAGAGCCTTCGTCGGCGAATGGATCCGGGTAGATAGGTGCACGGAGCAAGCTCAATCCGATTACATTTCCTTCAATGCTGTAACCGTACTTGCTATCGGTGATCAGGGTAACGCCATAGTTCGGCTCACTGAGATCTACCCAGCGGTGACCGGGAACTTCAAACCGTGCCTGATCCCAAGGAGTATTCCGGTGAGTTGGCCTCGAGACTGCACCGAACGCCGTTTCCGTCCAGCCCTCGGGGGCGCGAATATTTAG
>DASXBV010000149.1:0-19031 GCA_036491515.1 Chthoniobacterales bacterium
TACTCCCCCAATCGTCCTTATAGTCGTCCTCTCGTCCTCGATCTTTGAACGTCGCGGCTAAAGGCGGTTTGCGATCTGAGAAGACCCCGATCGATAGAACCATTCAGCTGGCCTCCTCGGCGTAAGAGAAATCGAGGACGACGACGAGGACGAGGACGAGAACGATCATGGGGGGGAGTTGACACCTCTGCACGGCTGGGTACCCTTCAACGCTTCCCTTGAAAACGGAGGTCGCAGCTCTGCCGAAGGGTGCTAACATAGAAATCGAGACAATTGCCGTAAAACCTATTTAGACAGACGTGGCTCAATCGATTTTAGAAATGTTCGAGAAAACGGGTGCATTGTTGCATGGCCATTTCGTTCTCAGTTCCGGTCTGCACAGCAGGCAATATTTCCAATGTGCCATGGTCCTGCAACACACCGATATCGCCGCGGAAATCTGCAGCGACCTGGCAGCAAAACTTGGGGACGTAGAATGCGATGCCGTTATCTCGCCGGCTATGGGCGGCATCATTGTCGGACAGGAAGTCGGCAGAACCCTCGGTAAGCGTCACATTTTCGCCGAGAAACAGGACGGGAAGTTGGTTTTGCGACGTGGATTTAGAATATTGCCCGGCGAGCGATTCATCGTAGCGGAAGATGTCGTTACCCGGGGCACGAAAGTTCAAGAGACAATCGATATCGTCAAAAGTTTTGGTGCAAAAGTTGTAGCTGTCGGCTGCTTGGTGGACCGGAGTGGTGGTCAATCGCCGGATTTTGGATGCAAATTCGTGAGTGTGGCTAAGCTCCATGTGGAGACGTTCGAGCCTGACAGGCTTCCTCCTGACCTCGCGGCGATCCCGGTGGACCGGCCTGGAAGCAAATAGAAGGAAATTTGTATGGTTAGTTGGATTTTACGAAAGGTTCTGGGTTCGAAGAACCAAAGGGAGGTCAGGCGGATTCGCCCGCTGATCGAAAAGATCAACCAGTTGGAGCAACAATTTCAGTCCCTCACGGAAGATCAACTTCGGGAAAAAACGGCCCAGTGGAAAAAAGATCTGGCAAACATCGATGATCCGGACGAGCTCGCGCGCCGACTAAACGCGATTCTGCCCGAGGCTTTCGCCGCTGTAAAGAACGCTGCACGCCGGCTCTGGGGAAAAACCATCCTGGTCTGTGACCAGCCTACTGAGTGGAACATGATCCATTTCGACGTTCAGCTCATCGGCGGAGTCGTGCTGCACGAAGGCAAGATTGCGGAGATGGCAACGGGCGAAGGTAAAACTCTCGTCGCGACCTGCCCGATTTATCTCAACGCTCTTACCGGTCGCGGTGTCCACCTCATAACCGTTAACGATTACCTGGCTCGTCGTGACGCTGAATGGATGGGCGAGATCTACAAACTTCTCGGGCTCACCGTCGGATGCATTCAGCACGACCAACCGCCTTCGCTGCGAAAGGAGCAGTACGATTGCGACGTCACGTATGGGACGAACAGCGAGTTCGGGTTCGACTACCTGCGTGATAACGGGATGGCGACCACCAAGGAACAGCAAGTCCAAAGAGGCTATTATTACGCGATCGTCGACGAAGTCGACTCTATCCTTATCGACGAAGCCCGGACACCGCTGATCATCAGCGGGCCTGCAACGGTCTCGTCCCACCAATACGACAAGTTCAAGCCGCTTGTCGAACAGTTGGTGCGCAAGCAAACAATGCTTTGTAATCGATTGGTTTCGGATGCAAAAGAGCTGCTCGAAAAGGGTCAGCTCGAGGAAGCAGGAAGACTTCTTTTTAAGGTGAAGCTCGGTCAGCCCCGGAACAAGGGTCTGTTACGGCTGATGGAAGATCCCGAGAATCGCAAGGCCATCGATAAATCTGAGCTTTCATTCTATCAGGATTCCCGCAAGGAGGAACTAGTAGCCCTGAAAGAGGAACTCTATTTCACGATCGACGAGAGGCATCAGGATTCGGATCTTTCCGAGATGGGACGCTCATTCCTGAATCCGGATGACCCAAACGCATTCGTTTTGCCCGATCTGATTACCGAATTCACGGAAATCGACCTGGATCCGCAACTGGATCAGGCGGGTAAGGATGAGGCCAAACGGCTGCGCCAGCAGTACTGTGACAGCCAGGCCGAACGCATTCACAATATTTCCCAGCTCCTTCGCGCTTACTGCCTGTTCGAGAAAGACGTCGATTACGTCATTGAGGAAAATAAGGTCATCATCGTCGATGAGCACACGGGGCGAAAGATGCCGGGACGCCGCTGGAGCGATGGTTTACATCAGGCCGTTGAAGCAAAGGAAGGGGTTCAGATCGATCGCGAAACTCAGACACTCGCCACGATTACTATTCAAAACTACTTCCGCCTCTACCATAAGTTGGCGGGAATGACTGGCACCGCGGAAACCGAGGCGAATGAGTTCCATGACATCTACAAACTGGATGTTGTCGTCATCCCAACGAATCGTCCAGTGATTCGCGAGGACTACAATGATCGCATTTATAAAACGCGCCGAGAGAAATACAGCGCGGCCGTCGACGAAATCAAGGGTTGCTACACCAAGGGTCAGCCGGTCCTTGTCGGCACTGCTAGCGTCGAGGCATCGGAACTCTTGAGCCGGATGTTGAAACGAGAAAAGATTCCGCACAATGTGCTCAACGCAAAGTATCACCGCCAGGAGGCCGAGATTGTGGCCCGTGCTGGGCAGCGCGGGACAGTCACGATTTCCACCAACATGGCCGGCCGAGGGACGGACATTAAACTCGGCGATGGGGTTCCTGATCTCGGTGGACTTCATGTCCTCGGTACCGAACGTCACGAATCAAGGCGCGTTGATCGGCAGCTCCGCGGCCGCTGTGCACGTCAAGGCGACCGGGGTTCGTCTCGCTTTTACGTCAGCTTCGAAGACGATTTGATGCGCAATTTCGGCGCCTCCGAAAAGATGACCTCGATGATGGAACGATTCGGGCTTAAAGACGGCGAAGAGCTAGAACATCCCTGGCTCAACAAGAGCGTCGAGACTGCCCAAAAACGCGTCGAGCAACGAAACTATCTGATCCGTAAACGGACCCTGGATTTTGACGACGTCATGAACAAGCAGCGCGAGGTTGTATATACGCTGCGCAACGAAACCCTTGAAACCAGCGAACCGCGAAAGTTGATCTTCGAGATAGTAGATGAAGTTGTCCCGATCAGAGCCCTCGAGTATTTGCAGGCGCCCGACGGCAGCGAACCCGACTACAACGGTTTACTTCAATGGGTGAATACGACATTCCCTTTGGGTCTAAACCAGACTTCGGCCGCGTTCGAGACCCGTACGGCCGAAGAAAATTCACAGTTTCTGGTCGACCGGATAAAACAGTCTTATGAGCGGAAAGTGAGTCACGAGGAATCCGAGGCGGTTGCCGGACTTGAACGCTATATCATTCTTAACGCAATCGATCGCCTCTGGCAGGAGCACCTCTATGCCATGGATGGCCTCCGGGAAGGCATCTACTTACGCAGCTACGGTCAGAAAGACCCTTTGGTGGAATATAAAGCCGAGGCGTACGACATGTTCAGCCAGCTGATGGCAAGCATCAAAAACGAGGTTCTGTCCAATCTGTTCCGAAGTACGACGAATTTGATGGCGTTCGAGCAGTTCTTGTCTTCGCTTCCCTTCAACATCGTTCAACGTCCTGAGGGTCCACAACCGGCGCGGATCCCGTCTGGTCCGCTGCCTCGCCGAGAAAATCTGGGATTGGGTCAAGGAAATCAAACCGACAATAACGGCGAAGAACTCGAGCTGGTAATACCCACAGTGCGGCGAGAGGCTCCAAAAGTGGGTCGAAACGATCCCTGCCCCTGCGGTAGCGGCAAGAAATACAAAAACTGCTGCGGAAGGCTGGCCTAAGCGCGAAAATCTCACAAGCGAAAGCGCTCGTGAGATTTTCGCGCTATAGAGCCGCTTAGGAAGCGCCTCGGGGAGAAAAATTGGATTTAAACAGGCTGCTTCCCAGTCTTGTGAGCGATGCAGATTAGTAGCCGAAGCGTCCCGCTTCGCTCCTTGAAAACCCAACGAACCACGCTTTGGTTGCTTTTAAAGCTAGATTCCGCTGCAAAAGTGGCCTTTCGGCGAATCGCGGCTCGTACGAAGCCCCCCTACCACGAGCTTCGCCCTCCAAGAAGCAAAGCAGGACGCTTACACTAAAAGGTTGCCGGATTCCTGGACGTCGATTATTATCCCAGCGTAACACGGGAGATCCCGGGCTTGAGGATGTTTGTGGGCTTGAATCGATTCGCGATTCACTGCATCGTCTCAGGCTCGTCCCTAATGGTCAGTACACTTCGGTAGACTGCTCATGGGATGGCCGCATTGGTGCTCACCTTCCGAGGTGCTCGAGCGCTCCCGGAAGTTGCGGTGAAGGCCTTGGGTTTTAAGGCTTAACTTTCGCCCAAACTGTTCTTTCTCAGTGTGCGTGGTGCATGTCCTTCACCTGATGAACTTCAGAAATGTGTTCAAATGAAATCCCAATCAATGCATTACTCAGGACGAAGATCTCGTCGGGGACGCCGCAGACGTCCAAGTCGAGGAGCTGCTTCAATGACCCCTAAACCGAAACTCTCTTTTTGGCAGCGAATTGTCGCGTTTTTTAAGGGTTCCCCTCCCCCGGCTCCGGAAATTGGAGAGAAACCAGCGCCGAGCGCGACGACTAGAGAGAAAATTAGCCGGAAACCTGAACTTGTCGAGGTTACCTCACCCAAGCTGTATGTAGGCAACTTATCGTTCGATGCTACGGAAAGCGACCTTTTCGAACTGTTTAACGGTGTAGGCCAGGTTCGGAATGCTGAGGTTGTCTGTCACAAGTATACACAGCGCTCCAAGGGCTTTGCGTTCGTTCAGATGACAACCATCGAGGAGGCTCGCCGCGCGGTTCAGGAACTTCATGATAAGGAGTTCCTCGGCCGAAAATTGGTGGTCAGCGGTGCTAAGACTCCGGATATGGAGCGAGCGGCCTGATTGATCGAAGTCTTTGAGTTTTATGACCCGCGTTCTGTAGTGGAGCGCGGGTCTTTTGCGTTCTATGGACGGCTTGAGATATATGGTCCTGGCAGGCCCGACAGGCGTTGGTAAGACTGATATCGCCATCCGAATTGCACAAAGCGTGCACACCGAAATCGTCGGAGCGGACGCCTTCCAGATTTATCAGGGTTTGGACATCCTGAGCTGCAAGCCTACCCGTTCGCAGTTGCTCGCTGTCCGCCACCACCTGATAAGCAGCCTGCCGTTAACCGAGTCCTGTGATGCTCATAAGTACGCAGTCCTGGCCCGTCGGGCGATTTCCCGGTTGAATCAAAACGGCATCGTTCCGTTGGTTGTGGGTGGTACCGGATTCTACCTCAGGGCGCTCGAAAGTTCGCTTCCCGAGCTGCCGCCAGCAGATTACTCTCTCAGGGGAGAGCTGGATCAACGTTCGACTACGGACCTCCTTGCCGAGTTGGAGGCTCGCGATAGATTGGCTTCGAACCGAATCGACAGACACAACCGGTGTCGCATCATTCGAGCCTTGGAAGTGTGTATCTTGTCGAAAAAGCCATACTCCGGCTTTCTGACGGAATCGGTTCCGGATCATTCAATCCCGCGGCTGTTCATCCAGCGGCCTCGCGCTATCCTGTTTGAGAAAATCAACCTGCGCGTCGACCAGATGTTTGCGCAAGGGGTAGTCGCGGAAGTTGACGCCGTCGAAGCAATCGGTCCCACCGCCTCCAAAGCCATCGGCTTTAAGCTGATACGTTCATTGATTGCCGGAACCATCGACACGGATCGCTGCAGAGAGGCAATTCAGCAGCAGACCCGAAACTATGCGAAACGCCAAATGACTTGGTTCCGGCATCAACCCTACGAAATTGCCGCAGCGGAATCCGCCGTTAAGCGGGCGATTCGGCTCTTTCAACGGGTAAGATAGGGCGAAGCTCCGGTAGGGCGAGGCTCCGTCCGAGCCGAGGACGACGCGCCAACACGGCTCGGACGGAGCCTCGCCCTACCCGGAGCCTCGCCCTACCCTGCGCCTCGCCCTCCTACATTGCTGGCCTCGTCGACCCTGCCAAGTTTCAAGCCCTTAGGCGAAGAGTTCAGGCTAAACACTTCCTCCCGGGTCAGGAACCGAAGATCACCCGGACGAAGTCCCTTGTCTGTCAGCGTGCCGATTCGGATCCGCTGCAGGCGTTTCACGTTGTAGTTCAGAGCGGCAAACACACGCCGAACCTGGCGTTTGATCCCTTGGGTAAGAATTACTCTGACCTGCTGAGGGTTCAGCTTAAACACGGCATCGAATTTCGCCCTGCCCTCGGCCAGGTACACGCCCTTTCGAACCTTTGGTACATCTGCCAACTGGAACTCCCGGTCGAGCGTCACAAGGTATTCCTTCTCCAGCTTAAACCTCGGATGGGTCATGCGAAGCGCCAGCTCGCCATCGTTTGTCAGTAGGAGCAAACCTTCCGACTCCCTGTCGAGTCGCCCAACATGAGCCAGCTTTGGCAACTTGCCGGGAAGTAAGTCGTAGATTGTCTTTCGCGATCTCTCGTCGGCTCGCGTCGTCAGGAAATCCCGAGGCTTATTCAGCAGGATATACACTAATTCCCTGGCCCGGACTGGACGACCTTGGACTTTTACGTGATCAGCCGGAGCGATTTGTGTTGAGAAATCCGTGCATACCTTCCCGTTCACGCTCACCAGGCCGTCGCGAATAAATGCTTCTGCACCCCGGCGCGAGGAGATTCCGGCAAGCGCAAGAAATCGATTTAGTCGCATTCACGCATCCGGCTTGGTCTTCGGCAAGCCGATGACTTTGTCGCCGGGTTTAAACACTCCCCGCTTCTTAAGCAGTTCCACCCGCTCAAATCGCTTCAAGACGTTTCGTTTTGCCGCGATGGTACTGGCGCCTTTCAAACTGCGATGCTGTGACATAAAAATCTCCTGAGATGAAGGGCGGACACTACCCAGCAACAGGAAAAAAGCAAATGCAGAAGACTTCGCTGTACATGTACGCGCGGGAGCGCGTCCCTACCTACCACTTAAATCAGCCCCAGCTTCATCTTGCCGGCTTCGCTGATCATGTGCTGGTTCCACGGCGGATCCCACACCAATTCGACGTCAGCTTCATCCACTCCGGGAATTGTCAAAATCTTGGATCTGGCATCTTGAGCGATTGCCGGACCCATCCCACAGCCAGGAGCAGTCAGCGTCATTTTGACGTCCACCCTTGTGCCGGAATCTTGCGAAGTCACGACTTGGCAATCATATACCAAACCGAGATCCACAATGTTCACCGGAATTTCGGGATCGTAAACGGTTCGGAGCTGCTCCCAGACTTCCTCCTCATCGACCTGTTCTCCGGCCTTTTCACCCTTTTCCAGCGAACTCCGCGGTTCGAGGCCAAGGGCCTCGGCATTTTCTTCGCTGATCCGGAACAAACCGTAATCGCAAGCTATCGTGTAGCTCCCGCCGAGACTTTGCGTGATAATGACCCTTGTTCCTGCCGGAATTGTTGTTTTTAACCCAGCCGGAATCTGGATCGCCTCGCAATCCCTTTTTAATTCGATTTCGTTATTGCCATTCATTTTGAAGGTCTTAAAACTATTTTCTTTGCGTCTTGTGCCGGCGCTTGCAGCCGTTGCAGCAACGTCGGCGCCACATCCTTCTGTTCGGGTGCCTGCGCATCCGGCGCTAAAGCAGACCTGAGCGCTTCCTCGACAAGTTGTGCACAATGAATCTTGAGCGGCGGCAACGCGCCCAACGGAGCCGATAGATCCGCACCATTCATCGTGAGGGCTTCTTCAACCGTTTTACCGGAAATCAGTTCCGTCGCGACACTCGCAACTGCGATTGCCGTTTCGCAGCCAAACGTCTGGAAGGTCGCCCTATCGATAACCCGCTTTCCATCGACCTCTTTAAATTTCACCCACATGCGCAGCATGTCACCACAATCTTCGCTCCCAACAGTTCCGACCGCGTCAGCCCCGTCGAGCTCACCCAGGTTCTTCGGGTGTTTGATCGCTTCCTCAATCCGGTTGCTAAAATCTTCTGTTGCATCCATTCATTTACTCCAAATCGTACCGGGGCAAATCCGGATCGACTTCGATGCTCCAGGCATCGATGCCACCTCTCATTGACCGAACATGTTCAAAACCGTGACCCGCGAAAAAAGAGGCCGCATCCAGGCTCCTGATGCCATGATGGCAAATAAAAACAAATTCCCGATCTTTGGCCGATTCGGACATGATTTCCTGCATCAGTTCTTGAGTGAAAAACTTGGAGCCTTCGATGTGAACGGCATCCCACTCCTCCCGGCTGCGAACATCAATCAATGCAACCTGTGCGCCTGCCCGCAACCGCTCCGCGACCTCTGTGGGCGAAATTTGCAACTTTTGATCTGCTTCATGCCCGGCCAAGATTGTATCGATTACTTCGTCGACAGAGAGATTGTTGTTTCGCGCACAAACCGCGGTCAACGTTTCGCTTGGACTAAAGCCGCAGCTCGCGCAGCCCCCGATATGGTAGGCCCGGAAAAGCGCTCGTTGAGCACCAGGGTATTCCTGAAGAAGCTCTTCCATCGTCATGTTGGGGTCGATTATTCTCGTCATGTTCTCTGTGCTCAGCGTTACATCATTTCGCTGGAAAATCAAAGGTGCCGATGTAGGCGAAGCGTCCTCGCTTTGCTTCTTCCCGAGAGGGCAAAGCGAGGACGCTTCGCTTACGCGCCTTGCCGACGGCCCATTTTGAACGCAACTGCGTCACCATATATGCGAGACGGCGCACAAGAGCACAACGAATCCGAGTTTTGAGATGGACGTACTAAATCGACGAAGAAACACCGTCGTCGCCGCTGCGGCTTTGGTCTTATTTGCATTCCTGTACTATAGCCTGATTTATCGGTATGGCTTGAATCTCGCCGATGAAGGAAATGTCGCCCTCATCAGCCAACGGCTGTTACACGGCGAGCGCCCTTTCCTCAACGTATCCCTTGGATACAACGTGCTCTGGTTCTACCCGATCAGTACCCTATTCAGGCTTTTTGGCACCAATCTGCTGCTGATGCGGATCTATTTTTATGGCATATCGACCGCCTCCGGCCTGATCGCCTTTATGCTGCTTCGGCGGTTGGATGCTCCTCTTTGGCTCGCGTTCGTCCAAGGCTTGGCGGTGATTTCGGTCACCGGGCCATATTTCAAGGCGTACATATCGTTCCTTGTGCTCTCGAACCTGTTCGCGATCACGCTCTTCTTGACGAGCCAACGAAAGGCCCTGCTAAGCGTCGGCGCCGGGCTTCTGCTCGGGACCACTTATCTGATCCGCATCGACATCGGGATATTTCTCACCGCGATCTGGTTGGGCGTCATTTTGCTGCACGCAGTTCTGCTGGATCGAAGGCTTCGCTTGAATTTGACGGTTGCGGGCCATCTGTTCCTCGGCGTCGCAGTCATGCACCTGCCCTTTATCTACGATGCCTATCATCGGCATTTCCTGCAGCCGTTCGCCAACCAATACTCAAATATCGCGGGCCTCATCCTAAGACCAATACTAGCCTACCCGACCCAAACAGTTGCCAAAAACCAAGACCAGTCCGGGGTCGCACATGGCACTGCCGCGGTTGCAACGAGGATTGAATATGGTCTCCTGGTTTTTCTGACTTACATCCCACCGCTCTTGATTTGTGCGTTGTTCTTAGCCGGGCTTTACCTTTGCCTGTCAAAAAGAATTGCGGTCGATCGCTGGCTGCTCTTCTCCGCCTTGCTGATCGGCTGTTTAGCAGCTTTTCCTCAATTTTTCTTTTTCCGCCCCGACTTGCCGCACTTGATTGAATTCATGACGGGGGCTCTGGTCGCTTTGTCATGCGCCGGCTGGCTGCTTTGGTCAAGCCAGGGCAGGGGTCGACTCTCCACGGCGTTCTTTGTGACGATCGCGGCAGTCGCCATCTGCTATCTTTTACTCACTCTTCCGAATCAGTACGGTGGTACGATCGCAATTCGGATGAATCGACACACCAACTTTCGCGGCGCTAACGGAGTCGACGTATTCCTCACCAAAGCTGAATTCCAAGAAATAAACGCTCTCTTTTCGGCAACGATATGGAATAGCACAAAGAAAGATTACGTAGTCTGCTATCCTTACCTTCCAGGAGTTAATTTCATCACTGCCCGTCCGACTTTCCAAAATTTCCGCCACATCGACGACGTGAACCGATCGCAGGATTGGCAACAAATCGAGATCGTCAAAATCCAAAAGTTTCGCCCGGCGGTGATAGTCATCGATGACTGGACACTCAATGGCACAGAAGACGCCCGTTTCTCGCATTGGGCTACCCAGATGACCAAATTCATCGAAGACCACTATCGGCTGGTCGCGACCATGAATAACAAAAGGGTTTTTGCGCTTTTGACTCCCGGCATGTGAGTGGAATGAAACGACTTAAGAATTTTTCAAGAATAAAGCTCGCAGTCGTCATGTTGCTCGGTTTAATAGCTCTCGGCTTTTTCTTCGACCGAGGCCAGCATGCCACGATTGATTTTGAGGCGATCAGCGACCAAAAAGTTAATTGTCAGATTCGCCTGAACTGGGGTAGAGCACGTAATCCGAGACCGCTGACCATCTACCCGGAGGTCAACAATTACCGCTTTACGGTCAGAAAGTTTTCGCGTCACTACAAGTTCACGGTTTATCTCGATGCGAACCAACCGGCGACCACATTTCGGTTGCGCAAGGTCGTCATTCGTCAGCCCGGGTGTCCGCAAGTTGAGTTGGTTGGACAAAGGCTGCTCGCGGCGATGTCCCATAGTGAATTCGTGAGGCTCACACTGGCGGATGATGGGGATGTCATCATCCACTCTGATCCGAAGGATAGCACTCGAGATGTTCCTGAATTGAACTTTGCCTATCCTATTCCTTTATCCAGGGCCGCCTGGTGCATCTGGGTGATTTCCAGAGCATCCGTTCTGTGGTTGCTCATGCTCATCGGTCTGGGCCTCTGCATTCGGCTGACTGGCTCGGAAAATCCGGCGATCCCGTCCACACCCCGGGTATATGTGATCCTTGCGGCCATCGCTTCTGCTTTTACCCTGTGTCTTGCACTGAGTAGCGCCTTTAACGCACATCCGGACGAGATCTGGCATATCACTTCTGTGAGTTACTTCTTATTTGAACCCTATCCCGCGGTCAGCAACACGCTTCAATCAATTGACACCTTTTCATCTTACCATTCGTCCTATCTATCAACCGGCGAACTTTACTATCCGGTCGCAGCGGTTTGGACTTCGCTACTATCCACCCTTACCGATCTGCCCCTTGATCAGGTGCAAATAATTCGCTTGTTCTCCGTCATCTGTTTCGTCCTTCTGGTATGTTTATTAATCCGTCAAAAAATCCACGGACTGCTACTTCCGTTTCTGATCACTCCGCAGTTATGGTACGTTTTCGGATATGCGAATAGTGATTGGTTTGGCTTCGCCGTAGCAACCTTGTTACTGCTCTTTCTCAACATCAGCCGGTTTACTTTTCACCGGTTCGTTATCGGCGGCTCTTTCGTACGGTTTCTTCCGCTCGTCCCGATATTTATTTTGTTGGGGCTTTTATGCTTTTCGAAACCTAATTATTGGGTCACTGCCATCTTCTGCTTTTACGAGCCCCTGGTCAGCATCTTTAGAAAAAAGTCAACTGTTAATAGCCGGATTCGCGCTTCGGCCTTCTGTCTGCTTATACTGGCCGTCTCGTCGTCATGCATCGCCTTGAAATCTTCTTTCTCGCACGCGACCGAAACGCACATCGTCGAGGCGCCCGCAGCACGTCCAGGTTCAGTGTTGGATAAGACGCCAGAAGTCATGGCTCGACTCAGTCAGACCGGAAGCTTATATGTGCGTCATGTCTCACTTTGGAAGTTGCTGACTGAACGCCAATGGATCTGGCTCTCCTGTCGCAGTTTCTTTGGCGATTTCGGCTGGATGAACTTTCACCTTACGACGAGCTATTATTGCATAGTCATTCTTCTTTTCAGCGGACTGCTCTTTACCGTAGTCCTCGTGAGCAGAGGAGAACAAAACTTTCGACTGACGGCCTGCTTTACTGTTCTGGTTATCGGGGCGAATATTTCTTTGGCGATAGCCTTCTCTTGGTTCGTTGATCCCCAGCCGCAGGGGCGCTATCTATTTCCGTCACTTCTTGCCATTGGATGGATGCTTTCTCGACTCCGGAACTGGCAAAGTTCTCGTATCGTCTTTGCTTTAGTCGTTATATTGGCGATTTTGGGGATGTATGCGTTCATTTGTTACGGCGTGATACCCTTAAAAGAGCATGTCCCATCCAACTTCCTATAGACCCGAGTCTTTTTATCAACCGCTTCAATATTCCTCCAGCTTTCTATATCGCACCAATGTTCGACCCCCAAGGGAAACCTGCCAACTCGCCTCCGAGCCATTTGCTACTATTTAAGAGTGCTTTTTGGCTCTCATCATTGGTGTGCGTCCTTTGTTTCGCACAGGGATTGCTCGGGTATCCCTTTCGTAAGACAATCTCGCTCGCCTCGTCAAAAATCGAGCCGGTCGGCGGATTCGCCTATTCGTATCCCCTACCGCGCAACTATTCGCCCAAAGGCGCCCAAACAGCTTCGGCCAGACTACGGGAAAACGGGGTAATTCTTTCGTCCTATTCGCCGCGAGAAACCAGTGTCACCGCGGTAGGCCAAGGGATCTTTGCAATTTCGACCGAAGGCCGACTTCTCTTTTCGGCAACCGATAACTCGGATCCCCGAATAAACGGCCGGCATTACAGCTTTGATACCCCTTTCCGGGTATCGAAGCAGCTACTGCCAATTTCGCTTGCCTTGTGGCTAGCAACCTCAGGATTGCTCCTTTGGAAGATACCTAATAGAAAAGAGGCAGTCGTAGCGTGGGGTCACAGGATCCAAGCCCTGCGACCCATCATTGCCTTCCTGGCGAAGCGGCCGGCAATTATCTTGTCCCTTCCATCCATCTATCTGCTCAGTTCCTACCCTCCGCTATGGAAAGATATCGACGCCAACAGCCAGTTGCTCTCCCCGGCCTCTGAACTCAACATTCTGCATTTTCCGCCGGTTTATTGTTTTCTGGGCCGCGTCCCCTTTGTGCTCACCACCTGGTTCAGCCAAGGCGGCCGCCGGCCGTTTCCTTCCTTTTTTAACCAGCAGGTGCCACCGCTGGCGGGTTTTTATCTCCTGGTTATCATCCAACACCTGCTTTTGATTGCCGCCCTGACGTACCTGGTCACGGTTCTCACGCAAGACCGTACGCTGCGCTGCCTCTTCGCCTTTTTATTGGCATCAACCAGCGCTTTTTACACGCATGCCCACTGCTGCGGCTCAGAGGCTTTCAGTGTGTCCGCAATCCTCGCGCTACTCGCGGCCGGATTCGCTATTGTCCGCGGGCCCAGGCTAACGCCATGGCTCATTTACGGCATTTCATTATTCCTAACAATCGGAAGTCGACAGATCAACTTGCCCCTTGCGCTCTGGTTACCCCTGACGCTGGCTTTTCTTAGTCTAGCTACAAAATTCAAGTGGTGTTATTCCCCAAGCAAAACAACATATTGGACAGCGGCCATCATTGCCCTCGTCGTGGGGATTGCGACTGTTGGCCTTAACCGGGGCATCACTCAAGTCCTGATCACCTCAGTGCACGATGAGTACAGGCCGACACTCGGCCGAACTCTCAGCGATCGCATCGCGACCTTTTTAGACAAACTACCGCTCAACGAACGCCTTCGGCTCGCCCAGGGATTGGCGGCCAAGACCGCCAACCCAGAAATAGTAATCGCGATCCTGGCACAAGCAACCGACGGATCCTTTTATCAAGGCAGTTCCCTGACGGTCGCCGAGCATTTGGGCCGATTGGCGCCACCCGGAACCAATATCGCGGCCGAGCGCGACCGCGTCGTACTCGCCGCGTGCATGCGTTACCTCATGACCATACATCCCCTATTACTCAAGGTGATTTGGCATGATTTTGTCAAAGGCAGCTTTTTCGTCGATAACGCTACGATTGCCCAGTCACCATTCTATGCAAATGCCTACCCGGCACTGGATAGAATCCGCCATCCCGATCTGTGGTCCGGCCTAAATGGCTTGGAAGCATTAGCCTCCGTCAATAACCTCCAGGCGACACGCATTCTAGACCGCTCCCAAATCGATCCCTATGTCCTCCTTTGGCGCAACATCCCGCTTGGAGCCATCATTATCCTCACCTTCCTTCTCGGCGGTACGACGTTCATCCCCGCTAAAAAAGTACCGGTACCGGTCGTTGTTGGATTCTTTGCTTTAGGAGCAGGAGCCACGATATTCGCGGCGACTTGCGTGTGCGTATACTACATGCCGAGATACACCTTGCCTCTTTCGACCACCACCCTATTTGCACTCCTGGCCAGCATAACGCCTTTCGCTGACGGCAGGCTGAATCGAATTTAACGGTAAGGACGTATTTCCAACCGTTCTTTCTCGAAAAACTGATTTATATGAACATAGCTATTGTCTTTCGCGTTCGAGTAATAAATTCCCGGTACAAATATAAGCGTTTGTGCTACTTGCCCTCTCGGCGGCGAAAACCAGATCATCGTATTTCCATCCGATAGACCGGAGTTCCAAGATTTATTGCGATTCTCAATGCAGACGGCATAGTTTTTGTAGTCATGGACCAAAGCCCTGAATCGCCCCGGTACCACCATGCTTAGCATACCTACAGCAAATATCCCACCAAGCCACTCCCATCTTGGTATGTCTGACATCCCCGTATGCCAGTGACACGAAAGCAAGCCGACGGCCGCAACCAGAAGCATAATCAGGCATTGGCGAAGTTCCTCATGCCAGGGGTTCGTGAGCCCGCCATATCCATAATAAGACGCCGCTACCGAGAAATAGGTAGTCGCGACTACTGATAGTGCAAATACGATCAACACTTGCTGTCGAGCTACCTTAACACCACTCGATAGCCAACAGTATCGAACGACAAGAAAAAAGCACGCTTTTAGCAGGAATGCCAAAAGAACGCCACGCGTACTGATCCGATGGCCGGTGGTAAGATACGCTTTTAGAGTTTCACCGAGCGCAGCTTTCAAACTCAGGTAAAGGTTGTGGTACTCGGCAGTCGCAAACACTGGCGCTTGACCTGGAACGCGATTGTGCGCGAGCAGGCCTAAGACGCTCATTCCGACCAATGCTGGAACGAGGTGCCAAAGGATTTTCCACTGATAATCAACCCCCTTGGCCTTGTCAACCGACATACCGACCAAGCAGAGGCAGCCGAAAGCAAATGCAAAGAAGGCACCAGTTTCACTGGAACCAGCACAACAGATCAGCGACCCCGCAGTGATCACACGTCCCGCGCGATGCTCTGTGAGGTTACCAGCAAGCTGGAAGAAGCAAAGAGTTATCGCGCTAAGCGTGCTCAAGTATGCGGCGGCTCCCGCCGGCCAATAAAACAGTTCCCCGGGACTATGTCCCAGCAGGAACAGAGCGATCAGTGCGTATGCAAAGAGCGAAAAGAACTTTAGAGTTCTTCGTGAATCCCCAGACAATTTAGTTCGAAGCTGCATGAACGAAATCAGTGGCGTCCCAATTAGCAGCAACCACAACAAACCGAGAAAAGCGCCTATAAATGGTTTATGTGCCCAGTTCACGAGACAACTGTAGGCCCAGATAAGCCCTTCAGAAATCGGACGGGGACTCCAGCTAATCAATCGACCGCAAAAGGCTGCCCAGCCCCTGTCCCGGTAAGAGCCAATGATTAAAAACTCATCATCGGTCCATTGACCCACATCCACCAAACCAACGTGTGACGCAATCATCGCCAGCAGGATGACCAACGAGGCCCACGTCAGCAGGCTTCGCGCAAATCGTTCAATAGAATGGAAATAGCTCACCTCTTTAATCGCGCCTAACGGCAGAGCGTTGCAGCCTCGATTGTTAACATCCTGATGGAAACCGTCGGTTCCGTCGCCTGACCTAATCGCCGGTGAGGTTGCTGTGTTCCCAACCGAGGGGGGTGGTGGATGCTCAAGCGCTTGCGTTTGACGAAACCGATGTCATCTTGGGTTGCTCTTTCCATGTCTGCGACTTTTTGGTACAAGCTGGCACAAAACTTACTCTCTGGAAAGAGTTTGCTCGTTCCGCGCCGGATGCGTAACTTTTTACGCTTCAGCCCCTTATACCTTAACCTCGGAATGAAGCAAGCCTTGGCCACCATCGAAGAGGAATTTCCAACTGTGAGATTCCCAAAATTGAAATTACAAATCGATCGCAGAGACGGAATGTATATGCACGACCACCCGGCGCATTATTTTTACGTCGCCTATTCTGCATTGGCCTGCATCCAAGTCGTGCGCACAAAACAATCTCGCAATACGCTAAGCTCAGTATTGGATCTTCCGTGCGGACACGGTAGGGTTTTGAGAGCGCTTAAGGCTGCATTTCCTGACGCGAACCTTGCCGCCTGTGATCTGGATGAGCATGGCGTTGACTTTTGCGCCCGCACATTCGGAGCTACTAGCGCCTACTCAAACGTTGATCCGAGAAAGATTCGGATCCAGGCAAAATTCGATCTTATCTGGGTCGGTTCGCTCTTTACACACTTAAGTGGTGACCGATGGTCATCTTTCTTGGACTTGTTCAACTCAATGCTTGCGAGCAACGGCCTCCTGTTTTTCAGCACGCATGGCGACTTCGTGGTCGAGCGATTGGAGAGATTTCCAAAGTTTTATGGTTTGTCCCCTGAACAAATTCAGATGGTAAAACTCCAATACGCCCAGGGTGGATTTGGATATGCAGACTATCGCGAAACTCCAGGATACGGGATTTCATTGAGCGCTACAGAATGGGTAAGGAAATTGTTAAGGGTAAATTCGTTCGATCTGATCGCCTTTATGCCTGCAGCCTGGGACAAGCATCAGGACGTTTGGGCAGTGAAGCGAAAAGCTCTCGTATGTTAATGATGCGGAGCAGTACCCGGGCTGCATGGCTTTGTTTGACTCTCATCCTTTGCGCCGAGAAATGGAATGCCTTCACCGGCGCCTGGATGGTTAACCCGGTCAAAATTGCTGCAAACGATGTACAACCGCAGAGCGGTTTTGCGTACGAAACCAAATTGAATCGCCCGGTTGCTCTGAAAAGGATCAGCCTCAACCGGATCTACTTAACAGAAAACACAGGGGTAATCGCACGCTTCTCACCAAGGCAAATCAGCGTGAGTGGGGTTGGGCGTGGGATCTTTACGATTCAGAACGGCTCGAACCTCGTTTTTTCGGCGTCGGACAACTCTGATCCGAGGACGAACGGACGAAACTACTTTTTACACTATCCGATGGTGTTCCCCCAATTGGTCGGTCAGTGTCTGGAGGTCCTGTGGATTTTCCTCGGAATTTTTTGCCTCATTACTTACCGAGGCATCGCAAGTACTCCAGCCGTAGCCAGGTCCGGAGTAGTATGGTGCGTCAACTTAGTAGGCCGCCATTCTGCTGTCTTTCTAGCTTTCCCATCGGTTTATTTCTGTTTGAATTTCACTCCTCTCTGGAAGGGGCAAGATGCAATCGCACAATTGATCCTTCCCGCAGGCGAGCTCAACATTCTTCATTATACTCCGTTGTATTGTTTTGCCGGGCGAATTCCGTTTTGGTTCGGAAACTGCCTCGATGCGCTTGTCACTGGAAAAAATTTGCCTCCATTTGACCTTTGGAGCGCCCAATGGCCATCCCTCAGTGGGTTATGGCTGCTGATTCTTAGTCAACACATTGCGCTAATTGGCTCTCTGACCTTCCTTGTGAAGTCTGTTGTTCAAGGAAATTTTGGTCGAGGGTTAGCTACGTTGTTTTTAGTTACATGTTCTGGCCTTTATGCCGAAGCTCATTCTGGCGGAACAGATTCGTTAAGCCAGGTTATGATCTTGCTGTTATGCGGTTTCGGACTGCGTATCGTTCGGGGCGAAGGCCTCCCGGCCTGGATCGGATATTTTGTGGCGTTACTGCTGGCTTCCTTAACGCGGCAAATCGATATTCTATTTTCTGAATGGCTGGCTGTTTCATTATTGGTTTTAACCGCTGTCGAGCTTTACCGGCGTCGCGGGCGTTCATTTCCTGTCGCCACTTCATTCCTGGTGGCCTGTGCTATTCCTCTGTTTGTGGCCGGCGCCATGAGAACCGTGCAAGCCGTTCTGATTCAATTCACTTTTCAAGAGTATCGATCGACCCTGGGTCGAACGCTGAGCGACAGAGTGGGAACGTTCCTTGCAAAATTACCTACCGAGGAACGAGATAGGCTGGAAAACCAGGTGCAGGAACATGAAAAAGATCATTGGGCAAAGCGGGCAATCGTACTTCAAAACCGCGTCGGTACTTTCTATGACGGCATGGCTCAAGCTTTAGCCGATGAGATGCGAGCCAGCGGAATGTCTACAGCGAAAATGACAACTGCTGAAGACAAGGCCGTACTCGAATCCGGACTTGCATACCTGTCCAGCCTGCATCCGCGACTCCTGAGGGTGATCTGGAATGATTTTAGGAAAGGGTTTAATCAAGCCGGTAATTTTGCGATCTCGAGAGCCGCATTTTCATCGATCCGGATCGGCGCGTTAGACCGGGACGGAAGACCGGAGGTTTGGCAACCTTTAAATAGTATTCCAAACCTCGATCTGCCGACAGCAACTGCGCTCGAGGATAGAGCTGAGCACAATGGCTATTTTCGCTTCCAGCGGCGGCTCGTTAATGCGTGGATTTATTGCCTCGCAGCGGCTTCCAGCGTGTTTGCCTGGCTTCTCGGAAAGTGGCGCACCGCAATGGCTTCTCTCTGTCTGCTCCTTACCGGAGCCTCGATTTATCTCGTTAGCTGCTGCCTCGTGTATTACACAGATCGATATACAATCCCTGCATTCATTAGTGGAGTGGTAGCGATTCTGATGGCGCTCGGCGCCTTCGCTGACGGATTTGAGTCCCGACTCAAGACGGTCGCACGGCGCGACGATCGCACCGATCAGCAGATTGGACATATCCGCAGATTAC
>DASXBV010000150.1:0-3415 GCA_036491515.1 Chthoniobacterales bacterium
TACGAACCAACGGCTTCCAGAGTAATTGCCGATGCCTGGGATAGTTTGCGTCGAACGGGCAACGACGCAGCTAGAATTCGCGCAATTCTGCGCCCCGGACCACCTGATCTGAATTCAGGGAGGGAAACTGAAGCCGCGGTACAAGGGATTGCAGAACTCGGAATCCGCAACTTTGCCTTTTACAACTGGGGATTTCTCCGCAAACACGACTTTGCCCGGATCGGCGCGGCGTTGAAAGCAATTCCCTAGTGCACCGTCTCCTAAATCCCTTGGGCTTCGCCGCAGGTCAGTTGGCTGTTTTTCAAGGCGCGAGCGAAGCGCCGCTATCTGAATCATAACGGTCGAGCGAGCAACGCGGAGAAACAGCCAACTGGCCGCGGCCCGGAGGGTTGCGTTGAAAATGGGTCGGCTGCTTCGTTGCTCGTCAGTCACGTATCGATCTAGATATGCTCCTTCCTCGCGCCTCGCAGATGACCCATTTTGAACGCAACGAAGCCCAAGGGATTTAGGAGACGGTGCACTAGTGTCCCGGAAACGAGCGGTGGCGCCGAGACGCAGGATAGCCAAGCAGCCTGTCGCTCGAGTCAATCCATGACATCTCCGGCGGCTCACGGGCCAGCAGACAGTCGATTGCCGCGCACGCGCTCGAGTGCTTGACTGAAAGAAATAAAACTCGCCCCCCTGACGCTCATGATATTACGCCTATGAGACGCCATCGATGGTTGTTGGTGATCGCGGTAGCAACGGTCGCATTGTTTCTGGCCTCATGCGCCACTAGCCAAGAAAGTGCGACCCCGGCCCAGCACAAAATGTACGGAACGAACTCGCCGGGATATTGACCGCTGTTTCTGCGGCCGCTCGTCTCCGTTCGCGATAAATCGAGAATTCGCGAGATTTTCGCGAAGCGCTTGAGCCATCCGGCGAATCAACAGGCTGTGGTGGGTGAGCTCCGCGCTCGGGTAGGTACCGGTAGCATCGAGCTCGTGCTCGGCAGTGACGCTCGGCTGGCCGTTACCGCTCACTTCGGGATCGCGAACCGAGAGTGACAAAATCGACTTCAATCCGTCCGGCCGGGATCACCCTTGGTACAAGCCCACCAGACGCAAACGAGAAGCGCCGAACCAAGAAAAAGGAACATTTCGATGCTAAGCATACAGGGATGCCGGCACTAAGGGGTTAGCTGGGTTGGTTTTCCGCGGGTTGCTAAGTCCGAGTATCTCTGCGAAGCGAGCCTCGTACGAATCACATACCGGCGAGTCACCGTTGGGCTCTATCCATTCTGGGTGCTGAATCCGCAGTGAGATCCGGACGAACTCCCGTAATTCAGAATAGCTGCGGATTTTGTTGTACGTTGCAATGGGCCAAGGTTCAAGGCTGGCGTCGAATCGGGACGAATCAGTTTCCATGCTAGAGGTTTGCCTTTTGGTTTGGTTGTTTGCTGGTTTATCGGATGAGGAGACCCATTGCTGCCACGGCGGCTGCGTAGCCGAAGAGCGCCAGCGCGGATACCGCAATTAACTTGATGAGGACTCGGGCGGTCCCGGTTTGAAGGAATGCTTTAATCTTTGCCATGTGTTTTGCCTTTGATGAGAGGACTTCTAAGCTCCGGGCGTATAGTTTTTTATTAAATGGATGCGTGTAACAGTCTCTGCCATGCGGCCTATCTGCCGCAATTGGCAGAATGGCTGAATTAATTCCCTCTCGAAAGGATTAGGTGCGCTTGAAGGCTAGCTGGCGAGGGGCGGGTGTAGGCAATTCTTTCATTGCTCGCGCGCGAATTCGTACCATCCGGCTAGTCAGCTCTTCGACATCCCGTAAGGTGATTATCTGCTCGATTTCTCGGGAGAATAAGAGATTCAGCGTCCAGCTAGCCATGACGCCCAGCTTCTTAACCAAGCGTGGAAGCTTCAGCAAATACACCGTCCGCCAAAGACACCACGCGACAAAGCCGGAAAATTTAATTCCAAATATCATGGCTACTCCCGTTTGAGGCCCGATTGTCGCTAATTGTCCCAGTGTTTTAAAAACGAACAGTGTTGGTTGACAGTTACAGATAAGCGTAGGAATAAATTTTCGACTAACGTTTTATCTGTAACAAATAGCTTACTTCAAAAAGACTGACCATTGCACACGCTGCCATGCGCCTTTGGGCGAGGAAATTGCGTTCATGGTTTCTGAACACGTCGTTTAGCAAATACTTGGACCGTCTGACGATTGCTTGTTCAATTCGCGGTTTGCATCGCATGCACGAACATGTCCACGAAGCGGTTTACGTCGACATCCTGGATGACCACTACTCTGCGTTCGCCATTATGCGGGGCTACCGCGTCTCCCCATATCCGAGCGGAGCCGTAGCCCGGGCCGTGGCTTAGGTCCACATCCATCAGGACGGTGGTTTGTTTGGTGACCAGCGTCGGGTCAAGGAAGACAGCGACGGTCAGTTCATCCCAGAGAGGAACATTTTTTTCGGCGTATTTGGCGATGTACTGAGTGAGCGGCGTGCTTACCTGCGCGATCCTCTGGACGAGCGCATCCGAGAACATGGTCTCGTTCGTAACATCGCCAACCGACGTAACTTTCGGCCAGTCTGCCGTGATCGCGATCTCGGCTGCTTCCGGATCGAACAACAAATTAAAATCGGATGCAAAGTCCGGGTTGCCCGTGGCTTTGGAAAAGCCCGTAGCGATCAGGCCGCCCATAAAAATAAGTTCCTTTGCGAGGGACGGAAACTCAGGGTCCAATCGGCAAGCCAGCGCCAGATTCGTGTGAGGTCCGGCGGCGAGGATTGTCACCTGGTGCGGATATTTGTGCACCTGTTCGATGAGAAATTCCGGAGCGGTTTGTGTGGATGCCTTCAAAGTCGGGCCGCCTTCGGGCGGGGGAGGTATTTCGAACGGACCATGCGGCTTGTAATCCGGGAATAAGCCTTCTATCGGATCGTTCCAAGCGCCTTTCCAAGGGATGATTCCGTACTGCTTCTGCCAAGCTCTAACTTTGGTCTGGGTATTGACCAGAGGAAAAACTGCACCGGGCACGACAGGAACATCGGTTCGATGCATGATTTCCAGCAGGCGTAATGTATGAGCCACGTTTTCATCTCTCCAGCCGTCGCCGGTCACCACCGTCAGCCCCAGCACCTTTACGTCCGGACTGTTCAGGAGGAGAGCGGCAGCTTGTAGGTTCGTAGTGGCCGGCCCCCAAAAATCGTTGTCGAAAATAACGAGTCGAGGTGACTCGGCTCCTGGAGAAGCTCCATTAAGGACGAAGAGGAAAAAACCGAAAAAGAAGAGAAAGAGGGCGAACCGCCCTCGAATACGGCCCTGTTTCACCGATCTCATGGCGGAGACGATGGCAAGACGGCGGCAGGGCGCCAGTAAATTTCGTCGCTTCGCAACGGAGAATGTCGAATTTAGAA
>DASXBV010000151.1:0-7012 GCA_036491515.1 Chthoniobacterales bacterium
CTACTTCCGGCTCAAGCAATCTGTAATAGTTATCCGAACACGACAAAAAGACCTCCGGTCACGACTATGACCACCCCAAGCCATATCACCTTTGGTAATTTCTGTCCGAGGATAAACTGACGCCAACTAAAGGTGATCAGAGTAAAAACCGCGATATAGGCGCACATGATGCGGGAGAAGTTCCACGGCACAACATTCACGACGACGCCGTAGCCAGCGAACGCCAGCGCGCCAGCGACCATGATAAACGCCCCTCCCCCTCGTTGACCTTTTCGTATCAGTAGCCCACCCGTAAGTGCCAGAAAACCTCCGACGATGCCCGGGAGCATCCAAATCATCCAGCGCATAAAAATTCCTTCAACCCGTACGAAATTGCGAAATGACGACTGCTTTTCGCCCCGGCTTCCAGTAGGGATCTCCGTTTGCCTCCAACAAATGCCCCCGATCAGTCAGGCGATCAGCGGCAGCCTTTGCGACGGATTCACTCCCAACTACCTCACCCCACTTCTCGAGCGGGACCGTCGTCGTGATCAGGAAGCTCATCCAAAGTGCTAGAGTTCCGCGCCGACCCGCAAGCCTGGTACGGCTAGGATGTTCAAATTCATCAAAAGGTGTAGAAAACTCGAACACAAGGGCCGTTACGTGCAGTCTATCTCTCCTTTGGTTATCGACAAAAGTCATTCGTTACAAGCAATTTTGGTGCCACCCGCGCTACTAAAAGCTATCTGCCGACTTCGCTCTCAGGACTTCCGAGGTCAACCGCTGACTAACGAGAATTGCGAACGGAACGCATCCACTTGGAAAACCCATGGTAGAGGGAGTTATACAGGGGTGTTGAGGAAATCAGGGGTTCGACTCCCCTAGGCTCCAAATTTTGCTCGTAACACTCGGTTTACGAGAGATTTACAAGGATCAGTTCAGAGGCGGATCTGTGTCTAGCGGCGCATCCGGACCAATATTGTGAGAGGCTAAATAGCTGTTGATACAACAGCAGGACGACAACCCTGAATCAACGCAGATGGCAATCAGCACAATTCCAAGCAGGCGCGCTATTTTCATTTCGGGTCTCGGTGTTCTCTCTTAAACAGACAAGCAAGTCAAGAATTCAAGAATTCAAGCGGTAGGACGAAGCTCCGCCTGAGCCGAGAACGACGCGCCAGCCCCGGCTCGGACGGAACCTCGCCCTACCGTTCTTGAATTCTTGAATTGCGCGGCCGTCTAACTAATTTCTTCGATTCCCAATGTATACCTTCCGCTCTCACCCCCTGGTATGAAAACTTACCGCCTCAATCGCCTGTTCAATCCGGTCTCCAGACGTTGTCTCGACGTCGCAGTCGATCACGGATTTTTCAACGAACTGAGTTTCCTCAACGGAATTGAGGACCTCGCGAAAGCTGTGGAGTTGCTTGTGGAGGCCAATCCCGATGCAATCCAACTAACGGTGGGTCAAGCGGAGCTCCTGCAGCGGATTCCAGGCAAATCAAAGCCGGCCCTCGTGCTTCGCACCGACGTTGCAAACGTTTATGGCAAAGATCTCCCGCGCACCCTGTTCAGCCGAATGATCGAGCGCCCGGCGGAACAAGCGATCCGGCTCGACGCAGTGTGCGTCGTCGTGAATCTCTTCCGTATACCCGGCCAGCCTGAGGCAACCGATCAGTGCATCCAAAACATCCTGAAACTAAAGCCAGAATGTGATCAGTATAACATTCCGCTCATGATTGAGCCTCTCGTCTTTCGGCCGAACACCGAGGCCGGCGGCTATATGGTAGACGGTGATATCACCAAAATTCTACCCTTGGTGCGCCAAGCGGTCGAATTGGGAGCCGACGTTATCAAGGCAGATCCCACAGACGATCCGCAGGAGTATCACAAGGTTATTCAAACCGCACGCGTCCCGGTGCTCGTACGGGGTGGAGGCAAAGCCGACGATCTGGAAGTCCTCAGGCGGACCGAACAAGTCATTGCTCAGGGCGCAGCCGGAATCGTATACGGGAGGAATATCATTCAGCACCCGAACCCGGGAGCCATGACAAAGGCCCTCTTGGCTATCGTACACGACGGGATGACAGCCGACAAAGCGGCCGGTTTCTTGAAATAGTTCCCTTGTCATATTTCGGGCTTTCGATACTTCGATTTATTCTTCTAAACTCAAGATGAGCGACCCCAAAGGAATTCTTGGCGCCGGAAACTGGATCGTCGACCACATAAAAGTTATCGATGCGTGGCCAAATCAGGACACCTTAGCGAATATCCGGACTGAATTTCGCGGAACAGGCGGCGCTCCATGTAACGTCCTCATCGACCTTGCGAAGCTGGGAGCCGATTTTCCATTAACGGGTGCGGGTATCGTCGGCCAGGATGAACCCGGCGACTGGATTCTGAAGACGTGTCAGAAATTCGGCGTGAACACCGGACTGATTCGACGGACTGACCAGCAGCCAACCTCCTACACCGATGTAATGACCGTCGAGCGAACAGGGCGCCGAACATTTTTTCACCAGAGAGGCGCGAACATGTTGCTCGATGCGGATTCGATTCGCGTCGATTCCTCTAACGCGAAAATCTTTCACCTCGGCTACCTTTTGCTCCTGGATCGCCTGGATGAGCCATGCGCGCGCTTTGGGACCAGAGCCGCCGAACTTCTCGCGAAAGCCTCCGAACTCGGATTCATTACCTGCGTCGATGTTGTCAGCGAAGCAAGCGATCGGTTTGGCCGAGTGGTATCCCCCGCACTCCCGTTCCTGGACATCATCTTTCTAAACGAGTTTGAGGCAGCAGGTGTGTTCTCGCTTGAAATTCGCCGGGGCGGCAAGATCGATGTACCGACACTTTTGAAGACAGCCGAGACGCTGTTAGCTGCGGGAGTGCGCCGCTGGGCAATCATCCATTTTCCCGAAGGTGTACTTGCAGCATCGCGCGACGGCCGGCGCATCTTTCAGCCCAGCCTCATGGTGCCTCCGAACCAGATTGCAGGGGCAGCCGGCGCGGGCGACGCATTGGCAGCCGGGCTTTTACTCGGGTACCACGACGAATTGCCAATGGAAGATTGTCTGGTCTTCGGGGTTTGTGCTGCTGCCGCATCGCTCCGTCATCCGACTACGACTGAGGGTGTGGAACACCTCGACGCCTGCTTGGCGCTCGGGTATCAATTCGGCTATCGCGAGCCGATCCTTTGACATTCCGTAAGCGAAAGCTCCAGCTTTTGCCAACGCTGCCTTAAAGATGCAAAACCGGAGCTTTCCCTTGCTTACAGATCGCTCACGCGTCGATGGACCAGCCTCAACCAATGACAATAGTCTCTGCGCCTGGCTTGCCAGCTCGCGTGCACGAAGTAAAGGATCCCTCCGGCAACAAACTCCAACACAATTCCGCTCGTAAAAACGCCTAACCGAAACTCTTCAGGAAGTGCCAGGCAAACGAATGGCACGAGCGGCATAGTAACCAGTAAGAGAGTTAATTTCGAAATGTTCCGGCGGGCCGACTGCAATCTCTGGAACAAAAATACCGCCCTCTGATAATCGTCTTGGCTCCAATGGTTGTTGCCGGATTGCTCCTTGAGGTTACGGAAAAAATGTTCGGGAGTAATTTGTCCCTGAGCCCGAAACAGAGCGTCAAAAGACGGCAGCCGCTTTGGATGATCCGAGAAGTAGTCTTCGTTATTTAAATCTGTAGAAGACATGCCCGCGCCAACAAAGCCACTCAACATATTAAACCTCACCACCCTCACGTTGCAATGTCAAATGGCTGATGGCCGCGATAGAGATTTCAGCTTCGATGTTCTGCGCGAACGTGGCGAGTCGAGGATTTAAACCGAGACGCGAAACTAAAAACCCTGTGCCGACTGGCTGCCAGCTTCCAGATGCTCACGTACGATCGAGACGAGCTGTGCGGGACCGAAAGGCTTGCGCAATAACAGTCGTTTAGAAACGAGGTCGGCGGCGGAAGCACGGTCATCCAAGGCAGCGCCCGACATAAACAGAACAGTTAAATCCGGTTCCCGCCGATGTACCCGGTCGGCTAGCTCGAACCCGCCAAAAGAACCCGGCATCACAATGTCCGTCAAAACCAAACGAATCTCATTCCGCCTATGCAAGATCAGGTGCCAAGCTTCCGCTCCGGTTTTGGCAGTTAACACGGTAAACCCACAACGCAATAAAACGATTCGCACGTATGCTAAGAGGAATTCTTCGTCGTCCACTATAAGGATCGTAGAAGCCAAAATTACAGGATCAGGAAGCATAGGTCGTGGTCATTGGATGTCGCTATTAGTCGCCGATGGTGTCTATTATAATTATCGTAGTTCGGCGATCTATCCCCGACTTTTAGTAAAATCTTCGTTTTCGTAAATTTTGACCCAGAATTCTCATCCTCGGTTCTCGGCTACGTAAGCGAAGGCTCCAGCCTTTGCGTGCGACATCGAAGATCGCGCAATTTCGCGAGGATTTTTATTTGGTCGTCGTCCGCGTGGAAATCTTTGGAGGGGAGTCGCTTGCGGCTCCCCGGGCGTTCCAAGCAACGCCCCTCCAACTCCCAGGGCCGCCGATCCGCCGACACCGCGTCATTTGTGGGTTGCGGCTCCGCCGCGCTGCGTTTATGGCGTGCAACCAGGCAAAGGCTGGAGCCTTCGCTTACGCGCCGGAAAATCCCGATGCAAGCTATGCGATGGGAGCTTCTCTTTTCGTGGACCTCAGATGAATCGTTTTGTGGGCAAGATCATGGTAAGCTTCGATCATTCGCACGGTCCTGCTCCTGGCGCGCATAAGGATGGAGTGCGTGACCGCGGTGTGTCCTCGCACGCGCACGCCGCGCAAAAGAGGTGAGTCACTCAGACCAGTTGCACAAAAGATGATATTATTTCCCCTCGCAAGGTCTGCAGCGTAGAAAACTCGCTGCAATTCATCCGCAAATCCCTGCTCGATCACCTGTCTCAATTCTTCATCGTCCCGAGGCCACATTCGGGTCTGCATATCTCCGCCAAGACATCGGATGGCGGCCGCTGCCAGCACTGCCTCGGGCGCACCCCCGATACCAACATAAAGGTCAACGCCACTCTCCGGAATCGATGGCGCGATCGCGGCAGTGATATCCCCATCTGAGATCATTCGAACCATGGCTCCCGAGGACCGGATCGCCTCCACTAGCTTAACATGCCGCGGACGGTCCAACGCAACCACCGCCAAATCCTGAATCCGCTTCCGGAGTGCCTTTGCCACGATTGGAATTATCTCTTCGATCGGGTTTCGGATCGACAGTATCTCAATTCCGGTTCTTTGCATGTAGCGAACAACCTTCACGCCATAGGCAAGCTTCATCATGTAAAAGGTCGGAATGTCTTTTAGAGACGTCTCAACTTGCACCTCTGGACACGCAGCAGCCAGGCAGCAGATCGAGCCAGGCAGTCCCTTTGCCACATTTTTGGTCCCGTCGATCGGATCCAGGGCCAGATCAAATTTACGACTGCCCGGTATCCAGGTGCCAAGGTGTTCCCCTTTGAATATTCCGGGAGCTTTGTCCTTAATCCCTTCGCCGATCACCACCTCGCCGCAAATGTTCATCAAATCGAACATGCCTCGAATTGCATCGCAAGCGGCGGCATCCGCCTTTTCTTTCTCGCCCCGGCCGATCCATTCCAGGGTGTTCAACGCGGCGGCCTCCGTAGCCCTGAGAAAGTCAAACTCGAGAATCCGTTCCAGGTCTTCGTACGATGGCTGTTGCGTGCGCATAATCGGGCGTATGTCGGGGTTTCTGCGTTTAAGACCACAAAGGTCATCGCAATTGCAAAGGCAAGTAAGACTTTAAATTTGTTTTACTCTCTCATTGTTGCCTCTTTTATTGATCCCTAGTTTGGATCTACCATGAACAAGATTCGAGTCGTAGTTTGGGGCGAAAATGTACACGAACAGCGGTCCGAAGCCATTCGCAAGATTTACCCGGACGGCATGCACCATTGCATCGCCAAGAGTTTGACGACCGACGGGGTATTTCAAGTAGGAACTGCCACACTTCAGGAGCCGGAACACGGTCTATCGGAAGCGCGCTTGTCAGAGACGGATGTTTTAATCTGGTGGGGACATCTGGCTCACGCTGAAATAAGCGATCAGATCGTTGATCGTGTGCAAAAGCGCGTTCTTGAGGGCATGGGCCTGGTCGTACTTCATTCCGGACACTACTCCAAGATCTTCAAACGGTTAATGGGCACAAGCTGCTCCTTGATCTGGCGGGAGGCCGGCGAAAAGGAACGGGTTTGGGTATGCAACCCCGGCCATCCAATTGCTCAAGGGCTTAGCGCTTATTTCGAAGTACCGCACGAAGAGATGTACGGCGAACCATTCGGAATTCCGAACCCAGACGAGATCGTGTTTCTCTCGTGGTTCCAGGGAGGCGAGGTTTTTCGGTCGGGTTGTTGCTGGAAACGCGGCAATGGTAAGATCTTCTATTTCCGCCCAGGCCACGAGTCGTTCCCGACCTATTATCAGCCAGAAGTGCTAACAGTGATTCGAAACGCCGTGAACTGGGCGGCACCAGCAGGTTCACGCTGGGTGGACTCCATTCCGAACGTGAAAGTTTCCCCGGAAGGAATTCGGCAGGAGTAGCTTCCTTCGCACTTACCGTCTGAACAACCAACTCAGCAGTGTGACAATTACACTGATCAGAATGCACGTGACGATCGGAAAGTAGAACGAGAAGTTTCCTTTTTGGACGGAAACATCGCCGGGAAGTCTGCCAACCCAACCGAACAGACTTGGGAACCGCCAGAGGAGCGCGCCGACGGTCACAAGGACCAGCCCAATGATCAAGATGAATTTCCCGACCTCTTGCATCGAAAGAATTTAGTGCTCCACGCTTGGAGCGCAACGGGAGTTCGCTCCGGCGGTAGGGACGCGCTCCTGCGCGATCCGGGTGTGCGCGTCTCGAAGCGCCTTTTGTAACTGCACTGCAAACTCCGAACCCAGAACTCAACCCACCTAATGTTCTTCGCCTTCTACGTTCATCATCTCAGTCCGTTCCTCAT
>DASXBV010000152.1:0-32031 GCA_036491515.1 Chthoniobacterales bacterium
AGCTGGTACAGGCGCAAGTCCAGGATTTGATCCGCCTGGTGTTCGCTGAAAATATAGCGGCCGTCTACCAACCGGGCTTCGCTTCGGATTCGAATACCGATTTGCTCAACAGTCTCGCGACCGAACTCGTAGGCAAGAAGTTTAATCTTTGCTTCTTCGCGATTCGCGGAACGACGAATAATATCAATAAAATCGCTGAGATTGGCTAACGCGATCAGATAGCCTTCGAGCGTTTCAGCCCTGGCCTCGGCTTGACGGAGAAGAAAACGGGTACGCCTTAGGACTACGTCTCGCCGATGCTCGATATAACAAAGAAGCGCTTCTTTGAGTGACAAGAGCTTCGGTCGGCCATGATCGATCGCGAGCATGTTCACCGCAAAGGAACTTTCCATCGCGGTGTGCATGTAGATGTTATTGAGAACGACCTGCGCGTTCGCGTCCCGTTTCAGTTCCAACTCGATTCGCGTATTCTCGTCGGAGAGATCTCGTACATCGGCAATGTCGGTAATAACCTTTTCCTGAATGAGTCCCGCAATGCGCTTGATCAGTTCGGCGCGATTGACATTGAACGGAATTTCAGTGATCACGATCTGTTCGCGCCCGTTCCTGGCTTCTTCGATCGTGGCTTTGCCACGAACCTTCAGGCTACCTCTGCCGGTTTCGAAATATTGGCGAATACCGCTCGAACCGTAAATTGTACAACCAGTTGGAAAATCCGGACCCTTAATAAATTCCAGCAACCGATCAGCGCTGAGGTCCGGATCATCGATAAGCGCGCAAATGCCGTCAATGACCTCACTAAGGTTATGAGGCGGAATGTTGGTTGCCATACCGACGGCAATACCGGTCCCGCCATTGACCAAAAGGTTTGGAAACGCGGCGGGAAAAACGGTTGGTTCGGTCGTTGTCTCATCGTAGTTCGGGACGAAACCGACAGTGTCCTTCTCCATATCCTCCATGAGGACCGCACCTAGATGGGTCAGTCGCGCTTCGGTGTACCGCATCGAGGCCGGAGGATCGCCATCCATCGAACCGAAGTTTCCCTGTCCTTCGATCAGGATCTCTCGCATCGCCCATGGTTGGGCCATGTGCACAAGCGTGGGATAGATCGCCATGTCACCGTGCGGGTGGTAATTACCCATCGTTTCGCCCACGATCTTGGCGCATTTGCTATGTTTCCGGTTCGGATGAAGCCCGAGACCGTTCATCGCATAGAGAATTCGGCGTTGCGAAGGTTTCAACCCGTCTCTGGCGTCCGGAAGAGCGCGCGAAATGATGACTGACATCGAGTAGTCGAGAAACGACTTCGACATCTCGTCGGCAACGTTTACCGGTTCGACTTTTTCATTCGGATGAATCGGCATGGAAAAAAACGTTCAGCGTTTGGCGTTCGGCGTTTTTCGTGTTGACTCGTGCCCTGGCGAACGCCAAACGCCGAACGGCGAACGCCGAACGTGGTCAGACGTCCAGATTTCTGACGTTAAGCGCGTTGTCTTCGATGAAAGCGCGGCGCGGTTCGACCACGTCGCCCATCAAAATAGTAAACATCTTGTCGGCCTCGCCTGCGTTGTTCTCGTTCAGATCGACTCGAAGGAGTTTGCGGTGGACCGGATCCATCGTCGTGGCGAACAGCTCCTTTGCGTTCATCTCACCGAGCCCTTTGAACCGTTTGATCTGAACTCCCCGGCGGCCAATTTCCTTAATCGCATCAAGAATCTTCGGAATCGAAAAAAGGGGAGTGACAGTCGTTCTCTCCCCTTCGCCCTCGATGAGTTCGAAGATCGGCTGGTCGCTTGCCGAGTAATGATCGATCATCATCCCGCGTTTCTCGAGTTCCTGAAAGACTTTTGCGACTGAATTCGACTCGTGGAGTTCAACTCGTCGCGCCCTGCGTCTCAGGTGAGGAGCTACCATGGCGCTTCCGTTGCTGCTGGCAGCGGGAACGCCACCCGGCGCACTGGCGTCGCCATTTTCGGCGACAGCCTCTTCCTCGTACAGATTGAGATCCAGGTTCTGGCTGGCAAAATCCCGTAGTGCGCTCTCGTCGTGGAAATACCTTGCGTACTCGTTGTTCCCCTCCCGCACTTTCACGAGATATTCGGGGAGCTTTCCGGAGGCTGGGTCGCGGTGAGAGAGATACTCTTCAAAATCTCCACCGTGCCGTCGAATCGAATCGCTCAGCTTCGACAACCTTTCGAGCAAATCGAGAACTTCATTGAGCTGTTCCTTGGTAAACTCTCGACCGTCTGCCAGGTGTTTCAACTGTACTTCCTCAGCCCCGAGGGAAATCAATATCTTGTTCAGCTGGGAGTCGTCGTCGACATATTCCTCACGCTTTTTTCTTTTTATTTGGTATAGCGGCGGCTGTGCAATGTAAATGTGGCCGCCACGCACAAGTTCCGGCATTTGGCGGTAGAAGAATGTGAGCAGAAGCGTGCGAATATGGGAGCCGTCCACATCCGCATCGGTCATGATGATGATTCGGCCGTACCGGAGCTTATCGAGGTTGAATGACCCTTCGCCATCGCCGTCGCCGATCCCGGTGCCGATGGCGGTGATCATCGTTTGAATTTCCAAGTTCTGCAGCACTTTGTCCAATCGGGCCTTCTCAACGTTTAGGAGTTTTCCGCGAATCGGCAGAATCGCCTGAAATCGCCGGTCGCGCCCCTGTTTGGCAGAGCCGCCGGCGGAGTCACCTTCCACTATGTAGAGTTCTGTGAGGCTGGCATCGCGTTCCGAACAGTCCGCCAGTTTACCCGGTAGGCCGCCGCCCGTAAGGGCGGTCTTTCGGACCGCTTCCCTGGCTTTTCTGGCGGCTTCGCGGGCGCGTGCAGCCATCAGGCACTTGTCGATAATTTTTTTTGCGATGCCTGGATTTTCTTCGCAAAACCGGCTCAGTCCCTCGTAGGTGACAGATTGAACGACCGGCTTGATCTCGTTGTTTACTAGTTTCCCTTTCGTCTGGGAGCTAAACCGCGGATTAGTAAGCTTCACGCTCAGTACGCAGACGAGACCTTCCCGTAGATCGTCTCCGGTGAGATCAGGGTCTTTTTCCTTCACCAGATTATTGGCCTTCGCATAATTCTTGATTGCGTTGGTCAACCCTGTCTTGAGTCCCTCAAGATGCATCCCCCCATCGCTATTAGCGATCGAATTGGCAAAACATTGAATATACTCGGAGTAGGCATCAGTGTATTGGAGAACGATGTCGACGTGGCAAATCTCCGTCTTGTCGTCGACTTGGAACTCTCGCATCCCGTATATGACGATCGGCTCCGAGTGAATCAGCTGTTTGGTCTCACCGAGTTCCTTTACGTACTGCCGAATCCCATCTTTGTAATTGAAAGTTTCTTTTCGGTGAGGCTCCGTGCGCTCATCGGTCAGATGGATTTCCAAGCCCTTATTGAGAAACGCGAGTTCGCGTAGCCGGGTCGCCAGGATTTCAAACTTAAACTCTGTCGTGATCGTGAATATTTCGGGATCCGGCAAAAATGTGATCAGGGTTCCGGAATACCTTTTGTTTTGAACCTCTCCAATGACTTCGAGTTTGCGAGTCGTTTTGCCGCGGGAAAACGCGATAAGATAGACTTTGCCGTCCCTGGTAACTTCAGCTTTGAACCATTCCGAAAGAGCATTGACACACTTCGCGCCGACACCGTGCAAGCCGCCGGAAAACTTGTACGCTCCCTGACCGAATTTACCGCCAGCATGCAGGTTGGTTAGCACGAGTTCGATCGCCGGCATCTGAAACTTCGGGTGCATGTCCACCGGAATTCCTCGCCCGTTATCACGAACCGAGACCGACCCATCAATGTGAATTGTTACATCGATCTTTGTACAAAAACCCGCGAGGTGTTCGTCGATCGAGTTATCCAAGACTTCAAATACGGAATGATGAAGTCCCCGCTCGTCCGGATCTCCAATATACATTCCGGGTCGCTTGCGAACGGCCTCCAAACCCTCCAATTTATCAATTTGCGCTGCGCCGTAATCCGAAATATCAGACATATCCGAGAGACAGGTCTGAGCTAGCCGATGAGACCTGGTGCCCACTGAGTTAAAACCAAAATTAACGCTGGAGGCAACATTTTGCAAGCAATCAAGGCCCACAATTTGTTGTGGAGCGAAGCGATGACTACGCAATATTTTGGGGTTCTCGTGGTAGGGCGAGGCTCCGGTAGGGCGAAGCTACGGGTAGGGCGAGGCTCCGTCCGAGCCGAGAACGGCGCGTGATCCGCGGCTCGGACGGAGCCTCGCCCTACCCGGCAACTCTTGTTGAAAGATAGCAACGTGGAGTAAGTTGTCGACGCGATGGAGAGCTATGACTTTGTGGTGATCGGCGGAGGCAGTGCAGGCTACTCTGCGGCGGCTACCGCGGCACGTTCAGGATTGAAAACGGTTTGTATCGAAGGCGGCGATCAGGTCGGAGGGCTCTGCATACTGCGCGGTTGTATGCCGAGTAAAACATTCATCGAATCCGCAAATCGCTTTATGACGCTGCGGCGAGCAGCAGACTTTGGATTAAGCGCCGGACACGTGGCGTTCGATTCCAAGGCGATCGTTCAGCGAAAGCGAGAATTGGTCTCCGAATTCGCCGATTACAGAATCAAACAATTGACCGGTGGCAATTTTGAGTTCAAGCGGGGTCGCGCCGAATTCACGGACCCGAACCACGTGAAACTGGAAATGCTGAGCGGGCGTCAAGAAGAGATCCAAGGAAGGACGTTTCTGATTTCGACCGGCTCCGTCCTCAATCTGATTGATCTACCTGGTTTGACTGACGTTGGCTTTCTTCATAGTGATACGGCGCTGGAAAGAGATCATTTTCCAAGGTCGATCGTCATTTTAGGCGGAGGAGCGGTCGCGCTGGAGTTTGCTCATTTCTATAATGCGCTCGGGATAGAGGTCACGATCTTGCAAAGGAGCAAGCAGGTCATCAAGGAAGCAGATTCAGATGTAGCGGAAGCGCTGGTGTCGGCGTTCCAGAAGCGAGGTATCAAAGTGATCTGCGGAACAAAGCTGGCCTGCGTGGAACGAACCGCTGCCGGGAAACGCGTCCGGTACGAACTGGACGGCAAAGCGCAGGTTGCCGATGGAGAGGAAATTTTCTATGCACTGGGTCGCAAGGCGGCATTCCAGGGGCTTGGTCTGGAGAAAGCCGGAGTGGCGACCACGAAACAAAAAGCGATCAGCGTCAACGACAGCCTGCAGACGTCGCAACCGCACATCTTTGCCGCCGGCGACGTTACCGGTCTCTACGAAGTCGTGCACCTCGCGATTCAACAAGGCGAGTTGGCAGCCAGGAATGCAAAGCGGATACTGGAACGCAAGGATCTGGCGACTATCGATTATCGTCTGACTATGTTCGCTATGTTCCCCGAACCCCAGTTCGCCAACGTGGGGATCAGTGAGAAAGAAGCTGCGGAGCAAGGCTTGGAAGTTCGGATCGCAAAATATTTCTTCAAAGATCACGGAAAATCGATCATCCGGGGCGAGGTCGAAGGTTTTGTCAAACTGATTGCTGACGCCAAAAGCGGCGAGATCGTCGGAGGCGCAGTGGTTGGACCGGAGGCTTCGGAACTGATCCACGAAATTGTTGTCGCTATGCATTTCCATGCGACTGCAGCAACGCTGGCCTCGATTCCGCATTATCATCCGACGTTAAGTGAAATCTGGACCTATCCCGCTGAAGAGCTCCGGGAAGGTCCCGCACCAGTTTTACAGTCGCCGAAGCAAGCCAGATCACCAGAAGCGTAAAACTGGTGCGGGACGCAAAACTCAAACCCCAAAACTTAAAATCAAAACCGGTCGTTGACACTGCTTTTAGGCCCCTTCATAGTTGCGGGCGTGCTGAAGAAGTTTATCCCCCAAAAGCCAGGACAGACGCCGCCTGTGGAAGAAGCTGGATCTGGGGAGAATCCACCAACTCCGCCGGCCACTGAACCGTTAACACAACCAACAACCGTTATGGCAGATACACCTAATAAGAATAACCTCTCGAAGGACGTCGAAATTAAAGGCTCGATCAAGTTTGTAAACGAATTTGTCTTTGATGGAAATCTTGAGGGTGAGATTTCATCTGTCGACGGCGTTCTGACGGTTGGTGAGAATGCGGATGTTCGTGGTGAGGTGAAGAGCAAAACTGTAATCGTAAAGGGCAAAGTGCACGGGAATATTACGGTACAGGAGCGCTGCGAACTGCATTCGCGCTCGCAATTGATCGGCGACTTGAAGGCCGCTCGTCTGGTGATCGAGGAAGGTGCCACGTTCGTTGGCAAATCGGAAGTCACGCCGAATAAGAACATCGTCAAAGATTTAGGAATCCCGCACAAAGAAGAGCCGCAAAAAATTGGTGCTCCACGTTAAGGAGTTCTGAGTGGCTGCTAAAGGACGGATCGAAGTACAATGTCCCCATTGCGGTAACATTCAGTTAGAGCCTGAGCTTGCGAGGTCTACCTACTGCCGAAAATGCAGCGGTTACATTCAGCTAGGTAAAGGTCGAAAATCGAGTGAACCACAGGAGGCGAAGAAGCAACCTGGAGTCTTCCAGAAGTTGGAAGGTCTTTTAGGTGTTCAACGCACGGTTATTGCCCGTTGCTTCGAATGCCCAGGTAAAAGGGAGGTTCCCAAGAGTGCAACATCGACGATCTGTCCGCAGTGCGGAGCATACATCGACCTCCAGGACTACCGGATAATTGGTAATTACAGCCGCTCTATTCGGACCCGGGGGAGCCTGATTATCACAAGCAAAGGCGATCTGAACAGCAACCGAGTGATCTGCGAGTCGGCTGAAATTCAGGGATCGCTGCGCGGAAGTTTGATTTGCAGCGGTGATGTCCACATTAAATTGAAGGGCAAGTTGAGCGGCAGCATTGAGGCAAAGACCGTCCGCATCGATAAGAAATGCGAGGCGGAATTCGTGCGGCCGATCCGAGCAGAACTAGTCGACATCGAGGGAATCATTTCCGCAAGAATCGTTTCCACCGGCAAGGTATTGATTCAGAAAACCGGGAGGCTTACGGGCGCCGTGTTTGGTCGCGGATTCGTCGTTGAAAAGGGGGGCGAGTTTTTCGGTGAACTTTCCATTGGGAACGTCCAGATGACGCAGGGTGAACTGCTTGAAACGCCGCGCGATCGACCGGAATCGCGCGGAGAATCTGACTCCGGCGCGGACTTCAGGTTGGTTCCCGCGTGAACGATTTTTTGCTACGGCTCGGGTGAGTTAGCGGTTGAGGGCGATTGTACCGGCGAAGCCTTATTTTCAGCCGTTGGTTTGGGTTTAGCGATTTCCTGTGAGATTTTGTCACCTAATCTGCCTGCCTCTCGCCCCGCGACACCGGCACCGATGCTTTCCGGGTACCGTTGCACGACACTTTCGAATAGTTGTTGAGCCTCTTTAAGCTGTCCCTTTGCCTCGGTGAGCCGAGCCTGATGAAAAAGGGCCATTGGTGCCTGGTAGGAATTGCCAAATTGACTCGTAACATCCTTGTAATACTCCAGCGCTTTGTCCGGGTGCTTCTCCAGCTCTGCATTGGCTGCTAGCCCCATATACGCATCCACCAGTAAGGGATGTTTCGAAAAATGACGGATGAACGAGTCGTAAGCGCTATCGGATTCCTGATATTTTCCGTCCTCTCTCAGTTTTACCGCGATTCTCAGGTAGGAGTTACCCGCGGCGATCGCGTTCGGAAATCGGCGAATAACGGCCTGCCATGCTTCCACCGAATCGGCCGCGGCGTAAGCTGCAATGGCCTGCTGGCTCTGGATCGCCTGGATCCCGAAATAAATGCTGCCTCCGAGCAGAGCCACAATCAAGAGGGCCGCGCCGATGAGGATTTTCTGTTTGTGAAGCGTCCAAAAAATCTCGAGATCAAAGGTGGAAACTGGTTCAGACGGCTGCGCCATGGGTTGACTACTCATTAGGTTAAGCGGGGTAGGGAAGTGCAAGCTAACCACCGACCTCTGCCCTCGCTTCATCAGCGAGCGCAGTGCTGAGATAACGCTCACCGGTCGAGCATGCTACCGTAACGATGAATTTACCTTTGTTCTCCGGACGGTTTGCTACTTCGAGCGCCGCGTGAACGTTCGCTCCGGAGCTGATCCCAGCGAGAATTCCTTCTTCTTTGGCAAGACGTCGGGCCATTATGAACGCATCTTCGTTTGAGACCGTGATGACCTCATCGACAATCTTCAGATGCAGATTGTTCGGAACAAAACCGGCTCCGGTCCCCTGAATCTTGTGAGGACCGGGTTTCAACGGTTCGCCCTTCAAGGTTTGCAGAATTACCGGCGAATCCCTAGGTTCAACCGCGATAGCCTTAAAGCTCGGTTTCCGCTCTTTGATGACTTCGGCCACACCTGTGATGGTGCCCCCGGTGCCGACGGCAGAAACAAGGATATCCACCTGCCCATCCGTGTCGGCCCAAATCTCTTCGGCGGTCGTTTCCCGATGAATCGCAGGGTTAGCAGGATTGTTAAACTGCTGAGGCATCCAGGCGTTCGGAGTGATTTTCAGCAGTTCCTCCGCCCGAGCAATGGCGCCCTTCATTCCTTCGGGTCCTGGTGTGAGAATTAATTTGGCCCCCAGCATCGCGAGCAGCGTGCGTCGTTCCAGGCTCATCGTTTCGGGCATCGTTAAAATTAGCTTGTACCCCTTCGCGGCACAGACAAAGGCCAGGGCGATACCTGTGTTGCCGCTGGTAGGTTCGACAATCACCGTGTTGAGGTTAATGATCCCCGCTCGTTCAGCGGCCTCTATCATGGACATGCCAATCCTGTCCTTCACACTGCCGAGCGGATTAAAGAACTCGCACTTGATCGCAATGGTGGCTTCAACGCCTTGGGTGATGCGATTCAGTTTGACCAAAGGGGTGCGACCTACCGTCTCGACTATATTATTAAAGAGTTTTCCGTTCGTTTGCATTGCCTGGGTGGTTTATGTTTTAAGGGACAGGCGGAAACAGCTTAATTACACAAACCCGAGCACCAATCAAGTAACGAACGATTCTGGATTATGGGCCAAGTGCCGTGAGGAAAGCCCAGCATGGAGCTTGAATCGAATGAAAACGAGAAAGGAATCCCTATGGCGGAGTTGTTAAAGCCCGAGACCGTTCAGGTTTTATTAGGTGAAGTTCCAAGCTGGAAACTGGGCGACAACAACATAGAACGCACGTTCAAGTTCGACGGGTTCATGCCCGCGATCGAGTTCGTAAACAAACTGGCGAAAGAAGCGGAGGAAATGAATCATCACCCCGACATCGACATCCGGTGGAATACGGTAAAGCTCATTCTATCCACGCATTCCGCGGGCGGATTGACCGACTTGGATTTCATGTTGGCCACGAAGATTGACAAGCTAGCCTAGCAGGTGGGGAGACGTACCGGCGTATGGGCGTGTCGGCGTCTTCGGCAGGCGGCGTCTTGTTCTGGGATAGGATCGTCAGGCACGCGAGGTTTGTCGAAAATACGCGCATCACGAGCGACATAGGCACGCGGATACGCCGATACGTCTCTCTAAAAATGGTCGAGGCCCGTGTCGGGTGCGCCGCACGGGCCTCGTTTTTGTGGCATAAGCCGAATTCTGTTCCCGCTTTCGCGAGATGGCGATCATTTATCTCACCCGGTTTCCCGAGCGCCCCGCACCACTTTGGAGACGTTTTCAAAGCCTCGAAGTACTTTGGCGGCGTCGAATGCCTCTAAAGTGGTGCGGGGTGCGACTATTACCCGAGGGATTCTTCCCGCGTTCGCGGGAAAACCGGGCAGGCAACCCTTCCCCTCTGCTTTGTCTTGCACCACATGGGGTTTTTCGTGCGGCTGCGCTTGCGCGACGCCCGGTGGGCTCTTACCCCGCCATTGCACCCTTACCGAGCACTATTCAGCACCACTCTCAGGCAGGATCAGAAGACCTGATCTGAAAGTGGTGCTGAATAGTGCTAGGCGGTATATTTTCTGTGACACTCTCCGTCACCCGGGATTTGCATCCCGGATGCCCCCGCTTTCACGGGGCATGCTGCCTTACGGTGTTCGGACTTTCCTCTGGCAAAACAAGTGTCAAGCCAGCGATCACCCGCCACAGCTTGGAAAATAACACGGAGCAACGTTGAGCGCCACTGCCAGTTTCGGGATGCGCTCCCGCGCGATCCGTGGGGTATCGCACGCCCAAAGACCACGCGGACGTGCAGAAAGGTCGAAACCAATGGGAAAGGGCCACGAACTCCGAAATCTCTGGAGCGCGTGTGCCGGAAGCAGCGCAGAGAAGCGTTGAGACATGCAGCGCCGGACGCGCGGGAGCGCGTCCCTGCCGTGCCGTTTGGACTATGGCCCATGTATCGTGCCACCCCACGCCTGGAGCGCGTCCCTTGTCTGTGCGTTTTGTCGTGAAACTCGCGAAATTTGTGCTAGTTTTTTGTTCCGGTTTCCCAGGGGGTTCCCGCAGCGGCTTTCCGGAAAAATCTCTTGCGCGGAATAGGAAAACTAATATAGTCCACGCTCCCCCGCGTCTGGCCGAAATGAGGGAGGTGCTGCCAGAGCGGCTTTTTTAATTCCCGAACCATTTGGGACTAATGCGGATTTTGTTAAATGCCAACGATAAACCAACTCGTGAGAAAGGGTCGCAGGAAGGTGGCGGTGAAATCAAAGTCACCGGCCCTCGCCGATTGCCCGCAGCGACGTGGAGTTTGTGTGCAGGTAATGACGCGCACGCCGAAAAAGCCGAACTCGGCGTTGCGGAAGGTCGCAAAGGTCCGCTTGACCAATGGGTATGAAGTGATTGCCTACATCCCGGGCGAAGGTCACAACCTTCAGGAGCACTCGATTGTAATGGTTCGCGGCGGTCGCGTGAAGGATTTGCCCGGCGTTCGGTACCACATTGTCCGGGGAACGCTGGACAGCCTTGGGGTCGATGGACGTCGCCGCAGCCGCTCGAAGTACGGGGCGAAACGGCCGAAGGAAGGAGCCGAAGGAGCCGCTGCTGGTAAAGGTAAGGGTAAGAAGAAGTAAAATTTCGCGGAGATGGGTCTAGGCCCGTTTTCGCGGTGAAAGAATATATGTCACGTCGTCGCAGAGTCATTCATAAGATTGAATCAGTGGACAGCAGGTATGGAAGCCCGGTGGTGGCGCGTCTGATCAGCACAGTCATGCGAAGCGGCAAGAAATCTGTTGCCGAGCGAATCGTTTATGAGGCCATCGAAAGAAGTCGGGAAGGGTCGGATTCTGTTGATCCCCTGGATACGTTGCACAAGGCTTTAGAAAACGCCAAACCTCGTTTGGAAGTGAAGTCCCGCCGAGTGGGCGGTGCAACCTACCAGGTTCCGATCGAAGTTCCACAGGAGCGTCAGGTCTCACTGGCGATGAGGTGGATAGTTACTTTTGCAAAGAATCGTCGAGGGACCATGGTGGCTAATCTGGCAGGCGAAATAAAAGACGCCGCGTTAGGCCAGGGAAACGCAATCAAGAAGCGTGACGATACACACAAAATGGCGCAGGCGAACCGAGCCTTTGCGCACTTCAGGTGGTAACCCATATGTCTACATCTGTTTTAGAGATAGAGAAGGCCAGTGTTATGACGACCAACCCTAATTCTCCAAACCGTGCTTACCCCCTGGAACGTACGCGAAATATCGGTATCAGCGCGCATATTGACGCTGGTAAAACGACTCTCACCGAACGGATTCTGTTTTACACTGGGATGATTCACAAAATCGGTGACGTGGATGATGGCAACACGGTGACTGACTGGATGGAGCAGGAGAAAGAGCGCGGAATAACGATCACATCCGCTGCGACAACCTGTTTTTGGAATCAACGCAAAGAAGAAGGCGTTTTCAAGCTTTTTGAAAATCAGAAGCAGCGGATTAACATCATTGACACTCCCGGCCACGTCGATTTTACGGCGGAAGTCGAGCGTTCCCTGCGCGTTTTAGACGGGGCTATCCTGGTGTTCGATAGCGTGGCGGGTGTGCAGCCTCAGACCGAAACCGTTTGGCGTCAGGCTAACAAATATAATGTTCCGCGGATCTGTTTTGTTAACAAAATGGACAAAGTCGGCGCAAATTTTGACAATGTTATTAAGGAGATCCGCACCAAGCTTGGTGCGAATGCGTGGCCGATTCTGATTCCGTTGGGGAAGGAAGATTACCTGAAGGGTCAGCTCGATGTGGTTAACAAAAAGGCGATCATCTACTCGGACAGCGATGCTTTCGGATCCACGTACGAAGTCACTCCCGTACCGGATGAGTATCAAGATATGATCGATCAAGCCTACGACGATCTCGTAGAACAGGTAGGCAACCTCGACGACGAAATCGGAACTCTCTTCCTGGAAGAAAAACCGGTAACACCACAGGATCTGAAAGCTGGAATCCGTCGGCTGACCATCGCGAATAAGTTTATCCCGGTCGCCGGCGGTTCCGCATTTAAGAACAAGGGTGTTCAGTATCTGGTGGACGCCGTGGTCGACTATCTACCCAGCCCCCTCGATATTCCGCCAGCCAGAGGGATCGATCCAGATACGCATGAGGAAAAGTTCGCACCAACCGATGACAACGGGGATTTCTGTTCGCTGGCATTTAAACTCTGGAGCGATCCGTTTGTGGGAAAGCTTGTCTTTTTCCGCGTCTATTCGGGCAAGCTCTCCAAGGGAGACACGGTCTACAATCCGCGCACTGGCAAGCGCGAACGCATTAGCCGTTTGATTCAGATTCAGGCGGACAAGCGCGAAGACGTGCAGACCTGCTATTCGGGTGACATCGCGGCCATCGTCGGCGTCAAGAATATCACAACCGGCGACACGCTCTGTGATGAATCAGATCCGATCCTCCTCGAGCCGCCATCGTTCCCGGAGCCGGTCATCTCAATGGCGATTGAGCCTAAAACAAAGCTGGATCAAGAAAAAATGGCGACTGCCCTTCAGAGGTTGTCGGAAGAAGATCCGACCTTTCGCGTTTACACGCACGAAGACACCGGGCAGACCATTATCGCCGGCATGGGCGAGCTCCATCTCGAAATCATCCGTGATCGTATGTTGCGGGAGTTTAAGGTCGATGCGAACGCGGGAAAGCCTCAAATTGCGTATCGAGAAACGATCACCAAAAGCGCTTCCGGGGAGGGGAAATTGATTAAGCAATCCGGCGGCCGTGGTCAATATGGACACGTTGTCGTAAACGTGGAACCGCGGGAGCGCGGGAAGGGTGTCGAGATTGAAAACAAGATCGTGGGCGGCGCGATCCCTAAGGAGTACATCCCCGCGGTGAAGAAAGGGATTGAAGAATCGGTCACGAATGGGGTGGTAGGGGGATACCAGGTTATCGATTTCTATGTGGAGATCGTCGATGGATCCTACCATGATGTCGATTCAAATGAGTTGGCGTTCAAGCTCGCGGCGATCTTCGCGATGAAGGATGCCTTTAAGAAGGCAAATTCGATCCTGCTCGAGCCGATCATGAGAGTTGAGTGCGTTACGCCGGATGAGTATCAGGGCGATATAATGGGGGATTTAAATCGGCGTCGTGGGCGCATCGTGAGCATAGAGGCAAAGAATTTCGCCACGGTGATACATGCCGAGGTGCCGCTTGCCGAGATGTTCGGTTATGCGACCGCGATTCGGTCGCTTTCAAAAGGGCGCGCTTCCTATTCGATGGAGCCCTCTCATTTTGAACCTGTACCGGCGCAGATCGTTGCCGCGGTATTGGATCAGAAAGGAACTTAAATTATGACGAACGGTCAACGCATCCGCATCCGCCTTAAGGGATTCGATTATCGCATGCTAGACCAGTCTGCGGTGGAGATTGTCGAGACGGCCAAGCGTACCGGTGCCAAAGTGGCCGGCCCGATCCCATTGCCCACAAAGATCGAAAAGTTCACGGTGAACCGTTCACCGCATGTCGACAAGAAGTCGATGGACCAGTTCGAGATGCGCACCCACAAGCGGTTGCTCGATATTATCGAGCCGACTGCGAAGACGGTGGATGAGCTGCGTAAACTTAATCTGCCGGCCGGGGTCGATATTACTATTAAGATTTAGCGGTTGTCCCACAGAGAATGAAGATTGGACTATTAGGCCGAAAAGTCGGGATGACGCGTGTCTATGACGCAAACGGAAAGGCTACGCCTGTGACTGTGATCGCTGCTGGAGGTAATACGATCCTCCAGATTAAGTCCCAGCAGCAGGACGGGTACGATGCCGTGCAGATAGGCTTCGATTCGCAGAAAGAATCACGTATGTCCAAGCCGTTGCTCGGGCATTTCAAAAAGGCAAATGCCGATCCAAAAAAGTTTGTACGAGAATTTCGTTTGCCCAAGGGTACACAGGTTGACGCGGACCTGAATCTGAGTGTCGACCAGTTTGTGGCAGGTGAGTTTGTCGACGTGATCGGGCGCTCAAAGGGCAAGGGCTTTCAGGGTGTGGTGAAAAAGCACGGATTTGCCGGCCAACCAGCCGCTCACGGGTCTAAGATGCATCGCCGGAACGGAGCCGTCGGAAATCGTTCTACTCCGGGCCGCGTTTGGAAAAATATGGGGATGCCTGGCCACATGGGCGACGAACGGGTAACGGTTCAAAACTTGCGGATCGCTCAGGTACGCCCGGAAGAAAACATTATTCTTATTTGTGGTGCGGTTCCGGGCTCGAACGGGAGCTACGTCGTGGTGCGTCCGGCGAAGAAGAAACAAGAGGCGGAAAGAGGCAAGACCGAATGAGCGTAACAGTTTTAACGATTGCAGCCGCCAAGGAGGCAAATATTGACGTGATTGAAAATGGGCGCGGCACTCAGGCGGTACACGATGTCGTCGTCGCGATGCGGGCAAATCGCAGAAGCGGTTCCGCAAACACGAAGACCAAGGCCGAAGTCGCTTACTCTGGTAAAAAGCCATGGCGCCAAAAAGGCACCGGCCGCGCGCGTGCAGGCTATGCCTCATCTGTTATCTGGGCCGGGGGCGGCGTGGTTTTCGGTCCAAAGCCGCGAGATTACTCAAAGAAGGTATCGAAGAGCGTTAAGCGACTCGCTCTGCTGAAAGCGCTCAGTTCACGGATTATCGCGGGTGACGTTCTGGTCACCGAGGAGATCAAGGTGACAACTCCGAAGACCAAGGAATTTGTGGCATTACTGAAGTCTCAGACCGAGGCGGACAAGGTGCTCGTCATCTCCACCCACTTTGATGAGGCCACCTCCAAGGCTGCCAGGAATGTTCAGCCGGTCCTTTTGAATACGGCTTCCGAGGTGAATACCGAACAGCTGCTGGCTTTTCAGAAAATCATCGTGACCAACGAAGCTCTGATCAAGCTAGCGGAGAGATTGGCATGAACGAGCCGACGAATTTTATTCACAACATTCGGCTGACGGAAAAGGCTAGTCTGCTCGGCGAGAAGCATAATCAATATGTTTTCCGTGTCGATCCTCGGGCGAATAAACTGCAGATAAAGCGGGCGATCGAGGAAATTTTTGGCAAGAAAGTTGTTCGGGTGAACACTTGCCAATACGCCGGGAAGAAGAAGCGTGAACGCCGGGCAGATTTTGGTCGGCGGGCCCACTGGAAAAAGGCGATCGTGACGCTCGCCGAAGGCGAGAAAATAGACCTCGTATAGTGAAGAACACGGAACTATGGCACTAAAGAATTTCAGGCCCCTCACTCCGACGCAACGGTTCAAACAAACATCCGGGTTTGACGAGATAACTAAGGATAAACCAGAGAAGGCTCTGCTCGAGCCGGTCAAACGAACTGGCGGACGCAACAACCATGGGCGCTTGACGTCGCGCCATATTGGCGGCGGCCACAAGCGCAAGTATCGCGTCATCGATTTCAAGCGAAAGCTTCGAGATGTCGAAGCGACTGTCGCAGCGATTGAATACGACCCGAACCGGTCTGCACGCATCGCTCTGGTTCAATATGCCGGAGGGGAAAAGGCATACATTCTGGCGCCGAATGGACTTGGAGTCGGCTCGAAGATTGTTGCGGGCGACAATGTGGCTCCGGAAGTTGGAAATGCTCTGCCTCTGAAAGCGATCCCGCTGGGAACGGTGATTCACAACGTTGAGATTATTCCGGGCAGGGGCGGCCAGGTAGCCCGAAGCGCGGGCCAACAGGCAATTTTGAGCAACCGTGAAGGGGGTTATGCGCTCGTGCGAATGCCTTCCGGGGAGATGCGACGCATTCATGAAAACGCGTACGCGACGATCGGCCAGGTCGGAAACGTTGAACATATGAACGTGTCGGGCGGCAAGGCGGGAAGAAGTCGTTGGCTGGGTCGACGTCCGCATGTCCGCGGTATGGCAATGAATCCGATCGATCACCCGATGGGTGGAGGTCAAGGCAAGAGTAAGGGTGGTGGCGGCCGCCACCACCCAGTTAGCCCATGGGGTCAGCTAGCTAAAGGATTCAAAACTCGCCGCAAACATAAGCCGAGTGACGCTGTGATAGTCGAGCATCGGAAGAGCAGGAAAAAGACGAAATAACGTATGGGCAGATCTTTGAAAAAAGGTCCATTCGTGGACGTAAAGCTAGTCGAAAAAATCGAGAAGCTGAGTAGCAGTGGCGTAAAAAAGCCGATCAAGACTTGGTCGCGCCGCTCGATGATTACACCTGATTTTGTCGGTCACACTTTCCTGGTGCATAACGGAAAGATCTTTAACTCGGTATTTGTGACGGAGAATATGGTAGGGCACAAACTGGGTGAGTTTTCGTTGACCCGAACCTTCAAAAAACATGGTGCCCACACCGCGAAGGTGGCGAAGTAAGGAGCGTCTGATGCAGGTAACATCAACATATCGATTTGCGCGAATTTCTGCATTCAAGGCGCGCGAAGTAACGCGGGAAATTCAGGGTCGATCAGCTTCGGATGCGCTGGACGTCTTGGCATTTAGCCCGAAAAAGGCCGCCGTGTTGGTGAAGAAGACATTAAAGAGCGCGATTGCCAACGCCGAAAACAATGCGGAACTCAAGGTCGACACTTTGCTCGTGAAGGAAGCTGTTGTCGGTGAGGGCCCAACCTTTAAGAGATTCCGCGCGCGTGCCCGAGGGAGCGCCAGTCCGCTTCGCAAACGGACGAGCCACATCCGCATTGTACTAAGCGACGAACTGGTCCCGAAAGCTCCAGTAAAGCGCGCTAAACGGCGTGCGTCCGGTCGCGAAGGCTCAGCCGGGCAAAGAGCTAAAGCGAATCGGGAATCTGCCAAAGATAGAGGGGCGTTGCCTGCAACGCCCAAGGAGCAAGATGGAGGGGCGTTGCCTGCAACGCCCAAGGAGTCGCCAGCGGCTCCACTCCAGGCCGAACCACTGAGCGAGAGCAAACCGATAGAAGAGAAAGAGTAATTATGGGACAGAAAGTAAATCCGATCGGTTTCCGACTCGCGCTGAATAAGGATTGGCGGTCACGTTGGTATGCGTCAACGAAAGAATTTCCGGAGTTCCTGCATGCCGACCTGAAAGTCCGCCGGTTTGTGAAGCAGAAGCTCGCGATGGCTGCAGTAGCGAAGATTGTCATCGAACGGGCGTGGAATAGCATCCGCGTCACCATTTTTACGGCTCGGCCAGGAATCGTGATCGGCCGTAAGGGTGCGGAGATCGAGAAGATGACCGAAGAGATCACCCGGATGTCGGGCGGAAAACAGGTCAAGATTGATATCCAGGAAATCAAGACGCCTGAATTGGACGCGCAGTTAGTCTCCGAAAATGTGGCTCTGCAGATTGAGCGCCGGATTTCGTTCCGTAGAGCGATGAAGAAAGCAGTCCAGACCACCATGGATTTTGGAGCGTTAGGTATCAAAATTCGTTGTTCGGGCCGGCTTGGCGGGGCGGAGATTTCGCGCGCTGAGTGGTATCGGGAGGGCAAGATTCCGCTACATACTCTGCGGACTCCCATCGATTACGGCTTTGCCGAAGCGAATACCGTCTACGGAAAAATCGGTGTGAAATGCTGGATCTGTAAGCCGGAACCCGTTGCGGATCAGCAGACGCAAAGGAAAGAGGCAGGGCGTGAGGCCGTACCTGTTTCCAGAAATTCTTAGAAAGAGCTGACCTATGCCTTTGTTGCCTAAGAGAGTAAAATATCGTAAGACGCAGCGCGGCAGTCGCGCAGGCAGCGCCACGCGGAACATCTCCATAGCGTTTGGTGAATACGCATTGCAAACGCTCGATCGGGCGTGGATCACGAATACGCAAATCGAAGCGGCGCGTGTTGCGTTGACGCGTAATATGAAAAGAAAAGGAAAGCTTTGGATCAAAATTTTTCCGGACAAGTCGGTGACGCAGCGGCCGCCGGAAACTCGCATGGGCAAAGGCAAAGGTAACCCAGAGCATTGGGTGGCAGTCGTTCGCCCCGGCAATATCCTTTTTGAATTGGACGGTGTTACCGAATCCGTGGCGCGCGAATCCCTTCGACTGGCTGCGACGAAGCTTCCGATTCGGACCCGATTCGTCAGCCGGCAGCATGCTGCGGCTGCTTAGACGACCAGAGGATGAGACCATGAAGACCAAAGAATTACGCGAATTAAGTAACGACGAGCTGATCGCCCGTCGCTACGAGTTGCGGAAGGATGCGTTTAACCTCCGTTTGCAGCAGCAGACTGGTGCGACGGAGAAACCGAGCGTGATCCGGATCAATCGGAGAGAGGTTGCTCGTATTGAGACGATTTTGACTGAGCGGACCAAGAAGGTCGGCGCCTGACTATGGATTCTGATGAGACTGTAAATGATGAAGGTACCCGGCTCGGACGGAGCCTCGCCCTACCGGAGGAGTCCGTGGGTGCGGTTTCGCCCGGCGAACAACCTGCGATGTCGGAAACCCCTTCGAATGCAGCTCCGGCGACTCAAGCGGAGCAAGCTGAAATTCCGAAGCGACACCTTCGGAAGACTCGCGTGGGCGAGGTCGTGTCCAATAAGATGGACAAGACAATTGTGGTCGAGGTGGTGCACCGGGTCCGGCACGCGAAATTTGGGAAAATAACAAAACGAACCAAAAAGTTCTATGCGCACGACGAGCAGAATCAGTGTGCAATCGGCGACTTGGTGCGCGTTGAAGAAACTCGCCCGTTGAGCAGACTGAAACGCTGGCAACTGGTGGAAGTGTTGAAACACTGAATTGGGTGGGGTGAGACCATGATTCAGATTCGTTCCAGGTTAGATGTAGCCGACAACACGGGCGCCCGTATGGCGACTATGATCGGCGTCATCGGGAAACAGACCCCTTATGCTTCAGTTGGTGATGTTATCACGTGCAACGTGAAAGAAGCTGCCGCTAATGGCACCGTGAAGAAGGGCGAGGTGGTTCGTGCTGTCATCGTTCGGACGAAACAGCCGGTCAAGCGAGACGATGGTTCCTACCTGCGATTCGATAACAATGCCATCGTCATCATCGACAAGGATCTGAATCCCCGGGGTACGCGCATCTTCGGGCCGGTTGCGCGGGAGTTGCGTGAGAAAAATTTCATGAAAATCATTTCGCTCGCTCCGGAAGTATTATGAACAGACCAAGGTTTCACGTAAAAAAGGGCGACGAAGTTCAGGTGATCTCTGGCAACCATCGAGGAGCGTCCGGGAAGGTGTTGCAGGTTTTACCGAGCAAACAGCAGGTACTGATAGAGGGAGTCCGCCTAATCAAAAAGACTAAACGCAAGTCGCAGGATAATCCGAACGGCGCGATTATCACGCGCGAGGGCCCGATTCATATCTCGAATGTGAAACTGATTGAGACTCGTGGCTCAAGGCCAAAGAAAAATCGGGGAGAATAAACGATGCAAGCCGAACTGTATAAAGAATACCGGGAGCGAGTGGTTCCAGCGCTTACAGGGACGCTGGGCTACAAGAACGCTCTTCAGGTACCCAAGGTCGATAAAGTCGTCGTTAACACTTGCATTCCGGCTCAGAGCAGTGACCTCAAACAAGCGCTTGAGGATGCGAAGAAGGAGCTTTCAGTGATCACGGGCCAGAAGCCGGCCGAAACAAAGTCGAAAAAGAGCATTTCCAACTTCAAGCTTCGCAAGGGTATGGCAATTGGCGCGAAAGTGACTTTGCGCGGGGACCGAATGTACGAATTCCTCGAGCGACTCATAAAAATGGCGTTGCCGCGAATTCGCGACTTCCGTGGAATCTCTCCCAAAGCGTTTGACGGTCAGGGTAACTACACGCTGGGTGTCCCGGATCAGTCGATTTTTCCAGAAGTGGACCTCGACAAAATCAAGCATAATGTCGGATTTGACATCACGATTGTCACCACCGCAAAAACGAACGAAGAAGCCAAGGCCCTGCTGATCGAACTGGGTATACCGTTCAGCGATAAGAAGCAGCCCGCAAAGGCTGTCTCAGGAGAATAATTGATGAGTAACCTCTCAGATCCGATCGCAGATTTTCTGGCGCGGCTCCGTAATGCGGCGCGTGCGCACCGAGGCGATGTGTCGGTGCCTTACTCTCGAATGAAGGAGGAGATTGCCCGGATCCTGAAGCAGGAGGGGTACATCTCTGAGTTCGAGGTCGACACGCAGAGCAAGCCCTCGCAAATCAAAGTAACGATGAAATTCGTGAATCGCATTCCGGCTTTGACCGGTCTTAAGCGGATGAGCAAGCCTGGGCTGCGAAAATATGTGAGTTCGAATGATATTCCGCGGGTACTCGGCGGAATGGGTGTTGCAATTCTTTCGACGTCGCGCGGGATTATTACCGGTCGGGAGGCTCGCAAAGAGCGTGTGGGCGGCGAATTGCTGGCTGTGATTTGGTAAGGAGGTTTGGGTATGTCGCGTATTGGCAAAAAATCGATCGAAATTCCTGAAAAAGTAAGGATGGATATTTCTGATGCAGGTTCGATCAAGGTGGAAGGTCCAAAGGGCAAGCTGGAGTGGATTTTGCCAAAGCAAATCAAACTCCGTATTGAAGGAAAGCAGGCGGTTTTAGATCGTAATACCGAGACGAGAACTGTGAAGGCCCTTCACGGCCTTTCGCGGAGTTTGATTCACAACATGGTAATCGGAGTGAGCCAGGGGTTCCGGAAAGGACTTGAAATTCAGGGAGTCGGGTTTCGTGCGCAGGTGCAGGGCAAGAATCTGAATTTGAATATTGGGTTTTCGCATCCGGTGGTATTCCCGATTCCGGATGGGATCAAGATTACGGTTACGGAAAACACCAAGATATTGATCGAGGGCATAGACAAACAAGTGGTCGGGCAGGTCGCCGCCGATATTCGGTCGTACTATCCGCCCGAGCCTTACAAGGGTAAGGGGATTCGGTACGCTGGCGAACAGATTCTCCGTAAGGAGGGCAAGACGGTCCAATAACAACTATCCAATCAGAGATTGGTTTGTCTTTGACTTAAAGATGGCAACGATTGATCGCATAAAAGTTCGACATCGACGAATTCGCCGGCGCGTTACTGGCACGTCGGAGCGTCCTCGCCTTGCGCTCCATTTCTCCGGCCGCCACATTTATGCGCAAGTGATCGACGATTCTGTCGGCAAAACCGTGGCTGCCGCGTCGACCGTAGAGTCGGGAGTGAAGGGGAATCGCCGGACGAACGCTAATGTGATGATGGCAGAAAAACTCGGTAAACTCGTCGCAGAAAGAAGTTTGCAGAAAAACATCAAGACTGTGGTATTTGACCGAGGTGGCTTTAGTTACCACGGGAAAGTGAAGGCGTTGGCGGACGCGGCTCGCGCTGGAGGATTGGAGTTTTAATTTAGTGAGCACCGGTCTATGAACCACCGGTCCTGATCGCAGAAACATTATGGCAATGGAACTAAGAAATCGTCGCGCCGACAGTTCTGATCGGAACGTACAGAAGGGCGACACGACCGAGAAAGTTGTGTTTATCAATCGCTGTGCAAAGGTGGTCAAAGGCGGACGTCGTTTCAGTTTTAGCGCGCTGATCGTTGCGGGGGACCATAAGGGGCGTGTAGGCTACGGCTTCGGCAAGGCGAACGAAGTTTCGGAGGCCATTCGCAAAGCATCAGAATCTGCTCGCAAATCGATGGTTTCGGTAGCTGTCCAGGACAACACGATCCCACATGAGGTGATTGGAGAATTTGGCGGCGGACGGGTATTGTTACGGCCCGCCTCTCCGGGCACTGGGGTAATTGCTGGTGGCGGCGTACGGGCCGTAGTGGAAGCCGCGGGTATCAAAGATGTGCTGGCGAAGTCGCTTGGCTCGAGCAATCACGCCAATGTTGTCAAGGCGACGATTGAGGCATTGCGTGGGCTCCGACGCCGCCAGGATATACTGAAGCTTCGCGGCAAGGAAACAAGGTAGGATCTGGTGCTGCGCTTCCGGCCACGATTGACCAGAGACCCCGGGCGTGCAGAAACGGAGTGCTTGCCAACTGAGAATCAATATTTTATGCAGCTACACGAATTGAAACCGCGCCCCGGATCCAAGCACCGGGTTAAGAGGCTCGGGTGCGGCGAGAGTTCAGGCCACGGAAAAACCAGTGGCAAAGGTCATAAAGGACAAAAGGCTCGTTCAGGCGGTAGCATCCGACTTGGCTTTGAAGGCGGTCAAATGCCGCTCATCCGGAGGCTGCCAAAGCGCGGATTCAACAACGCTGAATTCAAAACGTCTTTCGCGATCGTGAATCTCGACGATCTCGAGCGATTCGAAGAAGGCACCCACGTAACCGAACAGCTTCTGCGCGCAGAAGGAATTATCAACGGAAGCTTTGATGGCGTGAAGATCCTGGGCCGCGGCGCTCTAACCAGGAGGTTGACAGTTGAAGCCGACAAATTCAGCGAAGCGGCGCGTCAGGGAATCGAGAAGGCTGGGGGTTCAGCGGTTATTCGCGGTTAATCTCCGGCCGTTCTCCAAATGATTTCCGCATTCACGAACATCTTTAAGATCCCGGAATTGCGTCAGCGCATCCTCTTTACGATTGCGATGTTGGTGATCGTCCGAGCTGGCGCGGCAATTACCATCCCCGGAGTCAATGCCCACGTCCTAAACGAGTGGTTCCAAAGCTCCATGGCCAAGTCATCGAGCGGGGGTGTTGCCGCTCTTTTTAATATTTTTGCCGGAGGCGCGCTGGAGCATTGTGCCGTCTTTTCCCTGGGTATTATGCCGTACATCAGCGCATCCATCATGATGCAGTTGCTCACTGCCGTGATTCCGCGTCTGAATAAGCTGGCGCGAGAGGATGGTGGTCGGCAAAAGATCACTCAGTATACCCGGTATGTGACCCTCGGCTTGTGCATCTTCCAGGGATACTTGCTGGCTGTGTCGATGCAGAATCCTTCCTCAAATCCTTTCTTGCAAGGAATTGACGCCGTAACGGCACGCCTCGGTCCGTTGGTCGACAATCCAGGTTTTGGCTTCCAGTTTATCGCTACGCTGACGTTGAGTGCAGGAACGATGTTTCTAATGTGGATCGGCGATCAGATCACCGATCGCGGGATCGGCAATGGTACCTCCCTTATCATCACCGTAGGAATCGTCGCCTCGCTACCTGGCGCTTTGGTACAGGTTTGGAACACTTTCGTCCCTTCGGGTGGAGCTCCTAGCCGGGTGAGTCCAATAGTGTTGGTTCTGATGATCGCGTTCCTGGTCCTGGTTGTCGCTTCCGTGATCGCCCTGACGCAAGGACAACGGAAGATCAGCATCCAATACGCAAAACGCGTAGTTGGCCGGAAAGTCTATGGCGGTCAAACGCAATATCTGCCCCTGAAGGTCAACGCTGTCGGGGTGATGCCGCTCATCTTCGCCCAGGCCATTCTGCTGTTTCCGTCGACGATCTTGAGCATGGCGTTCCGGAATCAGGAATGGGCGGTAACGCTCTCGAACGCTATGGCGGTCGGCGTTTGGCACTATATATTGACTGCGGCTCTGATCTTCTTTTTCAGCTATTTCTGGGTTGCAATTCAGTTTCAACCGACTCAAATCGCGGACGATCTCAAAAAGTATAATGGGTACATTCCTGGATATCGGCCCGGCAAACCGACGGCTGAATTTCTCGAGTACACGTTGACTCGATTGACTTTCGCGGGAGCTTTTTTCCTGACGGTTATTGCTGTTATTCCGGAAACGATGATTACCTGGCTGGGAGTTCCGCGAATGACGGCCCGTTTTTTTGGTGGAACGAGCCTGCTGATCATCGTTGGCGTCCTCCTGGACACGATGCGCCAGGTAGAGACTCACCTGATTCAGCGCCACTATGACGGTTTTTTGCGCAAGGGTCGCATACGAGGCCGTTTCGAGCGCGCAGTAGGCGGAACCGGGAGGGTAGTGAAGGAAAGCGTTCTGCTGTGGATGTGGTTGGCGTTCGCCGTGTTAGCTGTGGCAGGCGTGGCCGTCTCGATATTTGTCAACCAGAGATAGTGCGTTGGGGTGAAGAAGCGAATCGTTCTTCTAGGGCCGGTGACAGACTTTTACAAGAGACGAGGTATATTGGCACGCGTCGATGCCGACCGTGAGGCAGGATCGGTTTTTGATGACATGAGCCGACTGATAATCCAATGATCCCGATCAAAACACCGCGCGAGATTGACAGGATGCGAGCGTCTTGCAAGCTGGCGAGCACTATTCTTGAGCAGCTTTCCGCGATGCTGTGTCCCGGGATCACGACGAGAGATGTGGATCAATCCGCAGCGAAGCTGATGGAGTTAGCCGGCTGCAGTAGCGCCTTTCTCGGTTACCGGCAGTTTCCCGGTCATATCTGTATTTCGGTAAACGACGAGGTTGTGCACGGAATTGGCGGCTCACGCCGGATTCAATATGGGGATATCGTGAAGCTGGATATCGGTGTCGTGCTGAACGGCTTCGTCGGCGATACCGCGGCTACGATCCCCATCGGGGCGGTGAATGATGACGTTCAACGTCTCCTTGGAGTTACCGAGGAAGCTCTTTACAGGGGAATTGACAACGCCCGCGAAGGCAAACGTCTCAGCGAAATCTGCGCGGCTATCCAGGATGAAGTCGAGTCCAACGGGTTCAGCGTAGTAAGAGAATTTGTGGGCCACGGAGTAGGCCGCAAGCTTCATGAAGAACCGCAGATCCCCAACTATCGGGCATCCGGGGCCACTGCCAAATTGAGAGCCGGAATGACGCTGGCTATAGAACCGATGGTTAACATGGGCTGCGCCACGGTGAAAGTATTGGACGACGATTGGACGGTCGTGACGGCCGACCACTCTCCGTCGGCACATTTTGAACACACCGTTTTAGTGACGAAGGGTGAACCAGAGATTTTGACATGGCGCGAAAAGACGTCATCGAAGTTGAAGGCAAGGTAGTCGAGTTGTTGCCGAATACTATGTTTCGGGTGGCGCTTCCGAACGGACATCGGATTTTGGCGCATATCTCTGGAAAAATGCGCTTACATTTCATTCGGATCTTGCCAGGAGACAAAGTTATGGTAGAGATGTCGCCTTACGACTTGACGAAAGGCCGAATAACCTTTCGGCAAAGGTGAGGTTGTGTGTTGTGAATGAGAAACGCTCCCAAGAGGGTGTCTCCTTGGGGTGCGTTTTTTTGTCTCCCGAGAACGGATTTGGATGAAAGTGCGACCTTCGGTTAAGCGGCTCTGTGAGAGCTGCAGAATTATAAAGAGAAAGAATGTTGTCCGTGTGGTTTGTAAAAATCCACGGCACAAACAGCGACAGGGCTAAGCAGTCTGGTTCGACAGCCTCAGCTGATTGAACCATCCAGTCGGCCCGGATGATTAGATATGCCTCGAATACTTGGAGTTGATATACCTGGAGATAAGCGGATCGAAGCTTCACTGCCCTACATTTACGGAATCGGACCCAGGACAGCGAAAAAGATCCTTGAGCAGGCGAACATTGATCCAAACGTGCGCGCCAAAAACCTGACGCCCGAGCAACTAGGTGAAATTGTTCACGCAATCAATGCAAGCGGACTACTCATCGAAGGTGATCTCCGACGAGATATCCAAGGGAACCTGAAACGTTTGCAGGCAATTCGATCCTATCGCGGAATCCGCCACATTCGCGGTCTGCCCGTGCGCGGTCAAAGAACCTCGACAAACGCTCGTACTCGGAAAGGCCCGCGGAAGACTGTCGGCGTGCAGCGCAATAAAGATGCGAAGGCAGGGAAAGTCTAATCAAAAGGAACTACGGAATGGCTAACGAGACTACCACACCCGCACCCGCTCCGAAAAATGAACCGGCGTCTGTTGCACCTCCAGCGACTGCTGCCGAAACCCCGCCGCCGACTCCGGCCGTTGAACCGGCGAAAGTAGCACGAACTCCGAAGCCGAAAACGAAGAAAGAGACAACCGCCCCGGAAGCCCCCAAAGTGACTCTCTCGCTCGACGCTGGAGAAGCGGATAAGCCGAAGATCATCAAAGCCAAGGGTAGCAAGAACGTTGGAGCAGGCGTCGCTCACATCCTGGCTACGTTTAACAATACGATCGTCTCGGTTACCGACCTGAACGGCAATGTGATCGGTTGGTCAAGCGCGGGCAAAGTCGGATTTAAGGGATCCCGGAAGAGCACTGCATACGCTGCGCAGTTGGTCGCCCAGGACGCGTGCCGCCAAGCCATGGGGCATGGCCTGAAGGAAGTTGAAGTGCTGGTAAAAGGCCCGGGTGCCGGACGCGAGTCCGCCGTTCGTGCGATTCAAGCGATCGGTCTGGATATTTCGGTTATCCGAGATGTTACGCCGGTTCCGCATAACGGCTGTCGTCCGCCGAAACAGCGCCGCGTCTGATTTGCGAGGAAGAATTTTATCATGGCTCGTTACACAGGTCCTAAATCGAAAATTAGTCGTCGATACGGAGTCGCTCTTTTTGGTCCGAGCAAAGCTCTGGAGAGGAAGAATTATCCACCCGGTATGCACGGTCCGAAGGGTTCCCGCCGGAAGCAATCGGATTACGCTACCGCTCTCGCCGAGAAACAGAAACTACGCCATCAGTATGGATTGCTCGAGCGGCAGTTCCGCCGTTATTTTGAGACCGCTTTACGAAAACGCGGCGTTACCGGTGAAACCTTGCTGCAGATGCTGGAGACCCGGCTCGATAATGTAGTTTACCGTCTCGGATTCGCGAATTCTCGTAACGCAGCTCGCCAATTGGTAAATCACGGACATGTCACCGTAAACAATCGAAAGGTGGACGTAGCTTCTTACAACCTGAAAGCAGGAGATGCTGTTGCCATCAAAGATAAGCCCGGTTCCCGGCGCCTGATCACTCGCAACCTTGAGCTTACTCAGATTCAGCCGGTGCCGGACTGGCTGGTCGCGGAGAAGGATCAATTCCAGGGCAAAGTTATGCGAATTCCTACCCGTGAAGAGATCGCTCCAATTGTGAATGAGCAGTTGGTTGTTGAGCTTTATTCCCGGTAGGCCCTCGTTCTCGTCGTCGTCCTCGATTTCTTTAGAGGCGGTTGCTGGCTCCGGGCGTTGCACGTGTTCACCATAGCATGGCCTCGGCGGAAGCAGCGCCCCTTAAGTACGCGTTTCTCAGATCCAAACCCTTTCCAGCCGCAACGTTCAAAGATCGAGGACGAGTTCGAGGACGATTTGCTTGCGGCTACACCGCCTGTTTTCTACTTCCTGAAAACCCGAATAAACTGGTCCTCGATATCGTTCTGCGGCATCTCCAGATAGGCTTTGACGGCGTCGAGGATTGATAACTTGCCGGCCCGAAGCGGCGGCCCGAACAGATACTGAAAGGGCGTAAGATGAGGACGGGCGGATTCCAACTCCCTGCGAATGACGTAGGAGAGGGGCCCGACCCCCTCATAAAATTTCACTCTTTCGAATTCCTCCACTACTTTGTCGATGGCGTACTCGACCCGGCGAATGTCGACCTCCCAGCGATTGCGATTCCAGGTGATGAGTCCGTAGCACGCGCGCCGATCGCCATCGAAAGGAAACCCAACTGAGCCTACATTGACCAAGAGAGTGGACTTGATCCGGCGGACCAGAGGAAGATGTGAATGCCCGACGCACAGCAGGCCAGGAGGATCGTCGCCGATCATCTCCCTGGCCTTGGCCTCTGGAGTGGTAGGAAAGAACCCTTCGTCATTCGACCGTTTCGAGCCGTGAGCGACGGTGATCAAAAGCTTGTCTGGGCCCGTCAGAGTCGTCGCGATCGGCAACTGTCTGGTCAAATCCAAAAAGTCGCGTGTCAAGTTGGCGGTCCAACGCGCAGGCAGCCAATTGTAGTAGTCGGTAATGTCCTGAGTCATAGACTTCTGGCTTTGCCGGATCACGTAATCTTCGTGATTGCCGCGTAAAAGCGTCCATCCGCTCTGCGCGACGAACTTCGTGACTTCACGCGGATTCGGCCCGCGGTTCTGGAAGTCCCCGGCAACGAATACGAGGTCGGGATTGAGGTGCTCGATTTCCGCTGCAACCGCTTCGAGAGCCTGCAGATTTCCATGAATGTCCGCGAGCACAGCAATTTGCATTGGGCGACAACATTAGCCTGCATCGGTCACAAATCCTCAGAGATTTTTGAGCGATCCAGGCTAAAGCGTATCATTTTTGCGGGTTAGCGGAGGTAGTGATTTTGGACAAACTCGAGCGCCTTGCTCAAACTCGTTCGGTCCAAATAATGTTTGAGCATCGGATCGGCGTTGAGGGGCAAATTTTTCTTCAGCTGCTCGATCCGCTCAGAGGCCTGCCTCAGTCTTGCCAGTTGGGCTGTTGGATTCTGCTCCCGAAGGCGGCGATCCGAGATGACATCCAGTCGTTCCTGTAACGCTTCCGCGAGTGTGACGTAGTACTCGTCCATGCTTGCAAAGTGTCACTCAGCCGGGGCTGCGTTCAAGATGTTTCCCAACAGATTGAACGCCGCCCTGCCAGAAGTTCCTTGGCCTCGGGTACAATCAGCTGGAACCGCTCTGCGGTAAGTTCTTTTAACAGCTGTTCCAGTGCCTTCGGGCAGATCTGCGCTTTTTCATGAAGCAAAATGATTGTGCCGGAAACAACGGAACGTTTGATTCGCTCAACAATTTTTGCGGAATCATCGATCTGGGTGTCGTAGGCCCGAGCACTCCATCCGACCAACCGGAGACCGCGGGCGGCCAAAATCGGATGCAGGAATGGGTTCTTCATGCCGGTCGGCGCACGAAACCAGAATGACGGGGCAATCCCGAGCGAAGTTATTGTTCCTTCGAATGCGTCAATCTCCTGCGCGAGAGCCTTTGGGCCGAGTCGCCAGAAACTGAATTGCGGGTGGTTCTGAGTGTGGTTGCCGATGGTGTGACCGGCATCCCATATCATGCGTGCTAACTCCGGATACTTAGCTGCCTTTGCACCGATCAAAAAGAATGTGGCCCGAGCGCCATATTTCTTTAACACCGCGAGAACCTGCGGCGTGGTGTCCGGATCGGGTCCATCATCGATCGTCAACCAAGCCGTCTTAGCTTTGGTGCAATATTTTGTTGCGACCGGGCCGAACCCTTGTAGCGATGGGATTACGGTTACTGCTACCAGCAGCACATGAGAGACGAACAAGATCCATAGTCCCCAGATATACCCGGCTGCCAAAATCGTCAGAGTCAGGAACGGTGCCAACAAGATAAACCAGATTGTTGCAGTCGGTCGGAATCGCACGGCGCTTTTGAATCAGAAGCGAAGTGAACTGGCAAGTCCAGAAGGTAGGGCGAGGCTCCGTCCGAGCCGAGCCCGAGCCGCGCTGGAGGGGCGTTGCTCGCAACGCCCAGGAGCTGCAAACAGCTCCCCTCCAGCTTTATAGCCGAAAATCTCGCGAGCGCTTTGGCTTGTGAGATTTTCGCGCTAGGGTAACGGGATGATTCGACGGCCGGAACTACTTAGTCCAGCGGGTAATTGGGAATGCCTTCGCGCAGCCGTTGCGAATCGAGCTGACGCAATTTACTTCGGCTTGGAACGGTTTAACGCTCGTATGCGCGCGGATAACTTCCACGCAGAAGAGTTACCGAAGATTGTTGAATACCTTCATCGGTACGGTGTGCGCGGCTTCGTGACTTTTAACACCCTGATATTCACTGACGAACTTGAAGATGCCGCGCAAACGTTGGTCCAAATGGAGCAAGCCGGTGTCGACGCGATCATCGTGCAGGATGTCGGCTTAGCTCGACTCGCCCGCGAAGTTGCTCCGGAGCTGGAGTTACACGCTTCGACGCAGATGACGATCACTTCTCCGGAGGGAGTTGAATTAGCCAGCGAGCTTGGCATTACTCGCGCCGTGCTTGCACGGGAGCTTTCCTTGCGCGAGTTGAGGAGATTTCCAACCGCTGACTTTCCGGTCGAGGTTTTCGTGCACGGTGCGCTTTGCGTTGCTTACTCCGGCCAGTGTTTGACCAGCGAGTCACTAGGCCAGCGCAGTGCGAATCGTGGCGAATGCGCACAGGCCTGCCGGCTGCCGTATCAACTCCTCGTCGACGGGCGGCAGAAGGATCTCGGCGACAAAAGATTTCTTCTTTCTCCACAAGACCTCGCTGGGATTGACGAGATCCCCGAGTTAATACGTTTGGGCGTCGCAAGTTTTAAGATCGAGGGACGGCTGAAGTCCCCGGAATATGTAGCGGCCGTAACGCGAGTCTATCGGAATGCGATTGATCGCGCGGTCGAAGCACTCAGCTCCGAGGAAGAGGTCGCCACAGCCCCGGCGAAGGATCGTTACAGTCTGGAGATGACTTTTTCGCGCGGCCTTTTCTCCGGGTGGCTCCATGGAGTCAATCATCAGCGACTGGTAAACGGGCGGTGCGGCAAGAAGCGTGGATCGTTTGTTGGCTTCGTCCGGGGAGTTGGCAAGGATTTTGTGGAACTGGATCCGGAAGTCCAGCTCACACCCGGTGATGGCATTGTGTTTGATACCGGGGGTGATACTGAGCATGAGCAGGGCGGCAGGATCTACGAGATCAGATCTCGCCGACTCTATTTCCGAAACGGACAGATCGACTTTCAGCGGGTAAAGATTGGTCACCGTTTGTGGAAAACGGATGATCCTGCTTTGAACCGGCAGTTGCGGCAAACTTTCGCACGTGATCCCGAACCGGCTCGAACTCCCGTTGATATGGAAGTCTCAGGTCGGGACGGTGCACCGCTAAAGCTGCGCGTAATTTCGGGGAATCATGCTGCCGAAGCCGATTCAGAACTTCAGCTGACCTCAGCAAGAACATCGTCTCTCACAGAGGTGATTTTGCGCCAACAGCTGGGTCACTTGGGCGATACGGGGTACTTTTTGCGGAATTTTAAGGCGAAGCTACAGGGTGACCTGTTTATTCCTATTCGGTTCATAAACCAGCTCCGGCGCGATGCGATCTCCAGGTTGGATGCTGCAATTGCGAAGCAACGATCCGTTCAAGACAAGGGGGCGTCCTGCTCAGGCCGCGTTCCGGAGGATTCAGGCGCCTCAGGCCGGCAAAGTCGTCGCTCTCTAGCGTCAGCTTTATCCGGCCTGCTCGTCGCGGCAAAGGCTGACGGAAATGAATCTCCCGAACTCATCACCCTCTGCCGGACCTTCGAACAGATCGATGCGGCGATCGATGCTGCAATCGAAACTGTCTACATCGATTTCGAGGATATCCGCCTCTACCAGAAGGCGATCGAAAGAATCGGTGATCGCGCGCACGTCTTTCTGGCTACGCCGCGCATTCAGAAGTCTGGTGAACAGGGGTTTTTCCGATTAATTGAAAATGCTCAACCGTACGGCGTGCTGATCAGAAATCTGGGCTCAATTTCCTTCTTCCGTGACAAGGGTTTTCGATTGCACGGAGACTTTTCGCTGAACGTCGCTAATCCTTTGGCGGCGCACTTTTTCCTGCAGCGAGGCCTTCAGCGACTCACGGTTTCTTATGATTTGAGTATCAAAGAGGTGCTCTCGTTACTCCGGTATGACCCGGCCAGTTGTTTTGAACTCACCATTCACCAGCATATGCCGATGTTTCATATGGAGCATTGTGTGTTCGCTGCTTTCCTTTCGGATGGCACAGATTACACAAACTGCGGCCGCCCCTGCGATCGGCATGTGGTGAAACTCCGCGACCGGGTCGGCTCCGAACATCTGATCAGAGCTGATGTGGGCTGCCGAAACACTGTCTTTAATGCCCGACCGCAGACCGGCGCTCAGAATGCTCAGGCGTTACTGGCGGCCGGCCTAAGGAGGTTCAGGATTG
>DASXBV010000153.1:0-4228 GCA_036491515.1 Chthoniobacterales bacterium
GGCCTCATCAAGTTCCCTCGGAATCTCATCGAAGAACCCTTTAATCATCCATATTGCGAAAGGCATGTTCACCGTGACATACGCAGCAATCAGGGCCGCGTGCGTATCAATCAGGCCTAAATTCCGAAAAATGAGAAACAACGGAAGCACAACGGTAACCGGCGGCGCCATTCTCGCCGAAAGAAAGTAAGAGGCCAGTTGCTGCCCGAACGGGATCCGAAAGCGTGATAATGCATACGAAGCGGGGGCCGCGGTCACGAGGACTCCGACGGTACTAAATGTGGCGATAATCGTGCTGTTAATTAGTGGTAGGACAATATTGTCCTCGAAAAAAATCACGCGAAAATGGTCGACCGTCGGCCTGAACAGCCAAACTATCGGATGGGCGGAAATCAGTTCGGTAGGCTTAATAGCGGTGATCGCCGTCCAAAGAATTGGGGTCATGAAAAATGCCATCACCAGCAGCAATGCCAGATATTTTGCGAACGTCTTCACGGCCGATTTTCCCTCGTTCGTATGATCATGCCGATGATAAGTTGTGCTAAGACCGAGATGATAAAGAGCATTATTATCCCGAGTGCGGCGGTATAACCCATATCGAAAAACTTGAAGCCTTTGATGTAGGTGTAAAACCCAAGGACAGAAGTTGCGACGCCTGGCCCGCCATAAGTCATGACAAAGATTTGGTCGACGGTACGAAAGGCATCAATTAATCGAATTAACAGGCCAATTGTAAGAATGGCCCGGATCGTTGGCAGCGCGACGAAACGTTGGATTTGAAACCACGTAGCGCCGTCCACTCGTGCAGCTTCGATGAGCTCTCTAGGGACGGCTTGCAACCCCGCGAGTGTGATGAGCACAATAAAGGGCGTCCATTGCCATACATCAGCAACGATGACCGCGAAGAAGGCTAGTCGCGGATCGACGAGCCATGCTTTGCTGCCGATTCCGAACAGCCCAACAATGTTATTAGCAAGACCCCACTCGTCGTTGAAAATGAAGCGCCATATCAGGCCCGCTACGACAGGCGCCATGACCATCGGCAGGAGAATCAAGGTGCGTACGATATTCCGGCCGATGAATTGAGTGTCGAGCAGGAATGCAATCGAGATCCCCAGAACAAGCTCAACGGTCACACAGCCTCCTACGTACCAGAAGGTTCTGCCAGCGCAGGCCCAAAAATCTGCCGATGCGAGAATCGCCTGGTAGTTACCGAGACCGATAAAAGTTCTTGGACGCGCAAAGGTGAGATTCCAACGGCTTAGACTGAGAATGACTGTGTAAACAAATGGATAGATGGTCATCGTAAACATGACCAGCAGCGCCGGCCCGAGATACAGCCAAGGGTGCCACCAGACCGCGTTCCGCCTGAGCACCAGGCGAATTTCTTGTGCAACGGAATGGCGCCGATTTTGTATATCGCCTGCCGAAGGTGAGTACCGCGCCCCTTTCACCATGGCCCACTACAGTAGCGCCTGCTGCTTTTTGCAGACAACGCAAATCGCCTGATCGAGTACCTCCAATCCCTCTTTCAACGCTTCCTCGGGAATAGTGAGCGGGGGACAAATCTTGATCGTCGCACCACCAAAACCGAGCGGCGCAAAAAGGAGCAGGCCGCGAATGAAGCATTGATAGACGAGCTCTGCGGCTTTTTCGCCGTCGGGTTTGCCGGTTTGCGGCTCGATGATGTGCAAGCCGGCGACCAGACCTTTCCCATGGACAGCTCCGATGATCTCATGATCGAGCTTCAGCTTCCCCAAGTTCTCGTGGAGGAACTCCCCCAAAATTTTGGCCTTGTCGACGAGATTTTCGTCATCAATGACCTCGAGGCTGGCAACCGCTGCCGCGCAACAGACGGGATTCCCCGCGTGAGTGCTGGTCATCTCACCAGGTTCTTGAAGATCCATTACCAGGGACTTACCGATGACCGCCGAAATCGGCAATGAGCCCGAGATACCCTTGCCGCAACAGATAAGATCCGGAAGGACGCCGTAATGCTCGAAGGCAAAATACCGGCCGGTGCGACCAAAGCCGGCTTGCACCTCGTCGAATATGAGCTGGATTTGATGCGAATCGCACCACTCACGAAGGCTCTGTATGAATTCGACTGGCGCGAAGCTGGCGCCGCCGCCTTGATAAGTTTCGAGCATAACTCCGGCGACTCGAGACGGATCGAGACCGAGGGCGCGAAGAGAGCCTAGAAAATCGGAGAAGGTATAATGGGGCGTCCGGAATCCGTCTGGGAACGGCACCTGGTAAAATCCAGGCGCCGGTTCCCTGATCCAGCGCTTCAGGCTGGGAATACCGCCCGCCATTTGGGCGCCGAGGGTTCTGCCGTGAAAGGCGTTTTCAAAGGTGATGATGGCGATCTTTTCGCGATTGAGAGTCTGTCCGTAGGTACGTGCTAACTTGATTGCACATTCGGTTGCTTCCGAGCCGGTGGTGAAGAGATAAACTTTGTCCAGGGGCCGGGGAGCCTTCTCAATCAACTTTCCAACCAGAGCCTCACGACTGGCGTTTGGAAACGCGAAAGTATGAAGCAAGTCTTTTTGCACCGCATCGACAATCGCCTGCTTCACCTTTGGATTCGCATGTCCGACGTTTGCAACAAGAACCCCGGACGTCCAGTCGAGCCAAATGTTTCCGAACCCATCGTAAACCTGGAAATCCTTCGCTTTGTGCCACAAAACCGGGGGCTGGCAGAACATCGCCCGCGGTTCGTTCCGTTGAAGCCGTTTGAGAGTCGGCACGGATGCAGGCGCCGGCAGATCGGTGATGATACGCCGAAATTTTGTGCTGATCTCTGGGACAGTTCTAGGCTCGAGAGATAACAGTTTGGAACTCAATACCTCACTCCTGGCCGGAAATAAGTGAGAGAAACGGATTACTGTTTGTCATAGTACCCTGCACTTTTCATAAACTCTTCCACTTTAGCAGCCGCTTCGTTTAGTGCGTCGCGTGCGCCTTTCTGACCGGTAAAGGCTATCGAGAGTTGCTCGGCAATAATTTGGTCAATACCGGCCCATTCCGGAAGGAGCGGTACGGTCTGACCGGTTTTGTTTGCGATCCTTACGAGATCATCCTCCGCTGACGGGTACATCTTCTTGACCTCCGGATCGTCCCACGTGCTCGCACGTTGGGTCGTCGCCCCAAGAAGGGTTGCGCGCTTGGCATTTGCGGGGCTCTGGGACCAGGTAATGAACTTGAAAGCGGCCTTCGCGTTGCTCGCTTTCGCCGGGATCGATGCGACAATCCCCCCGACCAGCGGATGAGACACGCCGTTATAGGTGGGAGGGGGAGCGCATTTGAATTTACCGATTATCTGGGACTTCTCCCGAGCCACCGAGGCCAGGTCTTGCCAAGTCCAGGCGAATGCCGCATGCCCTTCCATATATGAAGTCCACGCCTCCGTGATATGGTATCCGCCCGTGCCAGGTGGAGCGACCTTTCCGAGTTGCAAATAATATTCCAAAGCCTTTACGCCGGCGTCGCTGTTGAAGACAGGCTTAAATTTTGAGTCGAAAAAATCGCCGCCGAAGGTCCATAGATACTGGGAAAAGTCGTAGCAAATGCGATCACGCTTTGCCGACATTACGAAGCCGTAGACACCTTTGGCCGGATCATTCAGAGTTTGGGCGGCTTTGAGTAGCTCTTCCATCGTGAATGGAGGACCTTTTAAACCGGCTGCATCGAGCAAGCCGGTCCGATAGTACAGTACATTGAAGCCGGCAATCCAGGGAATACCAAAGGTGCCTTTGGCGGGGACCCCGTATAAGTCGGCGAGTTCTTTCGTGTATCTGCCAGAATAGGTGACCCCGTAAAAATCGTCTGGATAATTAAAATCACGGGGAGTTAGATATGAGTCCGCAAGGTAAGGTTCCAGATCTTGCAGCCACCCTTGTTTAGAAAACTCCGGCGTAAACATCGAGTCGTACCAAATAAGATCGTAAGGTACTGAGCCGGCGACAAAAGCAGTTTTGAGTTTTTCATACTCTACACTGAATGGGATGTCCTCGAACTCCACCCGAATACCTGTTTCAGCGGTAAAATCGGGGGTCATTTTCTTTGAAACGTTGGCCCATTGACTTGATTGACAGCCAACCCGGATGGTGGTGCCCTGGTAGGGTTTCTCCTGCGCGTGGACCAGGGGCGTCCAGGCAGCTAGAAGAGTTGCGACGAACGTCGAAATGACAATGCTCGGATTTCGCATGGGAGGATTTTTTGTTTT
>DASXBV010000154.1:0-16302 GCA_036491515.1 Chthoniobacterales bacterium
GCGGTCTTTGCCGGCGATCAGGAATTAACCCGAAAAATGCTGGAAGAAATCTCCGGACTCGTGGAAATCGGCGCACTCGCTCCGCTCCCGTTCCGTTCGTTTCCCGCATGTCGCGTTGATTCGGCATTCCGCCTGATGGCACAGGGCAAACACATGGGCAAAGTGGTGGTGGCATTTCCCGAGGCATTTCTTCCCCGGCGTGGAGAACCGCTTAGGCCGTTCTTCGCGATCAATCCGGAAGGTTGCTACTTGATCACGGGAGCGTTTGGCGGCTTCGGCAAAGTGCTGTCACGATGGCTGGTCGATCGCGGGGCCCGTCACCTCGTGCTCACCGGCCGGAATGGCGCAACTGCGCCCGATGCAGAGGCCTTTGTGCAAAGCCTAGGCAAACGTGGCGTCGAAGTGAGAGTCGTGCGGGCGGATGTTGGCTCTTCGGAGGATGTCGCACGCCTCATGGCAGAAATTCGTTCGGCTGGTCAACCGCTGAAGGGATTGTTCCACTTGGCCATGGTGATCGACGACGCTCCAATCGTTTCTCTGACGCCCGAGCGCATCCGGGGCGTGATGGTCCCAAAAGCGCGTGGAGCCTGGTTGCTGCATGAGGCCACTCGAGATTTCGATCTGGACTGCTTCGTGATGTTTTCCTCTGTGTCGAGCATCTTTGGCAACCCGGCGCAGGGCAGCTACGGCGCCGCTAATGCTTTTCTGGACTCCCTTGCCCATCACCGGCGAGCTTCAGGTTTGCCAGCGCTCACGATCAACTGGGGGGTCCTTGGCGGTGAGGGTTATGTGGCTCGAAACAAGCGCGTAGCTGAATTCCTGGCGCGGCAAGGTACGACAGAGCTCTCACCCCAGGAAGTGATGTCGCTGCTGGAATCATCCCTTACGGCAGGCGTCACACAGGTGATGGCGATCCGAGTCGATTGGGCCAAATGGCGGCAGTTTTTCCGGGGCATGCAGGAGAATCCGCTGCTGGAGCGTATTTTCACAGCCGCTGAAGGGCAGGAGACGGGCGGTGCAACCAGGGATTTGCGTCTCAAGATCGAATCGGCAGCTCCGGAAGAATTGGAGGGGATAATCGGACAGGCGGTGCGCGATGCGGTAGGCTCGGTATTGCGGGTCAAGCCAGAGACACTGCGCGATGATCAGCCGCTCACGGAATTGGGGCTGGATTCGCTCATGGGCATCGAGATCGAAAACACGATTGAAGGCGCTATTGGGGTGGCGCTGCCACAGGCCAGCCTGATCCGGGCGCGCACGATCGGCCAGATCACTGCACTGATCGCTGAGCACATGGGCGCAAAGCGGGCGGGCGGGGCGCTCACGGTAACGGCCGCACGGACAACCGTGCCGGAGCCTGCATCCACCGATGAGTTGAACCTGGACGCCCTTTCCGACGAGGAGATCGAAGGGTTGCTTGGCGATGACGCAGCCGCCGATGGCCCTTCGGATCCCCAGAATGAGGTGCGCTAAACCTAGAACCCAAAGAACTCGAGAACTCAAGCACTCAAGGACTCAAGAATGGTGCGATGAGAACTTTGGCGCGAAACCTTTGTTCTTCTTTGGCTTCTTGAGTTCTCGAGTTCTTGAGTGCTTGAGTTCCTCGACGCCCATGTCACAATCCAAGCCCCACGGCTCATGCTAATTCCACGTCATCAAGAGTTCTGAAAAGCCTAAAGACCGACCCATGTCCGAAGAGAAACGCGCCCTTCTAAAACAGTGGCTGGCGAATGGCAAGGCAAGCCTGCAGCCGCTGACGTTTCCTCAGCGGGAATTGTGGGAAGCATCGCCAGTGGCCGTCGCGGATAATGCGAACCACATTTGCTGCCTGATTCAGTTGCAGGGCGCCATTACCCATAAAGCCTGCGAGGCTGCGCTTCAGCGAGTGGTAGAACGGCAGGAGGTTTTGCGCCTCTCTTTCCTGCCGGGCAAAGAACGGCCGATGCAAATGATTCGTCAGAGCAGGGAACCCAATTTTCGCTACCGAGAGCTGTCATCGAAGCAAGGGCACGAAGAGGCGATCGAAGAGTTAGCGAAAGAGATTTTCAGCGAGCCGTTCGATTCGGTCCAAGGACCGCTTTATCGAGTCGAAATGCTTCGGCGAAGCGCCGATCACCACGTGCTGGTCTTGGCGATTCATCATGCCATTGCTGACGGCTGGACCCTCGGTGTGTTCGTCCAGGATCTGTGTATTGCTTATTTGCAGGGTCTAATGGGCCTGCACGAGGGGCTTTCGCCACTCCCGCTTAACTACACCGCTTGGGGTGCAGCCGAACGCGCGTTCTGGCAGCGGGCGGAATTGGAGCGGCGTGCTGCTTTCTGGAAATCCAATCTTGCCGGAAGCCGCCGGCTCTGGAACTCGCTGGAGGGACCCGAGACCGCGTCCGGTGCACCGCATCGATTCGTTTCGCATATTCCGGCCGATCTTGCCGAGGCCGTGCGGGAACTGGCCCGCGTTACTGGCGCCACGCTCTTCAGCACACTGCTGGCGGCGTTTCAGGTCACCCTTTTCCGATGGACAGGCGAGGAAGACGTCTTGGTAGGCACCCCCGTGGCGAATCGGACCAAACAGGCCGCACGGGAAACAATGGGCTACTTTGCCGGCATTGTCCCGCTTCGAGGTCATGTCGATGCAGACCGTCCATTTTCCGACAGTGTGAGTGTCGTGCATCAGGCAACCGTTGATTCCTTCGCGAACGCCATGCCGTTTGCGGAACTCGTACAGGCGCTCGGGGATTCGCCGGCGCCGGGTCACAATCCCGTTTTTGAGGTCCGATTCGCATTACAGAATCATCCCGTTCCAGACGTAGCGCTTCACGGGCTTTCCGCACGGCTCAGGATGCGCTCGACCGGGACCGCGCGATTTCATCTCGGATGCGAAATTACCGCGGCGGAAGATGGGCTGGAGATCGTATGGCTTTTCCGACCCAATCTGTTCCCTCTGGCAGAAATTGAGAATCTGTCGTACATATTCAAGGCCGTATTAGCAGACACTTGCCGCTCACCGGAAAGGCGGATCGCTGCTCTATTAACACGAACGCGATGAACACCACACCATCGACAGACAACTTGATCGAACCGCCTCCGCCCCATTGGGTAAGCCGTGCGGCTTTCCCAATCCTCGCGGCCATTTTCTTTCTTAATCAAGCTGCCCTTGGCACGTCGCTGTACCTTGGATATGTCTGGCTCTCTGTGCCGCTGGTATTGACGGCCAGTCATCTTATGCATGGGATGTTGATCGGTTTTCACGAGGCGTCTCATGGGCTGCTTCGAAAGAACCGGCTTTTGAACGAGATAGATGGCATTATCATCGGTGTTTTTAGCCTGATGAGCTTCAGCCTTTACCGTGCGGCGCATCAATTGCATCACGCATACCTGGCTACTGAACGGGACATCGAACTCTGGCCCTTCGTCATCCCTGGAATGCCGCGGTGGATCAGGGTCCTTGCCGCCGTTCTCGAACTCGGTCTCGGCTTGTTTTTCACGCCGTTTTTGTTCGTGCGCACTTTTCTCCGTCCCGGTTCGCCGATTCGGAATAAAAAGCTGCGTCGGAGGATTTGGGCTGAGTTCGCGCTGACCGCTGGCGTCTGGTTTTGTCTGCTGGCAGCCGTGACCTGGTGGGGTGCATGGAAATACTTTCTCTGGATGTACCTGGCTCCCGCGTATTTGGCGTCAAACATGCAGAGCTGGCGCAAATACATCGAGCACGTCGGGCTTGCCGGCTCCACCGTAAACGGCTCCACTCGGAGCATTGTGTCAGAAGGGCTGCTCGGTCGGCTGGTAGCCTTCAGTCTGCTCCATGAGCCATATCATGGGGTACATCACCGGCACGCTGGCCTGCCGCACGCGGAGCTCCCCCAATTCGCTTCGGAACTCGCGCCGAAGAGGTCCGGCGAAATATCCCCTTTTCCAAGTTACCGGCACGCGTTGATAGACCTTCTTCGCAGCCTTCCCGACCCGCGGGTCGGAGCTCAGTGGCTCAAAGCCACCTCGCCGTGAATGGGATCCAACAACCCTCTCACGACCGAGGCGCGCACATCCGACCGGTCTCGTAACTCTTGAATAAGATAGCTCCGAGCGACGTCTAGACGTCTATCTTAATTCGGCCTGAATGGGTAACTCATTCCGTAGTGAACTCTAGAACAGTAAGAATATTTGAAAACCAACTCGAGCAAAAAAGAAAAGCAGCAGGAACTCATGGAGAAATCGAAAGAGGAAAGAGGAGAATTTGACTATCCGGCTAGTGCCATGAGCAACCATTCGTTTGGTCCAACCACCTTGGAAACCGCGACAGCGGACCCTCCAGGATACGTGTTCGAGGCCAGAGGGATCGCGAAAAAGTTTGATGACGGTCAGGTGCAGGCTTTGCGAGGCATAAATTTTTGCGTGGTGGATGGCGAATTCGTTGCCGTCACGGGTCCGAGTGGTTGCGGAAAAACGACTTTGCTCCAAATGCTTGGCGCGCTGGACCGGCCCACGAAGGGAACCTTGCTTTATCGAGGAGACTCGATTCCCGATATGCAGGATCCATCGAGCTATCGCGCTCAGGAGATCGGCTTCATTTTTCAGGCGTTTCACCTTCTCCCAACCTTTACTGCGCTAGAGAACGTGCAGATTCCAATGTTTGAAAGCCGCCTTCCCCGTTCGGAACGGAAAGATCGAGCCGTCACCTTGTTAAAGTCGGTTGGATTGGGGCATCGCCTCAACCATTTCCCCAGCAAGCTGTCTGGGGGAGAAAGGCAGCGGGTGGCCATCGCCCGGAGCCTGGCCAATGGTCCTTCCGTCTTACTCGCGGACGAACCCACTGGCAATCTCGACAGCGAAAACGCACGCCTCATTCTTGACCTGATCATTCGGTTGCACCGTGAACAGAACATGACTCTGGTGCTCGTGACACACGACTTGAGCATCGCCCAGCGAGCACCTCGAACCATCCAGATGAAGGACGGGTGCATCGTATCAGATCGCGAATCCACCCTTGTGGAGGTATGATATGACCCTTTTCACCGTTGTGACACGTGGGTTGATACGTCGGCCGGTGCGAACCGGACTGACAATTTTAGGCATCTCCGTTGGCATCGCGGCCGTGGTGGCACTGGTCGGCATCTCACGAGGGTTTAGCAAAAGCTGGAAGGTAGGGATGAAGGCTCGTGGCACCGATGTGGTCGTCAGCAACATGGGCAGTTCACTGATCCCGAAGCCGTTTAACGCTTCCGTACGTGACCGGATCGCTCACCTTCCCCACGTGGCAGCCACCTGCGATATATTAGTAGACTTGACGAGCGTTGAGAACGTCCAGATGATCCTGGTCTCCGCCCGCGAGTGGGGCGGATTCTCGTGGAACAACCTCAAGCTGATCTCAGGGCGCATGCCACGCGATGCCGCAGAGCAAGCCGTCGTCCTTGGTCGTACTGCCGCGGATGTACTTAAGAAGAAGGTCGGCGACAGTATCCAGATTGAGACTGCCGAATTGTCTGTGGTTGGCATCGTTGATGGCAACGCATGGGTTGAGAATGGCTCGATTATCCTCTCTCTGCCGATCTTCCAAAAAATCACGGGGAACCGAAACAAGATTAACGTTATCGACGTCCGGGTCACGCCCTCCACAAGTGCCAAGGATCTGGAAAGTCTCTGTGACGAGATCAACAAGCTTGTGCCGGAAGCTCGCGCTGTGCCGGCGGGGGACAATATTGGCCAGAGCGAGGCATACCGCATCGTTCAGGCCATGAGCTGGGGCACTTCTTTGCTGGCGGTGCTCGTCGGTGTGCTCGGCGTGATGAACACGATGCTAATGACCGTGTTTGAGCGGACCCAGGAATTTTGCGTCTTGCTCGCGCTCGGCTGGCGACGTGGGCGGATCATTCGCATGGTACTGTGCGAGTCGGCCCTGCTAGGCTTGATCGGCGGCATGGCGGGCGTACTGTTAGGCGCCGTTGGCGTAAAGATCCTGGGAACGACGCCGGCAATCCGCGGGCTCTTGGAGCCGGACATCAGCATCAACCTTCTTGCAACTTCTTTGGCGATCGGCGTTGTGGTAGGCGTAGTCAGCGGGCTCTACCCCGCATGGCGCAGTTCCCAACTCATGCCGGGCCGAGCCTTGCAAGGCTGAATTTCAGCGTGAACAAGCCATGAATCTGCTAGTCTTGAAGACGTTGGGAGTTACGGCCGCCACCGTTGGCCTCACGTTGCTGACTTCCTCCGTCGGTGCCGTCGACGCGGTGCGGCCCGGAACATCAGCCAAGGACCTCGCAGCCCGTCTTTCCGCCCTCCGGGACGGCGCGTCTTACGTGCGTCTGCGTCTTGAGGTGAAACAGCCGAGCAATACCACCAAGCTAGTGCTTCAACTCCAGATCAAGGAGCGCCGCACGAAGACAGCCAGCGATGTTGTTTACCAGGTGCTTTGGCCCAAAGAACGGAAGGGAGAGGCGGTCCTATTGCACAAAGCAGATGGTAGCCCCGCGTCCGGTTCGCTTTTCATTCCTCCGGACAAGGCGCGACCTCTGAACGCCTCGCAAATGAATGAGGCCTTGTTCGGCAGTGATTTATCTTACCAGGATGCCATCGAGAACTTCTTCGCATGGGAAAACCAGACTATCGCTGGAACCGAGGTCCTGAACGGTGTGAGTTGCCTCATCCTTGAGTCGAAACCCGGTAAGGGTGAGTCTTCCAGTTACGCAAGCGTGCGCAGTTGGATTGACTCCCGCCGACTCGTCCCGCTCCGCGTTGAAAAGTACTTACCTTCGGGCCAGCTGGGGTGCCGTATTGACACGACCCGGGTGGCTGCAGACGACAAAGGTCGGCCGATCCCTGCCGATCTGACAGTGCGCCGCCCCGCAAAGGATTCTGTAACCGATCTGGATGGCTCCAAGATCAGGCACGATGTGGTCTACACTGATCACGAATTCACCCCAGAGGGTCTGACAGAAGTGTTGGCTCCGCCCCCAGTCGCCGAATAGGAAGCGTATCGGCTATATGCCGTATATGCCGTATATGCCGATACACGCCGACACGCTCAGCCTAGATCGGATAAACAGGAAAAAAGGCCTGAAAGCCGCATAGTGTCGTGATTTACCAAAAGCGCATGCAAGCCCGCTAAACGTGCCCCCGCAAAATCCGATTCGGGATCATCGCCAATGTGCAAAATCTCATCAACAGCAACGCCAAAGCGCCGTGCCGCTTCCAAAAAGATGCGAGCAGCCGGCTTCTGAGCTCCAACTTGGCTGGAAACAATGACGTGCTCGAATGCATCTCGGACACCCAGATGCAGAAGGACGTCGTATAAACGACAATCGAAATTTGAGATGATCCCCAGGCGAATTCCCAAGTGGTTTAGCTGTGTCAAGACCAACGGAACGTCTGGGAAAAGTTCCCAGACACCGGGGCGAGCGAACGTCTCATAGACCTCGGTAAAGTAATCGTCGAACCGATCAATCTCATAGCCTGCGCTGCAGATGGTGTTGGCAACGAGGCGGCGCCACCAGCTTCGGTCATCATCAGGTTGCGGACCGCTCGATTCAGGAGGTGGCGGGAGTGTTTTCCATGCGATTCGAAACGCATCCTGGACGCGACTGGGATCGAGGTCGTAACCAAAGAGCCTCGCCGTTTCGGCGTATGTCCGCCCTGGAGGATGGACCAGCCGGATTATTGTACCTGCGGCGTCGAAAGTCACGACACGGATGATCATGGATTTTTCAGTCCAGGCGGCGAGTAATGTAGCATATCCTACATTCGGCTATTGCCCAGAGGCGCTCGGCTTGACGGCCCTTTTTTTCAGTCTTAGATTCGACAACCAGACCGAAACTGGTCGAATCCTCTGGAATCCACCGATTCCGCAGGCTAGCCGACCCGATCGGTCCGTTATTGTTTTTATGAACAGTGATCTTTTAGCGGTGTTGGACTACATGGAGCGAGAAAAGGGCATCAAGCGTGAGGTGTTGCTTGATGCAGTGTCTAGCGCCTTGCTGACGGCGGCTAAGAAGAGTGTCGGACCTGCTCGGGATTTGCGTGTCACGATCGATCCGAAGAGCGGTGAGATCACTGCGCTGGCGAACCTTTTTGTCGTCACGGATGTGCGAAATATTCACGACGAGATACACCTCAGCCGAGCTCGAAAGATCAAGGCCGATGCAAATCCGGGGGATCTCCTGGAGGTAGTGGTAACGCCGGAAGGTTTTGGAAGAATTGCCGCACAGACTGCGCGACAGGCGATTCTCCAACGCATTCGACAGGCCGAAAAGGAGATGATTTATGACGAATTCAAAGATCGTGCGGGCGAGATCGTGGGCGGAACCGTACGCCGATTTGAGCGGTCGGATGTGATCGTGGATCTGGGAAAATTTGAAGCTGTGATGCCTGCCCGCGAGCGGGTCGCGACGGAAGACTATAACATTGGGGATCGCATTCGCGCTTACGTGGTCGCGGTGGAGAATTCCAGTCGCGGTCCGGAGATCATAATTTCCCGGAGCCATCCCAGCTTTGTTAGGCGCTTGTTCGAGGTCGAGGTCAGTGAAATCGCCGACCGCACCGTTGAGATAAAGGCGATCGCTCGAGAAGCCGGTTATCGCACCAAAATTGCGGTTTGGTCCTCGGACGAAAAAGTGGATCCGGTCGGCGCATGTGTTGGAATGCGTGGTTCGCGGGTCAAGAACATCGTCCGCGAATTAAACCAGGAAAAGGTGGATATCATCCGCTGGAGCCAAGATCCGCGAGACTTTGTGGTGGAAGCGCTTAAGCCGGCAAAAATCAAGTCGCTATCGCTGGACGCGAGCCGTCATGCGATCAACATCACGGTGGAAGAGGACCAGCTCTCTCTTGCCATCGGCCGCCGTGGGCAGAATGCACGTCTCACGGCGCGCCTGACTGGGTGGGAGATCAACATTGCCAAGGATGAATCGGCTACGCAGGCATTCGAACAAAAGATCGCACAAGCAATTACGACACTTGCGAAAGCTTTGAATATCGACGAAGTGACAGCTCGCTCTCTTGCCCGCGCCGGAGTAAACAGTATCGAGGGAATGCTTGAAGTGGATCCCGAGGATATCGCAGGGATCCTGCAGGTGGACGTCGAACGGGCTCGTGAGATTCACGACGCTGCGCGCAGAGAATACGAGAAGAAAATGGCGTCCATCTAACTGAGGTGGACCGATGCAAATTTTAGAGAGACAGATTCATGGCCACACGTGCGAGCAGCAAAAAAGACCCGTCCCAGAAATCGAAGCCTAAGGCTGATCAACCAGCCGAGAGGGCCGCTACGCCTCCACCAGCTACAGACCTAATCTCTCACAGCAGAAAGAAACCCCCTACAGAAACCAGAACCTCTGCGAGATCTGCTGTCCCGCCTATTACCAAGGCGAAGGCAGCGGAGGCAACTGCCGCGCCCGCGCTGGCCACACCGCCACCGCCGCCGCCGAAGCCGGAATCTGTTTCACTCATCGACGACGACAGGCCGAAGCGCTCGGACTCATCGGGCGCGGAGCCGAAACCGAAGTCAGTCCTTCCCCCCATCTCGAAGATACGTCCCCCGATCCTTGCAAAGGCGCCGGAACCGGCGGTTGAACCCGTCCTGCCGACTCAACCGGTGCAACCGGAAACTGCTCCGGTCAGTGCCGGCGAACCGATTTCCCCGGCTGTCGACGATAAGATAGTTCATATCAAACCTCCGATCATCGTTCGTGCTCTCGCTCAACAGATCGGGCTGAAGCCATTTCAGCTGATTCACGATCTGATGGACATGAACATCTTCGCGGCGATCAACCACACCATCGAGCCGGATATAGCAGCGGCAATCTGTAAAAAGCACGGTTACACTTTCGAAGTCGAAAAACGGGAAAAAGGAGGAGGAGTCCACACGCGTCCGGTGATTGTCGAAGAGCCGCCGCGACCTGTAATTCAGACTAAGGAGGAGCTGAAACCGCGCGCACCGATAATCACGTTCATGGGGCATGTGGATCACGGCAAGACTTCGCTAATGGATGCAATTCGTAAAAGCCGCGTGGCAGCCGGGGAAGCGGGCGGCATCACGCAACACATTGGTGCGTACACCGTCAAATATAAAGGGCAAACCATCACTTTCATCGATACACCGGGACACGAGGCGTTTACGGCGATGCGCGCACGCGGCGCGAAAGTGACCGACGTGGTGGTTCTAGTGGTGGCGGCAGACGACGGTATTATGCCGCAAACCAACGAAGCGATCAACCACGCCAAGGCGGCCAAGGTTCCTATTCTTGTGGCAATCAATAAGATCGACCTGCCCTCGGCGAATATCGACCGAGTGAAGACCCAGCTTCAGGACAAGGGCTTAACGCCGGAAGACTGGGGTGGCGAAACCATTTGCGTACCAGTATCAGCAACCAAAGGGACTGGGATAGATCAACTTCTCGATATGATCTTACTCCAGGCGGAGATCATGGAGCTAAAGGCAAGCCCAACCTCAGCGCCTCGCGCGACAGTGATTGAAGCCCAGATTGAGCCAGGTCGCGGACCGACTGCCACTGTGATCGTCCAGATGGGAACGCTGAAAGTCGGTCAACCGTTCATTTGCGGCCACTTTTCGGGTAAGGTAAAGTCGCTGATCAACGATTCCGGTGAGAACGTGAAAGAGGCCGGGCCTGCGACACCAGAAAGTTTTGGGTTTCACCGGTCTTCCGAATGCCGGAGACGAGTTGACCGTCATGGACTCGGAAAAATCTGTCCGGACACTCAGTGAAGAACGCCTGACCGATTTGCGAAGCCAAAAGCTGGCGATGCCGCAAAGGGCGACACTCGAGAGCTTGTTCGATAGCATGGAAGAGGGCCGCAAGGAGTTGAAGATTATTCTGAAATGCGACGTTCAGGGCTCCGCGGAGGCGTTAACCGCATCATTAAATCAGATAGAGAGTAAGAAAATTGACTTGGAGCTTATCCACGTCGGCGTGGGGCCGATTACGGAATCGGATGTATTGCTCGCGACCGCTTCGAATGCAGTAATCGTTGGGTTCAACGTCAAGGTGGAGAATCAGGCTGCTGCCGCGGCGAAACGCGAAGGCGTTCAGATTAAGTTGTACAGCATCATTTACGAACTCATCGATCAGGTTAAAGAAGCGATGGCCGGGATGCTCGATCCCGAGATTCGCGAAAGCGTGGTAGGCCATGCCGAAATCAGGCAGATTTTCGAACTTTCCAAGGGAACAGTCGCCGGATGCTTCGTCACAGATGGTCGAATCTTGCGAACAGGTCGAGCCCGTGTTTTGCGCCGCCGGCAAGCGATCTACGACGGAGGAATCGGTACTTTGCGGAGGTTCCAAGATGATGTAAAAGAAGTGCGAGCCGGTGTCGAATGCGGGATCAAACTTGGCGACTTTTCCGAATACGAAGTTGGCGACATCATCGAGTGCTACAATCTCGAGAAAGTGCCGCAACAGTTGTAGTTCGACCGTTGCTGTCAAATCGCTGAACGGAAGGCCCGGTTAAGCGCCGGCATAAAAGCGCGGGCCGCTCTCGACGGGTACAGGCTGGAAGCCTATGCTATGCTACATTTTTGGTGAGCCAATAACATTTAGAGGTTGTCATGAAACATCGGCTTGAACGGGTAAACGAAGTCATTAAGAGGGAACTGAGCGAAATCATCTCACGCGAAGTCAATTTCAATGCTCAAACGTTGGTCACCGTCCATGCGGTCGACATCACCGCGGATCTCCGGCAATGTCACGTTTTCGTGAGCGTAATCGGCAAACCGGATCAGAAATCTCGAGTTCTCGCAGAACTCGAAGAACACCGCGGCACGCTCCAGCGGGAATTAGCCAAGCGCGTCGTGCTGAAATATACGCCGCACCTCAACTTCAAGCTTGATGATTCCATCGAGCGAGGCAGTCGCGTATTGGAAATCATGCAGGATCTGGAAATACCGCACGACGAGAGATGAACGCATCCTTTCACGAGATCGCCGGCGCAATCAGTCGGGCAAACCGGGTTGCGATCCTCAGCCACGTGCGACCGGACTGCGATGCGATCGGCTCACAGTTAGCGCTTGCTCTGAGCCTGCAACATTTGGGAAAGGAAGTCTCCACCTGGAACGAGGATGGACTGCCGGACAGCTTTCGATTTCTTCGGAAATCGGATTTGATCAGGCCGCCGCCGATCGAGCCGCGGGATTTTGAAGTCGTCATCGCTTTGGATACAGCCAGCCAACAGCGCCTAGGCACCGCGCTCGGCGCTATTCGTCACGCCGAAAAGTGGATCAACATCGATCACCACGCCAGCAACCCCGGATACGGTGATCTCGTTTATATCGATACCCTCGCTCCCGCGACCGGCCAGATCATTTACGAGTTTCTTAAGGCAGAAAAGCTACCGCTGACCTACGAGGGGGCCGATGCGCTTTACGCAGCCATCTCTACTGATACCGGTTCGTTCCGCTACCCGAACACCACGGCTCGCACCTTTGAAATCGCGTCCGAGCTAATCAAGGCCGGGATCAATGCGGGCGCGATTTCCAACAAGCTGTACGAGAGTTACCCAAAGAGGAGAGTCCAGTTACTGGGCGAGATTTTGCAGCGGGCGTCGTTCGATGCGGGCGATCAAGTAGCGAGCATGGCTTTGACCAACGAAACTAAAAAACGGCTCAGTATTCACCCGGACGATATCGACGGGCTTATCGATTACGTGCGTTGCGTCGACACAGTAGTCGTCGCTCTATTTTTTGAGGAATTACCGGAGGCTAAAATTCGACTCAGCGCGCGGTCGAAAGATGATCGGATCGATGTAAACAAGATTTGCGGTGAATTCGGTGGAGGCGGCCATCCAAGAGCCGCCGGTGCTAGAATTCGGGGAAATCTGGAGGCGGTGCGCAACCAAGTTTTGAAGAGGGTCTTCCATGAAATCGCAAAGTCCTTATGACGGCATTTTGCTAATTGATAAGGCACCGGGAATGACCAGCCACGACGTGGTCGCAATCGTCCGAAACCGGCTGGCGACGCAAAAGGTTGGCCATTGCGGGACTTTGGATCCTTTCGCCACGGGTTTGCTCCTCATCGTTGTTGGCAGAGGCACTAAAATCCAGGACCTACTCATGAGTGAGGATAAGGAGTACGTAGGCACCATGAAACTTGGTGAAGTGACAAATACGCAGGATCGCGACGGCGAAGTCATCGAGACGCACGCGGTCGGTACGCTTGATAAATCAGTGATCGAGGGAGCATTTGCGAAGTTCCACGGCGATTTCTACCAAATCCCACCGATGGTGTCGGCGATTAAGAAAGAGGGCGTGCCGCTTTATAAACTCGCGCGTGAAGGTAAGGTCGTAGAGCGGGAACCTCGATGCGTTCATGTGTATGCGCACGAAATTCGAAAGATTCGCCTGCCGGAGATTGATTTCCGGGTCATTTGCAGCAAAGGTTTTTATGTTCGCACCTACGCGCACGATATTGGTCAGGAACTTGGATGCGGAGCCCACCTTTCTGACCTACGAAGAACGAAGTCCGGGAGATTCTCGGTGGAGGGTGCCGTAACAATCGAAGCACTGAAGACCGACTCAAGGGAGAGTATTGCCGATCGAATTGTCTCTTTGCCAGACGTGTCCAGGATGCGCGGAGCCTAAGCCCTCGTAAGTCATGAAAATTCTGCGCGCCATCGACGAATTGAAATCTGTTCCTGGTCCGACGCACCTGGCGATTGGCGTCTTTGACGGGATCCATCTGGGTCATCAGGCTGTAATTGCTCGGGCTCTGGAGAGTTCACGAACAAACGGCGGAACCGCAGTGGTGGTGACTTTTCATCCGCATCCAGTCCGAGTGTTGCGACCTGAAAAGGCTCCCAGGCTTCTGACGTCTACTCTGCACAAAGTAAAGCTCATCGAGCTGTTAGGCGTTGACACCGTGCTGATCCTTGAATTTACGACGGAATTCTCCAAAACAGCCCCAAAGGTATTTATTGAGAAGCTGGCGTCCGCCTCGAATCGCCTGAGTCAAATCTGCGTGGGCCAAGAATGGACATTCGGAGCAAATCGCTCAGGCTCCGTGCGATTGCTCGCGGAATTGGCGCCTAAACTGGAATTCCAACTCGGAAGCGTTCCGCCCGTGTCAGTAAGCGGGCAAGTGGTCAGCAGTACGCTGATTCGCTCCGCAGTAGAGTGCGGCGACCTGGAATCTGCGGCGAAATTCCTGGGGCGCCCTTTCACCATTCTCGGAACAGTTTCAGAGGGGAGGCAACTAGGTCGACGTTTGGGGTTTCCCACTGCGAACCTGCGTGCACACAATGAACAGTTTCCACCAAATGGGGTCTACGCGGCGAAAGCCTGGTTTCAAAAGAGAGAGTACGGCGGGGTCGTGAATATTGGCGTTCGGCCCACGATCGAAAAAGAAGCGGGAGAGAGGCTACTCGAGATCCATTTGTTCGATTTCGATCAGGAAATTTATGGTCAGGACATTGAGGTCGCTTTTCTGGATTACCTCCGACCCGAACAAAAATTCTCCGGGATCGAGGAACTCCAATCTCAAATTCAGCGGGACGTTGCCAAAGCTCGCCAAGTCTACAGCCTGCATCGCTCATAAATCTTTAGCCCAAAAACCGAAGATAGAGCAATTCAGGCTCAAAATATACCTAGCAAGGCATTCAACGATTGATCCGGCTGACCTGTTACCGGCCGCCCGGCTCTGATCTGATAATCTTTGATCGCATGCCGGGTGTCAGGTCCAAGAATTCCATCGACTTGACCGGAATAGAGACCCAGTCGCTTAAGAGCTGCCTGAACCGAACGGATCTCGTTGTCGCTGAACTGGAAGTTGTACCGGCGTGAAGACTGTGGCATCTGGATGAAACGATATTGCTCCTGAAGGTTTTGCGGAGCCGCTAACCGGTTTGGATTCTGTGCCGTCGGAATCTGCCGGAGACTTGCATTGTAAGCAGCCCACGCGTTATTCCGCGCCCAGGCGTCGTTCGCGGGCGTTGAGACCAGTGGATAAGGAAGATTAGTAGGCCCCTGCGGAAACCCGGCGGATCTGACAGTCGATGGGGCAGCCGTATGCTGCGGAGCCAAGTGCAACGTGGACACCTGGACTCGCCCGGCGGGCGCCACGGGACCGGTTGTCTGAGCCATCAGGCCGGGAGCCGCAAAAGCTGCCAATGTCAGGATCAAAGGGAAATTCAAAGACTTCATAAAAATTACTCTCAGTTTTCATTAGTGCACGGTGCGGACGAATACGAAGGTGCCAAGCGCACTCTCGAGCAGGTTGTACTGGATCGCTTACACACCGAACTATCAGGCGAACGCGCGGTCCATGCAACTGTTCGGCAGCGGGTGGCGAGCTGAATCCAAAGGCCTTTGCTTTCAGCAGTGGATTTTGTTGCGACCAGAATGGGCCACCAGCCACAGTGTAGCATGCATAGGCTTCCAGCCTGTATTTTGCTCACATCCGGCGACGCCTTCGAGACTGTCCGAAGTGGATCAACAAGCGCGTGGAAGCCTACGCATTGCTTGGCCGTCCCTGGACAATTCATTAGCAGGCTGCGCTGAGCTTGAATCCAGAAGAGACTCGAGAGACGCTATCAATAAGCGCCGTCTCTCGTATTTTTGCTGTGCAAGCCAGCTCAGCAAAACTAATTCACTGAGCAGTCGATTAACCTCAGAGCAATTCCTGCTGGGCGATAACGGAAGATCTTTCATTTCACTTGCGTTTAAGGGCTGGCGCATTTGCGGCTAGCCCGTAATAAGTTGATGGCTTCGCCCAGTGTTTGATTTTTGCGAGCTGGATCTGTATCGGATAAGACACCTTGATGCTAAAGCAAGTGCCAGCGGTGTGGGACCGACTAAGAGCCAGAATACGGGGTGGTCAGTTTGTGAAGCTGCAATCTCGCACAGGAGCATCAGGATCAACACAAAACTGAAGCCGCTCATGTCGCGTTTCCCGTTGCAGGGGTGCTTAATCGAATTCCGGCATTTCCTATCCAGGTCTACTCTAGAGGTAAACTCCTGCGCCAACTGTCTTCTTGCGAGTTGGCTGTCGATAACGAGCTTAGGATGTTGGTCGTTCATGGCTGGACATCTTTCTTGAAAATCGCTTTGTTCTTTCAGTCACACAACGAACGAGGCAGCGCGCCCGGGACAGTTTGTGTGACTGTTTTTGTGTTAAGACATCCACCGCTCGGCGCTGTGACAGTTCCCGGGATATTCTTGCATCTTCTTCAATCGTCCTCGCCGATTCGGCAGAAGTGAAGACGAGAACTCTGGCTGGGATCGGCCGAAATATCGCGGTTCATTTAACACCCTCGACTATGTTCGGCAACACCACTCGCGCGGTGGACATTGCACGGCGGATCCTGGAAGCG
>DASXBV010000155.1:0-15837 GCA_036491515.1 Chthoniobacterales bacterium
GTTCCAGATTCAGGCGGGCCGCGATTCCGCCTTTCGCGGCAGCCGATTTTTCCCGAAAAACAACCGATTTCTGCATCGAGTAGAGAAAGTCCGGCTAACGCCGGTTTGGAGACTTACATGGGGCGCAGGAGATCGCCCAGCCGCTGGTGCGTGATGCCGAACTGTTCCTGGAATGCTGCGGCCTTACGAAACAGCGGGTCGTGGTCAACGGCTTTTGGGTTCTTAGCGGCGATGATCAGAAGGTTCTTTGCGGTATGCTCCAAGGCGATGAATTCCTGAATCCTCGTAACGTACCCGCTTGCCTCCAGGTACATGCATCTGAGCGCGTCGGTAATTGCTTCCGCCATGCGGTCAGACTGTATCCCGTGAATGAACAACGGTGCGAGGGCCGCAGGCGCGACCAGCTGCGGCCGCAGCTCCTTGTGGCAGCAGGGTGCAACGAAGATCAAAGGTGCGTCCGCCGCAATCGCTCGATAAAGAGCGTCATCAGTGGCTGTATCGCAGGCGTGCAAGGCGACCACCGTATCCACACCATCGAGTCTGGCAGTTGAGATTTCTCCGACCTCAAACCGCAGGTCACCGAATTCACACTGCGCAGCCACGTTGTTACAGAGGTCGACAAGAGGTCGACGCCTTTCAATGCCCACGACTCCGACTTTGAACCCTTCCTGTTCGAGAAATGCGTAAATCGCGAACGTCAAATATCCTTTTCCTGCGCCCATGTCCACGACGCGGAGCTCCTTACACTTGGGCAGTCCTCGCAGCGCCGGCGCCAGCAATTCGACAAAATGATGGATCTGCCGATACTTGTCACTCATCTGCGTTCTCGGTTTACCCGCTGGATCGAGTACTCCAAGATGCTTCAAAAAATCTTCATTCTGTATCAATCGGGTTTTTTCCCGATCGTGTTGCTCTTGAACATCCATGGGTTCGGCCGGACCCGTGGTAATTCTTGGTTTACCATGGCGGTTGAATAGAAGCTGGTGCCGTTGGTTACCGGTGAAAAGTGTTGCCGCCAGGCATGCTTTGCCTAACCAATCTCGCACCATCGCTATACCATCTGGAATGAGATGATTCTGGGTAAGATCATGATCCGGGTAGCGGTGTACAAAGTTCAAACGAATCCCATCCTTTAAGGCAACGGCCCGAATATAAACGTGTTCCACCCCGCCGAGCTGACCGCGAAATTTTCCGAGCGTTAACTTGCGAAAGCTTTCATCGGCCAAGCTCGTTTGAAAACTCGAAAGAAATATGTCAACGGGGCTCACGACTTACTCAGAGCACTTCCATCGGGCAGTGGGGTAGTGCACGCAAAAAAGCTTTGCCGTAAGACTTGCTCAGTATCCGGTTATCCAGAATAACAATGATACCTTCGTCTGTTTTTGTTCGAATGAGGCGGCCGACCCCCTGCCTTAATTTCAATATCGCTTCGGGCAGCGAGTACTCGGTGAACGGATCGCCGCCATTCGCCTCGATGTACTCCAGCTTGGCCTCGATCAAGGGATGATCGGGAACGGCGAACGGAAGGCGGGTGATAATAACGTTGGATAACGCTTCCCCGGGAACGTCGACGCCCGTCCAAAAACTGTCTGTGCCGAACAGTACGCCGTTGTCGGACCGCTTAAATCGCTCCAGCATACGCGTACGCGACAGCCCCTGTCCCTGGACCATGAAGGTGAATTTAGCAGCTAGCTCGGATTCCATCCGCTGAGCAAGGCTTGTCATTGTTTTGTAGCTCGTGAAGAGAACAAATGCGCATCCGCTCGTCTTTTTAAGAAAGTAAGCGATCCACTTTTGGAGCGCAATTTCGTAGTCCGAATCGCGTGGGTCCGGCATTTTTTTGACCACGTAGAGGCGCATTTGCTTTTCAAAATCAAATGGGCTGCCCATTTGCAGCGCGTCAGCTTCGAATGCACCGATTCGATTTCGAAAATAGGCAAGATCATCCTGACCGACGGAGAGTGTCGCGCTCGTCACAATGCAGGTGCGATCTTCGGGGAATAGAATCCGGTTGAGAACTGAAGAGATGTCGACCGGGGCTGCGTGCAGCGTCAGGTTTTGCGCGGTCTTTCCGGTCCGCTCAATCCAGTAGACATGGTTCTCCGGAGTTTGCTGGAGAAAATCGACGACGCCTCGCCGAGCATCGCGAATTCGTCGACCCAGATCCTGCAGTTCAGATTTGAATTTTTCATCGTCAGCCTCTTTTACGGCGGCGACAACCGCCGCCTGAACGCGGGCCAGGCCCAGCGTCACGGTGTCCGGGACAAGCTCCGGCTTGCGAACGCGATACTCGCGACCTTTACGAAAATCTGCGGCTTGCTCCAGGCTTTGAAAAAAGCGGTCGACGACCTCGCAGGTATCGGCGGTTTCCCTGACCGCTTCCGCAGCTCGCAAGACGGTAAACAGGCCCTTTTGCGTTTTCGGATTGTAAAGCCGGTGAAGCGCTTGTTTGATGCCGTATTGGGAGATTCCAAGGCCGATCTGCCGCGCTGCAACCGATTCGATCGTGTGGGCTTCGTCGAGGATAACAAAGTCGTTCGGAAAGAGGTAACCGGGAGCCCGGCTCTCGGCATCGCCCATACTTTCCAAAGCGAGAAAAAAGAGGGTGTGATTCACCACGATAATGTTTGCCGTTAGCAGTTTTTTTCTGGCGTTTTGATAAAAGCAGCGGCTGCTGGTACCGCACGTTTTCGGAGTGCAGATGTGCGGTTCGCTGCAAACTTGAGCCCAGACGGATGGATCCGGGTCGATGTCGATATCGCTTAGGGTGCCCTCGGTTGTCTTTTGGCTCCAGGCATGGATTCTGAGCAAATCTTGTTGCTCTGCGGTGGTGAACAGGTCGTTCTGCAGCTGTAACGCGCGGTCGAGCCGATTCGGGCAAAGATAATTTTGTCTTCCCTTTAACAACGCAGCTTCGAATGGTTGTTTCAGCAGGCTGCGAACAATCGGGATGTCCTTCTGAAGCAATTGCTCCTGCAGGTTGATGGTATGCGTCGAGATAACCGCTTTTCGGTTGTGTTCCAAAGAGAAAAGCGTGGCTGGGACGAGGTAGGCCAACGATTTCCCGACGCCGGTTCCAGCCTCTACGACAAGATGTCGACTTCCTTCCAACGCTTCTGCTACGGCTGCAGCCATTTGTTGTTGTTCGGGCCGGTACTCGAAATTTTTTGCGCCCGACAACAAGCCCCCCTTCCCAAACATTCCACGAACGTTCTGGGCGAACCCGTTGTCGAAATTGTGGCGAAACGCGATCACCGTTGTCCTTTGCTCGAAGCCGTGCTAGCGGTTATTCATTATAACCGGTCCCGCACCAGTTTGACAGTCGGCCGGGCAAACCAGATCGCCAAATCGACAAACTGGTGCGGGACTCAAAACTGTAGACTGTTATCCCCGTGTTTCGGATATTTGATCGATACCTCATCAAGAATTTTCTGGTTCCCTTCTTTTACTCGTTGTTTGGTATGGTCGCGATCTGGATGGTGTACGACCTCGGCGAGCACGCGAATGATTTCCAGGAGGCGCACCTCGGTATTGAAGCAATCAGCAAGTTTTATCTGGTCCAAATTCCATTTATCGTCGTCAGCTGGCTGCCGCTATGCGTCTTGCTTGGCCTTTTGTATGTGCTTACGCGCATGTCCCGCCGCAACGAGATCGTGTCGATGTTGGGTGCCGGCGTCAGTGTTCCGCGCGTGCTGCTTCCGCTGATTCTTCTCGGGCTGTTGTTGACTGGAGCCTGCACGCTTTTGAACTACGAGCTCGGGCCAAGGGGACAGTGGGCAAGCGCATACATGCTCGACGAACTCATTAAGGGCAAGTCCAAGAGCGCGCGCCTGGATGCTCACGTTTTTCCCAATCGTAAGGATCATCGAATCTGGTTTATCCAGCTTCTCGATGCCAAAAACGAGCAGCTGCGGAATGTTCAAGTGATTCAACAGGATAGTCAGGGAGTGATTCAGTCGAAGATTTACGGGCAAAATGCTACCTACGACGATTCGCGCAAGGTCTGGATCTTTTACAACGGCAAGATTGCGTACATCGATCCGCAGGGAACTGTCACCAACGAAGAATTCTTTGCGCAAAAGGAGGTGAGCGACTGGAGCGAAACGCCATGGCGGCTTTCGAGCTCTTCTCTTAAGGGCAAGTATATGACTGTTCCGCAGTTGGAGCATTACCTCCAAGAGAATGGCGATTTCCCGGAGACCAATCTGGCCGAATTCAAGACTCAGATGTGGTATCGGTTCGCATTGCCATGGAACGTTTTGGTCGTCGTGTTCGTGGCGAGCCCTCTATGCACGGCATTTTCGCGCCGGGGCGCGTTGGGAGGCATAGCAGGAGGACTCTTTTTGTTTGTTGGCTTGTTCTCGTCGAGCAACGTTTTTCTGGCTCTGGGCCAAGGGTCGAGGATGTCACCGCTGGTTGCGGCATGGACGCCCTCGGTAACCTTCCTCCTGCTTGGGTTCATTTTGCTTTATCGCCGAGCCACCAATCGTCCGATCCCGTTTACGGGCTAACCCGCAAAAATAACGCGAATGCCTCAGCCTGCATGCCTCAAAAATCTTTCAGGATTTGCGAGGCATGCAGGCTAGGATCTGCGCTAATACATCCTCGGTGGTCTTGCCTTCGGCTTCGCCCTCAAAATTCAGAATTATTCGATGCCGCAACGCGGGGACGGCGGCTCTACGGATATCATCGGTAGCCACGTGATAACGCCCGTCCAGTAATGCGTAAATTTTTGCGGCCAGTATCACCGCCTGGACCCCGCGCGGACTTGCGCCGTACCGGACATATTTCTTCGCTAACGTTCCGGCGTCGGCGTTCTGTGAGTGGGTAGCAAGCAACAGTTTGACTGCATGATCCTGGACATCACGCGCAACCGGTACTTGCCGGACAAATTCCCGTAGCGCATTGATCTCCGAGGGATGCTCGATGACCTTGTCCGCTTTCAAATGCGCGCCGGTGGTTGTCCGCTCGATGATGGTGTGAATCTCTTCCGCGGCTGGATATCCCACGCGGAGTTTAAAGAAAAACCGATCTAACTGCGCTTCCGGCAGGGGATAGGTGCCTTCCATTTCGATCGGATTCTGGGTCGCCAGCACAAAAAACGGATCGTCAACCGGATAAGTCGTTCCGGAGACAGTGACGTGTTGTTCCTGCATCGCCTCGAGCAAAGCGCTTTGCGTCTTCGGCGTTGCCCGGTTGATCTCATCCGCGAGCAGGACGTTCGCAAATACCGGGCCCGGTTGGAACTTGAAGAGGCGCACACCGGTCTCTTCCGTGATGATGTTAGTGCCGATGATGTCGGATGGCATCAGGTCCGGCGTGAACTGGATACGAGCGAATTTCAAGTTCACCGCATCTGCCAGTGTCCGGACCAGGATAGTCTTTCCGAGGCCGGGAACTCCTTCGAGGAGAATGTGACCGGCAGCAAGAAATGCCACCAACACATTCTCAATGATTTCTTCCTGGCCGACGATGACCTTGCTAAGCTCCGAACGAAGCTTTTGGAACGTGCGACGAAACGTTTGCGCCTGGTCTTCGATCGATGCGTTGGTCATACTCACTAGTAAGCTATCGTTGTCGCTGACTCCCAGCAACAGACTTGCGCGCACCCGAAGCAGCTCAACCCGAAACCTGACAGTCATTATATCTGTTGCAGAAACCCAAATCGGGTTAACATAACGATGAATCGCGCGAACTTCTGCCGTCCGATTTCCTTCTCCCCCCGGCGCTGTCGTTCTTGAGCGTCGCTCGGTCTGGGGAATCGCCCGATGGCCGGTGGCAGGCGGTAGCAGATGTCTGCACATGCCACTTAACGCAGACCCACGATTGTCGCCCAAGATCAAGTTCCAAGTACCAGTCTTAACGGTAACTCCAGTTATTATTATGCCTGAATACCGCACCGAAACCGACAGCCTTGGCGAGGTCAAGGTTCCTGCTGACAAATTATGGGGCGCTCAAACCCAACGCTCCCTTGAGCACTTCAGCATCGGCAAAGACCTCATTCCGCGCGAGATGATTACCGCGTACGCCGTTTTGAAAAAAGCTGCCGCCAACGCGAATCATGCGGGTAAGCGGCTCAATGACCAGTGCCACAAGCTGATCGTTGAGGTCTGTGACGAGATACTCGCCGGTCAGCATCACGACATGTTCCCGCTGCACGTATGGATGACCGGCAGCGGCACTCAGTTCAACATGAACGTCAACGAAGTGATCTCCAACCGTTGCTGCCAGCTGGCCGGTACGCCGCTTGCAAGCAAGACGCCGGTTCATCCCAACGATCACGTCAACATGGCGCAGTCGTCCAACGACTCATTTCCCTCGGCCATGTACATCGCAGCGGCGGTCAATGTGAAGCAGCGGTTGATTCCAGCGGTCAAGACACTGCACGACCAGATCGCGGCAAAAGCCGAAGAGTGGAAGGGCGTCATCAAGATCGGCCGGACCCACATGCAGGATGCGACCCCGCTCACCCTTGGGCAAGAGTGGTCGGGGTATGCTGGCGGACTGGCGGACAATCTCGACCGAATCGAAGACGCGCTGGAAGGAGTCTATCGGCTGGCACTGGGCGGTACCGCGGTGGGTACTGGGATCAATTCGGCGCCCGGCTTTGCTGAGGCGGCTGCAGCCGAGATCGCCAAGCTCACGGGTTTGCCGTTCGTCAGTGCACCGAACAAGTTCACGGTGCAGGGTGCGCACGACGCTCTGGTCCAGCTCTCCGGTACGCTGCGGACGCTGGCCGTGTCGCTCTACAAGATCGCCAACGACATCCGGCTGATGTCTTGCGGCCCGCGGGCTGGCTTCGCCGAACTTATAATCCCGGAGAACGAGCCGGGCTCCTCCATCATGCCGGGCAAAGTTAACCCGACGCAAGCCGAGGCGCTGACGATGATTGCCGTGCAGGTAATGGCCAACGATGTGGCGGTAGGCTTCGGCGGCGCCGGGGGTTATCTCGAGATGAACGTTTACAAGCCGCTGATCATCTTTAACATCACCCACTCCATCACGATCATCACTGATGGTTGTACGAACTTCTGCAAGTTCCTGGTCGAGGGCACCAAACCGAATCTAAAAAAGATCAAGGAGTACGTGGATCGCTCCCTGATGCTGGTGACGGCGCTCTCGCCGGTCATTGGGTACGACAAGGCGTCAAAGATTGCCCACTACGCAATGGACAACGATCTCACGCTAAAGGCCGCGGCACTAAAACTCGGCTTCGTGACAGAAGATGAGTTCGACCGTGTCGTCGATCCCGCGAAGATGGTCGAGCCCTACGTAGCCAGGAACATGGGTGCGTGAGAGCTGCGATGCATGCTCAATTGGACACTTTGGTTGCACGGCTAATCGTTCTGTTCCCGACCCTCCGAACGGCGCGGGCCGGAATCATCGCATGTCCGGTTGACTGTTCCGAGAACATCAAGCTCACCGATAAAATGAGCGAGTTCGAATTCGTCGTCGACCCCGCGTAGATGGTCAAGCTCTGGACTCAAACACCAATGCCAGAGTGGAAAAACCAATGTCCAACACTAAAGCAGCAAAGGAGAAACCAATGTCCAACACTGAAGCGGCAAAACAGAAACCGAGTCCCGGTACTGGCAACAGCAAACGCGGGATCGAGATTCTGCGCGATCCCAGCATCAACAAGTCCACCGGCTTTACGGAGGTCGAGCGGCAAGCGCTCGACCTGGTCGGCCTGGTTCCCGACGTAACGGAGTCGATTGAGACTCAGCTGACTCGTGTCTTGCTCCAACTCAAGCACAAGACCACCGATCTCGACCGGTTCATCTACCTGATGAATCTGCTCGATACGAACGAGACGCTGTTCTATCACACCCTGATGTCGGACCCGGCGCGCTTCCTCGAGATAGTGTACGACCCGACGATCGCCGAGGCCTGCCTGAAGTTCGACCACATCTTCCGCCGTCCGCATGGGATGTATTTGTCGATCACCCGCAAGGGGCACGTAAGGGAGGTGCTGCGCAATTGGCCGGTCAAAGACGTGCGGTTCATCTGCGTGACCGATGGCGGGCGCATCCTCGGCCTGGGTGACCTGGGTGCCAACGGCATGGGCATTCCGATCGGGAAGCTGCAACTCTACACTGCAGCGGCGGGGGTGCCGCCGGTGGGGCTGCTGCCGATGTACCTGGATGCTGGTACGAACAATGAAACCTATCTTCGGGATCCGCTCTATGTCGGCCTGCGGCAGAAGCGCCCGTCGAGTGAGGAGTTGTACGCCTTTGTTGACGAGTTCGTGGAGGCGGTTCAGGAGATTTTCCCGAACTGCTGCATCCACTTCGAGGACTGGACCGGCCGCGACGCGGTTGCCCTGCTTGCCCGCTACCGCAACAAGGCCTCCTGCTACAATGACGACATCCAGGGCACGGCGGGCGTCACGCTCGCTGGGCTGATCAACGCGCTCAAGATCACCGGCGGCCAGCTCCAGGAGCAGCGGATACTCTTTCTGGGAGCTGGCTCCGCCGCTATCGGCCTCGCCGATCTGATTGTCTCCGCGCTGGGCCAGCAGGGCGTCGCATCCGACGTGGCCCGGCAGCAGATCAGGCTGTTCGACACCCAGGGACTCGTGGTGGCAGGGCGTCCCGGCCTCGCCGCACTCAAGCTGCCCTACGCGCACAAGCTGCCGCCCAGCAAACCGTTCAATCATCTTGACCTGGCGAGCGAGTGCCCGCAGATCGTCGCTGCTATCGAGGACTTCAAGCCGACGGCGCTCATTGGCGTCAGCACCGTGGGCAAACTATTCTCGCGGGAGGTCGTCGAAGCGATGTCGCGCCTCAATCCGCGTCCAATCATTTTCGCCCTTTCCAACCCGATCGAGAAACACGAGTGTCTGCCCGGGGACACCTACGCCTGGTCCGGCGGCAAGGCGGTCTACGCCGGTGGTGTGCAATTCCCGCCGGTTCACCTAGGCGGGCAGACGTTCCTGCCTTCACAGGCCAACAACCTGTATATCTTCCCCGCCGTCGGCATGGCCATTTACGCCACGAACGCGAAGCGGGTGACCGATGAAATGTTCATCGAGGCAGCACATGCGGTCGCCGACCAGGTGACCCCCGAGCAGTTGAAGCTGGGGATCCTCTTCCCGCCGCAGTCGAACATCCTGGAGGTCGAGGTTCAGACAGCTGCGCGGGTCGCCAAGCTTGTCTTCGATGCTGGCCTGGCCCGCGTCGATCGTCCGACCGACATGGTGGCCTTTATTCAGCAGCACGTCTACAAGCCACAGTATGCGACGTCTGTCTAGTAATGGTGCATTGGATATACCAGCATCCCGCTTCGCATGGTTAGCGAAGCAAGATGCTGACGGCATCGCTTGCTGCACTAAAGGTGAGATTTTTTATCCAGCACGTCGCACGCTACGCGCTCAGGCACAAAACCCTGGCGGTGATCAATATTGTGAGCGTCGCCATTGGGGTGGCGGTTTATTTGGCCATACAGATTGCCAATCGGAGTGCGACCGCGGCATTCAAGGCAGGTGTTGACGTGGTGGCTGGGCGCGCGAATCTTGAGGTTCGAGGAACGCTTGACGATGACTTGTTCCCAAGGCTGCAAAAAGTAGCGGGCATCACGGCCGCGACTCCACTAGTAGAAGGTCTGGTGACATTGCCGGATTATCCGGGCGAATACCTCCACATAATGGGTGTTGATCCGTTCACGAACTCAGAATTCGAAAACTTTAAAGTCAGCAAGTCGGACAAGGAATCATTTGACGGCGCCACCTGGTTCGGCAACCCGCAGTCTATCGCAGTCACGAAGAGCTTTGCTGACTTGCATAAGCTGAAACGCGGGGACTCGATCCGAATAAAAATAGGTGAGCGAGAGATCGATCTTGCGTTGAACTTCCTCTTGGAGACTACGGATGGCGACTCCCGCTTCGCGGCGATGGATATAGGTTGGGCGCAGGAATTATTTGGCATGCAGGGGAAACTGACCTGCGTGTTATTTCGGCTACGCGATCCGAAGAATCCCGGGCCCACCCGCGAGCGCATACAACGGCTGGTTCCGGCCGACACGGTCGTACAAGAACCGGAGCAACGCAGTAACCAGGTCGAGAAAATGTTAGCCGGGTTTCAGCTGAACCTTTCCGCGCTGAGCATGGTGTCCCTATTAGTTGGCGCTTTTCTCATCTATAATACGGTTACAGCCTCCGTGGTGCGGAGGCGAAGTGAAATTGGGACCCTGAGAGCACTCGGTGCAAGCCGGGCAAAGGTTCGATGGCTCTTCCTTGGGGAGGCGACGCTCTACGGGGCGATTGGGAGCGTCCTAGGTTGTATCGGAGGATTGCTTTTGGCAAACCTGCTGGTGAGCGCGGTTTCAAAAACTGTTACTAACCTTTATGTGCTCGTTAGCATCGAACATTTCTACTTGCCGGGGTGGCAGATACCGTTAGTGCTGCTGTTCGGCATGAGCTCGGTCCTGGTTGGGGCATTTGTCCCCGCAAACGCCGGTGCCAACCTGCCGCCGCTGCAAGCCTTGCATATGGGAGTTCTAATTGAACGGAGTGAAAGACCACGTCTGCTTTGGATGCTGTTGAGTGGAGGGACGCTGCTTTTAGCGCTGGGCGCCGGTCAGCTGGCGCTGATCGGCTATCCCCGGGCAGGATTTGCCTCTGCGTTCTTCACATTGATAGGGTTTTGCTTTCTTGCTCCGCACGTGACCTACCAATGTGGCATCTGGATGGGGCGAATCTCTCGTTACCTGCTTCTGCCGCGACTTGCCTCCCAGAACTTTGTCCGATCACTTTACCGGCATTCGATCACGGTAGCGGCCTTGGGGTCTGCATTGGCGATGCTGGTCGGCATTTCAATCATGATTTACTCTTTCCGCAAAACCGTGGATCGATGGGTGGAGCGACGACTTGTGGCGGATATATTTGTTGCACCGGCTGCAAATGAAATTGTTGGATCTGAATATTTTATCCCGAAAGATCTTTTAACTTTTTTGCGATCCCGACCTGAGGTCGAGATGATCGATACCTACCGAGGTCTGACTGTGTCCGTCAACGGCGAACCAGTTTCTCTTGGGGTCATCATGGGAACAAATCGCAACGTCCCCGAATTTCTTGGTGGAAATAGTAAAGAGAAATACCAGGCTTTTCGGCGGCCGGACAAAGTCACCATATCAGAACCTCTCTCGCGTCGTCTAAAGCTAAGCCAGGGGGACACGGTGAAAATCGCTACGCCGATGGGAATGCATCCGTTTCAGGTAGCCGGCGTCTTCTATGATTACACCCGGGATTCAGGCCAGATGTTGATGCAGCGGTCAAACTTTGAAAGATTCTGGCATGATCCTCGGGTCAATTCTGTTGCGCTCTATTTGCGACCGGGAACAAATGTCCCACAAACGATCGAAGCTCTCCGTGTCGGATACCCGAACGCCCGGGATTACTCATTCTACTCAAACCGTGCACTCCGTGAGGTCGTGATGGATTTGTTTAATCAGACCTTCGCGGTGACGCAGGTGCTTCGAGTCATCGCGGTACTCGTCGCCGTGATCGGTATAGCCCTCAATTTGACGGTGCTGGTCAAAGAACGGGAACGCGAGATTGGGACGATGCGGGCGGTAGGCGTTTCCAGGCCTCAGATTTGCGGACTGATTATCTGGGAGTCACTGCTTGTGGGAATAGCAGCTCTTCTCCTGGGCCTGGTAACGGGTGGCGCACTTTCGATCGTGTTAACTGAAGTGATTAATAAGGCCTTTTTCGGTTGGACCATTCCACTCCAGGTCCCGTGGGCCCAGCTGCTAATGACACCCGTTTGGCTCTTGGCTGCGGCCGCGCTGGCCAGCCTCTTGCCTGCGAAGCAGGCTTCGCAAGGGAATATCATCGACTCTATCAGGATAGATGCATGAAGAAAGTTCTATACGGTGGTCTTGCCGTGTTGCTAGCCCTTGCCACGAGTGCGGCCGAAAATATGAACGATCAGGGATGGGCCGTCGCCGTCCCAGGTTATCAAATAACATTTCCGCGAGATCATTTTCCTCACTACCAATTCCGTACCGAATGGTGGTATTTTACCGGAAATCTGAAAACGGCAGATGGTCGGGCGTTTGGTTACCAGGTCACATTCTTCAGGCACGGTTACAGACCGCCGGGCAACCGGGCACCGGTCACCTCTAGATTTGTCATGAACGATGTGAAATTTGCTCACTTCGCGGTAACTGATGTCGGTTCAGACAAATTCTATTTTGACAGTCGGGTCAGCCGTGGCGCATTTGATGAGGCCGGTTTCGGAGAGGGAAAAAGGCTGGCCTGGATTGACAATTGGGAACTAGATTTTGACGGCGATTTTCGGCTAAATGCGAGGACTAGAGATTACTCCGTCAAACTGGATTTAATACCCGAAAAGCCTCCAGTGCTGGAGGGTAAAGATGGTTTGAGCCAAAAGGCTGACGGTGAAGGCCATGCATCCTACTATTATTCGATTACGCGGTTGAGAACCTCTGGAACGATCAAAATCGGCGACGAAAATTATGTGGTCGAAGGTAGTTCCTGGTTTGATCGGGAATGGGCAACCAACCAACTTGCACCCGAACAGGTGGGCTGGAATTGGTTTGCCATCCAACTATCCGACGGTAATGATATTATGCTGTACCAAATGCGTCTCAAAGGCGGCGGTATTGATTCGCATTCCAGTGGGAAGTGGATTGCGGCGGATGGGGAAACTGCCGAAATTGCGGGCAATGATTTTCAATTGATACCTGAGAAATCCTGGGAGAGTGCCACCACCAAGGCGACTTATCCGGTCCAGTGGAGACTGAATATTCCAAAACTGAACCTTGAATTGGAAGTAACGCCACCCGTTATAAATCAGGAGCTGGACCTGTCGGTAGTTTACTGGGAGGGTTGCATCCGGCTGAAGGGACACCGCGCTGGGAAGCCAGTGGAAGGAGTCGGTTACATGGAGTTGACCGGTTACCGGGGAGACGCGCCGGGATTGGCGGGCAGCGCGCGTTGAGGGGGGTGGGTTATTTTGCGAAAAGGCGAGTCCGCGGCGGTAGCAACTGTGTTTAAACCCAAATTCCGAAATTTGGGAATCGTGCTCGTCCTCGTCGTCGTGCTCGTCCTCGGTGCATTGGCGTTCTGTGCCGGCAAAGACCCCCATTTGTCCTGCAATTTTTTTGTTCCGTTAGCCCGATTGTAAAACATTCGGATTCTCGAGGACGACGACGAGGACGAGGACGACTCCTCAACTTCGGAGTTTAATTAAGTTAAAAAGTCGCCCGGGTAACTCAACGCTACACGGAGTGCAAGAAAAAATCCGGCATAACGCGCTGCGCTCGGCCTTCGGCACTTATTCCGTTTTTTTCCTGCACTCGGTTACGCGTTGAGCGGTTGGGGGAAGGTCGTCGAAGAGATTGATCACAGATTTGGTTTAATCTCGGTTGTTTCGTTGGCGGGAAATCGCGTTTGCGCCATTGAAAGCGCCTTGTTCTGAGAGGCCAGCCGGCGCAGACGTCTCAGCGCCAGGCAGAGCAGCGCGGCGACGCACAGAATCAGCAGCGATGTCCGAAGGTTGGATGCGCTTGCAACCGAGATGCCGACGCCGCTGAACAGCGCCACGTACGCCGCCAGACGAGCGAGACATTTGGGCAGCAAGACCAGCGTGGCGCTTGGAATGATCCACCCTGCGATCGCACCGCCACGCCGCCAGCGCGACGCGGCCCGAGGAGTGTTGTCGCGGTCCCGCGTCGCAATCTGGCAGCAGTGGCGAGTGTTCACGCGTGCGCCTCCGCCGATTCACAGGAGCAGGTTGCGGCCGATGACGCCGGCGGCGGCGGCCAGTAGGGCTTTTTCGCGTCAGCGAACTGGTTGGTTCCGTAACGATCATGGTAGCGGACCCATTCCATCGTGAATGCCAGACGGTCCTCGTCGCGGCCTTTGGGCACCAGGTCGAGGATCAGGTACGTACCGAGGAGCGGTTCGAGGCCGCGCCCGTAGGTGGAGTAGGTGTGGAAGACGTCGCCGCCGGCATCCTTGTAGAATAATACGACGAACGACTATGGACACTCAGGACATCGATTCAATCCGCGCCGGTCGCACCATTCCGGCGGAGCAGGTCCAAGCCGAGATGACTGCATTCAAAAAGAAGTGGAAGAAGAATCGTAACCTTAAATGAAGGGCTACTTCTTCACCCCGAGAATCGCATCCTTGGCCGCCTTGGCGACGCGGAATTTCAGCACGGTTTTGGCGGGAATCTTGATCTTCTGTTTCGTTGAGGGATTAGTCCCCGTGCGGGCCTTCCTCTTCTGTTTTACGAGCTTCCCAAATCCAGGCACGACGAATTCGCCGTTCTTTTTGGTGGCTTTGTAGGCGATAGCGCTAAGCGTATCCAGGAATACGCCGGCGGTCTTTTTATCGGTCTGCGCGGCTGCGGCAAGCGCGCTTTGAAGTTCTGCCTTGGTCATCTTGAAAAGGGATTGAGAGGAGGTGTACTCGCTAAAGTGAATTGGACGGGGCATGAACGCTTCTTATTCGTTCGAACAAGCCACGTGCTAGGGTATTTTGCGTCTGGTAGCTGTTCGCTCGTGTCCTCGCTCCCAGCTGCCAAACGCAAAATATCCTTATTTCGCTCATCCGATCAGCGTTGCGGCTAAACAGAAGAGCACCAAACCAATCAGAAGTAGCCAAGACCGCACATTAGCATACAATTAAAATCTACTGTACTTAATTCGTGGACTGGAAGCCTGCCCAGGAGGAAAGCTCGTGATTGAACAAGAGATCGAAATTGCTATGCCTGAGGGAACGTCTGACGGTATGATGTACTGTCCTCAAGACCTTCGCCGGTTGCCGGGTGTCATTTTTTTGACGGACATCGGAGGTATTCGTCCGTCTCAACGCGAGATGGCCTCGCGGCTTGCCGCCGAAGGCTACACCGTGCTACTGCCTAATGTTTTCTATCGCGTGGGACGTCCGCCCCTGATTGATTTTCCCGTGAAGATGGGGGAGGAGCGAACGATGAAGCGATTTGGAGAGCTTTCCGGGCCGTTGACACCGGAAGCCGTCGAGCGTGACGCTTCCGCGTACGTCAATTTTCTGTCTGACCACGAGTCTGTGGCCGACGGCCCGATGGGCGTAGTGGGTTATTGCTTTTCGGGTGCCCTGGCGATGCGCATCGCGGCTGCCAGACCAGACCGAATCGCGGCCGCGGCCTCTTTCCACGGCGGCAGGCTTTTCACAGACGCTCCAACCAGCCCGCATCTGCTGCTGCCGCGTATCAAGGCTCAGCTCTACTTCGGACATGCCATCCAGGATCAAAGCATGCCACCAAAGGCCATCGAAGACCTCAATTACGCGCTTCAGGCCTGGGGCGGCCAGTACCAAGGCGAAGTTTACGACGGTGCCTTTCACGGTTGGACCGTGCCCGACAGTCCGGTTCACAACCATCTTCAAGCCGAACGGGCTTTCGAAAAGCTGAAGGAGTTGTTCGGGCGAGCTCTAGGCCGCAAAAATCACGTGCCACCTTAGCGCGTACAAGGTAGCGGAGGCTAAGCCTAAACTCCGAAGTTGAGGATTCGTCTTCGAGAATCCGAATGTTTTACAATCGGGCTAACGGAACAAAAAAATTGCAGGACAAATGGGGGTCATTGCCGGCACAGAACGCCAATGCACCGAGGACGAGCACGACGACGAGAACGATTCCCAAACTTCGGAATTTGGGTTAAGCGCTACCCGCCACGAGGTCTTCTAAAAAATTACTGTCGGGTACACTGAGAATCTCATCGTAGACCAAGGCCGCTCCTCCCAGAGCAGAGCTGTCTTTGCCAAATGAGGACACTTCAATTGCTAACTTTTCGACAGTAGGAAAAAACCTTTGCCGTAGGCGGGTT
>DASXBV010000156.1:0-1961 GCA_036491515.1 Chthoniobacterales bacterium
GAGCGAGGAATGTTCCAGAGCTGAGGAACAACCAAATCCGCCCACAGGTCCGGGAACGGAAACGAGCAGTACTTAAATCCCTGGTAAATCCGCATTCTGAACGAGATCGTCTCCCACCGGTGACGGTTCTCGTACATGAACTTGTAATGTTCAAGAATGTTAGGTGCACCGTGGCGTCGGATCACCTCGACCAGTTCAGACCAGCGATCTTCTTTTCCGGCGCTCGTTTTGTGGTCTGCGTGGAAGCGATAAGCTGCAAACAGGTCATCGACAAAGGTGAAGGTCCCACGCTGGCTGGCACGCAGATACCAGTCCCAGTCGAACGCGTAATGCATCGAGCTGTCGAGCGGGCCTGTCTGTTTCCAAAGCGATTTGGTCCAGAACGAACTTGGTTGAACGATATAATCGATTTTTTTCAGGCGTTCGATATCATGAAAACCGGGTATCTGGACTTTTCCCCACTCGCTATTCTCGCGAAACAACAACGCTTTTCCGTAGATGAGCGCCGGTTTATCGATTCTGTCGCGCAGCCAACGAGCAACTCTCCATAGCGTGCCCGGCAACAGAAAATCATCACTGTTAATCCAACAAAATATTTCTCCCGAGGAACGCTCGAAGGCTTGATTGATCGCATTTGCCTGACCACCGTCCGCCTGAGATCTCCACGCAGTAATCTTGGTCTCGTATTGGTGGATTATGTCGACGCTGTCATCCGTGCTTCCGCCATCATAAACAAAGTACTCCAGGTTCGGATAGTCCTGGCCGACGACACTCAGGATGGTCTGCTCAAGAAACTTTCCTTGATTCAAGGAAGGAGTAACAACGGTAATCTTAGGCCAAACCACGGCTCTTCATTCTAAAGTCTAAAACCGGCTTTCTCTGCATCCTGCGCAAACATTTTTACGGTGTCGAGCGACAGCGCTTCCAAGTCCATTCCGACCAGGTTTAGTGCCTTGTTGAGAATGTCGTGGGGCACTGTGACGATGTCACACCCGCAATTGTCGGCTTGAATGATGTTTAGAACCTCTCGAACGCTTGCCCAAAGAAGCTCGGCTTTTGGTAAATCTGCCAGCAACTCTTTGCTTGCTCGCATGATCGCTTCCGGATCCTTGCCGGTATCGGCAATCCGCCCGGCAAAGACGGAAACGACTGCCGGAACGTCGGGATGTAAAACCTCCGCCACACCGCGCACCTGTTTCAGCGTCAGTATCGCTGTGAGGTTGAGCTGGACTTCTTCGCGTGCCAGTTCCTTGATCAATGGGACCGACGATTCGCCGCGCGAATTGGTGATCGGAATTTTTACGTACACGTTCTGCTGCCAATCGCGAATTTTTAGCGCTTGTCTCTTCATCTCCGAAAATTCATCCGAGAAGACCTCAAAAGAGATCGGCTTATCTTTGATGAATGCTAAAGCGTCTTTCGCGAAGTACTCGTAGTCCAGGATACCTGCCTTGCGCATCAGTGTCGGATTTGTCGTAAGGCCTTTGATCAATGGATTGCGGTAAAGGCTGATCATTCCTTCAAGATCAGCTCCATCTGCAAAAATTTTTACCTGAAGGTTGTGGAGTCCGTACATGGCCTTAAAAGGTTAGAATCTGGATGAGTTTCGCGCGGCTTCCAGAGATTACTTACCCGGTAGTCCGGTTGCCGTTTTAGTGTCTCTTGATATCCCAATCAACAAAAATGGTTTTGCAGCCGGCATTGAGCCCACAGTCTACCTCTCGCCATCGATCTCCGAACAACATGTTGGGCCGCGGTTTTCGGCCGTCGCGGAAGACCGCTCGGCGGTCGGAGGCCTGCGTATTGGCGTCTGGGCGTATGGGCTGTCGGCGACCCTCACAAGGAACATGGTGGAATTACGTGTGACGTTGGCGGTGGAAATTGCGCGTGAGTTTGGGTGCGAAGATCCCTCTTATGCAGCGATCGGGATGAGTTGATAGCCCATCTGGCGAGCGACCGAA
>DASXBV010000157.1:0-9366 GCA_036491515.1 Chthoniobacterales bacterium
GGGAGGTTGAACAACCGCTCGCGCTCTTTGAAACTTACTTCCGGATCGGGATTGGGATCGAGAAAAACATGGCGGTGATCGAAAGCGCCGAGGAGCTTGATGTGGCGGGAGAGCAGCATGCCGTTTCCGAACACGTCGCCCGACATGTCACCGATCCCGACTACGGTGAAATCGGTGGTCTGAGTATTGACCTCCAGTTCGCGGAAGTGCCGCTTGACCGATTCCCAGGCGCCGCGCGCGGTGATCCCCATCTTTTTGTGGTCGTAGCCGACGGAGCCGCCCGAGGCAAATGCATCATCGAGCCAGAACCCGTACTCCTTTGAGACGCCGTTCGCTATATCGGAGAACGTCGCGGTCCCCTTGTCCGCGGCCACCACCAGGTAAGGATCGTCGGCATCGTAGCGCACCACATCTTTCGGTGGAACGACTTTGCCAGCGACCAGGTTATCCGTTAAATCCAGCAGCCCGCGGAGGAAAGTCTGGTAGCACGCAATCCCTTCTTTCATCAATGCTTCGCGCTCGGCGGGAGGCTGCTTCAATACGAATCCTCCTTTCGAGCCGACCGGGACGATCACGGTGTTTTTGACCATCTGTGCTTTCATGAGGCCGAGGACTTCGGTGCGGAAATCTTCCATGCGGTCTGACCAGCGCAATCCTCCGCGGGCCACCTTGCCGCCTCTCAAATGCACTCCCTCGACGCAAGGCGAGTAAACGTAGATTTCGAACATGGGCTTAGGCTCAGGCAGCCCCGGCACCAGCGCCGGGTCGAACTTGAAGGATATGTAGGGCTTGATCGCGCCCCCGGCGTCTTTCTGGAAGTAGTTGGTACGAAGCGTTGCCCGGATCACGGCGAGAAAACGCCGGATGATACGGTCTTCGTCGAGATTTTCGACCGAGTCTAGCGCGTTTTCAATTTTGTCCGTCAACACCAATATCTTGAATCCGGCTTCGGCAGTATTCGCGGGATCGAAACGCGCTACGAAGAGTTCAGCCAGTTTCTTTGCGATTGCCGCGTTTGCGGATAGCGCCTGTTCCATATACGCCTGGCTGAAAGTAAACCCGGTCTGCCGCAGGTATTTGCTGTAGGCCCGCAAAATTGTTACTTCGCGCCACCCGAGATTTGCGCGCAGCACCAGCCTGTTGAAATCGTCATTTTCAATCTCGCCGTGCCACACACGCGCGAACGCTTCCTCGAACCCGCTTTTCAATTGGGATACGTCGAGCTTGATGTCTCCAGCGTGACTCATACCGAAATCGTGCACATAAATCGGTGGCTTTTCTTTGGGCTCCACCTTGTACTCGAGCTGTTCAAGCACTTTGACGCCCATGTGTTCGAGCATGGGCAGGCTCGAAGACAGAGGGATGGGCTCGCCGGAGTGGAAAACTTCCAGGCGCAGCGGAGTGGCGCTCTCACCGGCATAAAGATTCATCGCGAGGTTATTCTCCGCCCCAAGCGTGTCCATGATCGCGGCGTCCGTAACCGCTTCGGCGACTGAACGGTCCTCGCGGTAGCCCGCGGGAAAGGCGTTTCCGAAGCGGTGATAGAGCTGGTTGCCCCGTTCTTCTCCGAAACGGGCGATGAGCGCGTCGTGCAGGTCATCCTGCCAGCGGCGTGCGGCTTTGACGATTTGCTGTTCGATCTCGCGAACGTCGAATTCAGGCACGCTTCCCGGTTTGGTGCGAACGATGATCTGCACACGCGCCAGGACCGACTCGGACAGATGCACGGTAGACTCCGAGCTCACGCCGTTGAACGCCCGCATCAGGATCTGTTGCATACGCTCGCGCAACTCGGTGCTGTGGTTTTCACGCGGCACATAGATCAGGCACGATAGGAAACGGCCGTAAACGTCGCTGCGCACGAAAAGCCGGGTGCGCTGGCGCTCGCCGAGGCGCAGTATCCCCATGGCAGTTTCGAAAAGCTCGTCCTCACCTGCTTGGAAGAGTTCATCGCGCGGATGCTCTTCGAGAATGGTGATCAGCGCCTTTCCCAGATGGCCGTTGGGATCGAAGCCTGCGCGCGTCACGATGTTTTTCACTTTACGGCGCAGGACCGGGATGTCCGCAGGACGTGAATTAAGGGCGCTGGAAGTATAAAGCCCCAGAAAGCGCTGCTCGCCTAAGACCTGACCTTTCGCGTCGAAACGCTTTACGCCTATGTAATCCAGGTATCCGGGGCGGTGCACCGTGGCGCGCGAATTCGCCTTAGTCAGCACCAGCAGTTGGGGGGCGCGAGCGAGCTTCCTTACTTCCGTGGTCACCGTGGCGAAGCTTTTCGAAACCTTGGTCTGGCCTGTCTCACGCAATATGCCCAGGCCGGAACCCGGCACCACCCGCAAAGTGTCTTCGGCACCTTCTTTGATCAGATCGTAATCGCGATAACCCAAAAAGGTAAAATGGCTCTCCCCAAGCCATCTCAAGAACGCCTTGTGCTCTTCAACCGTTTCGGGATCAAGCGTTTCCGGATAGGGCTTTCTGATCTCGGCGACAAGGCGATTCAAGTCGTCCTTAATTTTCGGGTAATCCTCGACCGCCTCGCGCACATCGCCGAGAATGCGCAGAAGTCCTGCTTCTAGCTCAACCAGCTTTTCGGGATCGGTTTGCCGGTCAACTTCGACATGCATTACCGACTCGGAAGCACCGCTCTTGCCCCCTTCGCGGGGCAGAATTTCCCTCAAGCCACCATATGCGTCCCGCTTCGTCTTAATCACGGGATAAATGATCAGATGCAGAGTCAGTCCCTGCCGGTTGACCTCCATCGTCACTGAGTCCACTAGAAACGGCATGTTGTCATTGACGATCTCGATAGCCGTGTGCGTAGAGTCCCATCCGTCTTTTTCGCCTTGCGGATTGTAAACGCGCAGCTTGGGGGTACCGGCCTTGAACTCCTTGATGAAATTCAGATGCGCCAATGCAGCACCGCACAGATTGGAAATACTGCGCTCCGCCATGTCTCCCGGATCAACTTGGTCGTAATACTGGCGGACGAACGTCTCGGCCTGGATTTTTCCCTCCGCCGCAGTGTCTCGAAGCTGCGCCACCACTTTCTCAATGATTTCTGGGCTTCCGTCTTGCGCCTTGAGTAACATGCAAGCCTCCTGACTATTTCCCTGCCTCGCTCGAAGGGAGGAGGACCCGCTGTCTAAACGGCAGCAGCAGGGGGTCTTTCACTATAAACCCCTTGCCTAAGCTATAGTAAGCTCATACTTACAGCAAGAGCGGCTTCAGAAAATGCCGGCAGATGTTCGCCTTTGACGTGATCGAGGACCATCATGATAGAAGAAGAAATTATTATCGACGCTCAAGCTTCCTGCACCCCCTTGCCGCATTTCTGGGAGCATATGTTCGGCTCCTGCCATGCCCCAATCACGCTCTGCGAAGATTGGCGCAACGATTTGAGGGCGCTTCGAGAGATCGTGGACGTGCGGTATATCAGGTTTCACGGAATTTTCGAGCACCAGGTGGGAATCTATGGGGGTCAGGATTCCGCTGGCAATCTGTTGCTGAATTTTACCCGCATTGACCTGATCTACGATGGCTTGCGAAAGATTGGGGTGTATCCCTTTGTCGAATTGAGTTTCATGCCGGAGGAACTAACCGAGAGACTTAGTCCTCACCCATTCTGGTACCACCCAAATGTTGCGCCGCCTCGCGATCCTCATCAATGGCATCAGCTGATTTTTGGGTTCGCCCAGCACCTGGTGGATAGATATGGCATAGAGGATGTGGCCAACTGGTACTTCGAGGTTTGGAACGAACCGAACATCAATTTTTGGACAGGGGAGCCCAAGGAGGAAACCTATTATGCTCTTTATGACATCGCCGCAATTGCCCTGAAGGAGGTCAACTCGCGCCTCCGGGTGGGGGGACCGGCCACCGCGCAAGCTGCCTGGGTCGATCGTTTCATTCAGCATTGCGTGGAAAAGAATGTGCCCGTTGACTTCGTATCCACGCACGTCTATCCGAATGACACGGCGCAGGATGTTTTTGGAAAAGAGGAAAGTATTCCGCAATCCGAGATGGTGGCGCGTGCGCTACGCAAAGTCTACGAGCAGGTCCAGGCTTCTGCCCGGCCCCAGTTGCCGATAATCTGGAGCGAATACAACGCGGGCTTCGACGCGATGCAAACGGATTCGCCCTACGTGGGGCCTTGGCTTGCCAACAACATTCGTTTGTGTACAGGGTTGGCAACGGAAATGTCTTACTGGACTTTTACCGATGCTTTCTTTGAAGAAGGTGGCGTTTTTCGCAGTGTCTTCACTGGCGGCTTCGGGCTCATCGCTACCGGCGGGATCCCAAAAGCTGCATTCAACGCCTTCAAAATTTTGCACTATTTGGGCGATCAACAACTTGCAGTGAATAGCACTTTGGCCTTACTCACTAAGCGCTCTGCTGATGACTGCCTGGTCCTGGCGATTTGGAATTACCTCCCCCCGCGGGAGAGCGGTCAATCCAAAGTCGTAAACATTCGACTGCGAGGTTTTGGAGAAAATGTGGAGCTTGTCAGGATCTTCTGGGTGGATGATGATCACGGCTCACCTTTGAAATCATGGCAGGCGATGGGAAGCCCTGCTTTCCCGAGCAGGGAACAGCAAGCTGCCTTGCGTAAAACTGCAGAGTTGCCTCCGCCGCGGACCGCAAAACTCGTGGACGGGCGGTTGTCGGTTTCGCTGCAAGCCCACGCACTTGCCGTGATAGAATTTGGCGGAAACTTCCTATGACCATCAAAGACGACGAATCAATCGAACTGCAAACATCACTCGGCGCGATGAGAACGTATGTTTTACGTCCCGTCGCGGAAGGCCGTTACCCAGGCCTGGTTCTGTTTTCCGAAATATTCCAGGTAACCGGCCCCATCCGACGAACCGCGGCTCTACTGGCGGGTCACGGGTTCATTGTCGCTGTGCCGGAGATTTTTCACGAATTCGAACAGCCCGGCACCGTGCTGCCGTACGACCAAGCCGGCGCGGATCGTGGTAATGCCGACAAAATTGCCAAAGAATTGTCCAGCTATGACGATGACGCGCGGGTGACACTCAGTTACTTGAAGACGCACCCAAAATGCAGTGGCAAGCTGGGGGCAATGGGTTTTTGTATCGGCGGTCATCTAGCGTTTCGGGCAGCTATGAATCCTGAAGTGCTGGCCGCAGCCTGCTGTTATCCGACCGACATTCATAAACGAAGTCTCGGCAAGGGACTCAATGATAACTCCCTCGACCGGATTCCGGAAATTAAGGGCGAGCTGCTGATGGTTTTTGGCCGGCAGGATCCACACGTGCCGCGTGAAGGCAGAGCCATTATTTACAATGCGTTGGCCGATGCGAATACGAATTTTAGCTGGCACGAATTCAACGGTGCGCACGCCTTTATGCGTGATGAAGGCGCCCGTTACGATGCCGCGGCAGCTCGAATGGTCTATGGGATGGCGCTCGAACTGTTCAAACGGAAACTCGGTGAAGGCGACGTCGCTGCAACGGCGGACGCTGATATCAACGTATCACATTAGCGTAAGCGAAGGCTCCGGCCGCGCTTACAACGCTCAGCCGTCCGGCGATGAGGGTCGGTTGCGTCGCCATCGTTTGACCAACGCGAGCGTGAGAAAATACGTCACGATGGAAACGGGCGCTGCGACCACGAACGATCCAAGCAGCAACGGCTGACCTATGGTGAAAAACGTCGACCAGTGGAACCAGATCGCCGGGTTTTGATGAGACAAGTGCAGCCTCGGTGGCAGTGCATGCGGATGGCTTAAAAGCCAGTAGCCTAGATCGTATTCCCAGCGAAGCAGCAAGGGCACTATGGGCAGGGCTACGTCGTGCAAGGTCGCGGCGATTGCCGCTGCCACAACGTTACCACGCAACAGCCGCGTCACGCCCATCGCCAGCAGGGTCTTTAACCCCCACAGCGGGATTAGCCCGAAAAACATCCCGACAGCCACGCCAATTGCGATCGCATGCGGTGGGTCTTTGAGGCGAACGAGCCTACCGGCGTTTGTACGTATCCATGAAATCGGATTCATTCGTGAAGGAATTATGAAGTTAGCCTGCGTCGCTCACAAATTCCGTAAGTAAAGCGTCCCGCTTTGCCTTCTCGGTGAACGTCCTCGATTTGGCTCTTCCAGTATAAACGCAATGCGGGACGCTAGGCCTCCTTCGCTACGCTACGGCGCGCCCTCGTCTTGCGGCCAGCATAGTCGGAAGACTTGGCCGCGACGTAGGCCTTGCGGAGTCGGGCTTACTGCGGGTAAAGCGGGACGCTTTACTTACAGATTTGTGAGCGACGCAGGCTGTGGCATAAAAAGGGATAGGTAAGAAAAGAACGAATGGTGTATAAAGGCACAGAATGGAAAAGGGACATCCGCGAGATAAGGTTTCGCCTGCAATGTTGTTCGAAACTCACAGAGTGACTGGCAATAACTCTCCGTCCAGAAAGAGGAAATTTCCGGTAAGGCTGGCGATGGGGTTGCTCATCGCGATCCTGATCGATACCGCTTTACAGCTTGTTTGGAAATCGGCGGTTTTGACTTTACCTCACAATGGATCACCTTGGCTCAATGTTCATGCAATCCTGCAAAATCCTCGTTTCGTATTCGTCATATTTTTGATGGGCTGCCAATTCTTCAATTGGTTGATGATCCTAGGTGACGCAGACTTGAGCTATGCGCAACCCATCACATCGCTAAGCTATGTTTCAGTTTTTTTCCTGTCCGTGCTTTATTTAAAGGAAGCGGCCGATATATTTCAGATAGCGGGTATCATGTTGGTGCTGGTCGGCGTTTGGTTCATCAGTCAGACAGAGCATCTCACCCAAGCCCAGGAAGGCGACGTTTGATGAGCCAGACCAGCCTTGGTGTGCTCCTAGTAATAATTTGCACGCTGCTTGAAGGCGTCGGCCAAGTGTTTCTGAAAAAATCTGTGCTGGGCGCGGTACGTTGGTATCTGTGGATTTTGTGCGGGGTCGTGATTCTGGTCGTTGAATCATTGATCTATACCAACGCGTTGCTGTTACTTGACGTCGGCGCTGCTTACGCTATCAGCAGCCTCAGCCTGATTACGATTACTCTCATGTCCCAATGTCTTCTTCGCGAAAAAGTGACGAGAATACGCTGGATTGGCGTATGCCTGATTTTTATTGGTGTCGGCCTGGTGGTGGCGCACACATGAGAAAGAACAACGGCTTTGAGATTGAGTTCCTGGAGACAGCCTCGCAGATCCCAAATGGCCTGTGGGGCGCCTGCTTTCAACCTCCGGCCGAGGGGCGTTGGTGGTACGAATCTCTCGATCAATCCGGCATCGAAGACCAGTTCACTTTTCTTTATGCTTTGATAAATCATTTCGGTTCTTCCGTCGGCATAGCGCCGGCTTTCTTGATGGACGTGCCCGTCGACCAAGTTGCGCCGCAGCAGTTTTTGCGGCTATCGCGCCTGGTCGGAAAGATTGTGCCTTCAGTCCTAAGCCAGCGAACCTTATTTGTCGGCTCTCCCATCCTCGATGAAGGCAGAGTCGGCCTTATTCCCCATGTTAATCGCCGTGAGGTCTTTTTTTCTCTGCAGCTTGCCCTGGAAATGAAGGCAAATCAGCTTCGTGCTCCTCTGATCGTTTGGAAGGACTTTCCCGAGAGCTCGTCAGGCGATTTGAACTGGCTCTCGCGGCAGCGGAGGCTCTTTCGCGTTATTAGTCCGCCAAATACGGTCGTCGAATTCCCGTCGCTCCGCAAAGAGGATTATTTCGCGGCCATGAAGGGCACGAGGCGGCGTAAGCTGAAAACGAAACTGAAACGCAGTAGAGAGCAAGTTGCGCTGAGCGTGGAAATCGTCCAGCGTCCGGACGCAAAGACGCTTGACGATATTTTTGGCTTGTTCTGGCAGACATATGAAAAGTCACCGACAAAATTTGAGAGGCTCAACCGCAAATTTTTTGAAGTTATTGCTGAAAAGCCAGCCACGCTTTTTATCCTCCTCCGGGAAAAGATCACAGGCGAAATGATCGCATTCATGCTCTGCTTCGACTTGGGTGAGCGGCTGGTAAATATGTTTATCGGCATGGATTACAGCCGCCCGAAAGAATGGCTGCTTTTTTTCAGGTTATGGGAAGCCGCAGTCGATCTGGCTTTAGCGCGCGGTTTTTCAGCCATTGTCAGCGGGCGATCGTCTTATGAGGTAAAAATTGAGGTCGGACACAGGCTCGTTTCGCTTAATAACTATTGCCAACACCGTAACATTTTTTTACATCATCTCTACCGCATGCTCGCGCAGAGGGTCGACTGGGCCTCACTGGACGAGGCTCTCGCCCGCTTCCTGAAGGCGCATCCGGACGCAACCGTGTGATCGGCTCGCACGTTCAAAGAAGCTTGCCTGCTGGTGGTTCACCTTGAAGCGCCGATGACTCCAAGCTTCAAAGATGGAGTGGACCGGGTCTGCTGTTCTGGCGAAGTCGAATCCCGGCTCCAACGGACGATGGCTAACAACGCTGGAAAGCCCATAGCGAAGAAAGCGATGACTGAACTCGCGCCAGCCTCCTGATTGGCGACCTGTACCAGCGTAACGGCCGCATATGCAAGGGTCGGAAGAAATGCGAACCAATCACGCGGTTGACGGAGAGTCAGCTTGAGCCATCGCTGGAGCAAACCAAACACCACATAGACCACGAAAGTTGTGATGAGCCAGCCCGCGAAATTTTGCCGAGGCACTCCGAAGTAAGAACCGCCGTGTTCCCACAGCCAATAACCTGCGCGCGCCATCCCTGGATCTATCACCACGTCCCAAGCCGTCATTACCATGGCGGCCACGACCGCACGCGTGCAGAGGCCTTTGAGGTCCGTTCTTTGGGGAAGAGCCTGGCCATCCAGAATCAGGCTTGCGACCAGATAGGATGGATAGATCATCATGAACCATGCAGGAGGAATCAGCAGTGGAACTGCCCCAATCTTTGGTCCAAGCATTCCTGAGTAATGGTAGGCGCCGTAGACGGCGCCCGTTACAACGCCGATTTGCTCAAATGACCAGGTCATCAGCGTCGTCGCAAAGAACATCAGGAGCCCGGCACGCCAGCCAAAATTAGTAGCGGCGTGCAAGACTGCAAAGAGTGTAAGTGCCATGATGCGCAGAGGTATTCCCAAATGTGGCAGCAAAACGAACGGATAAACGTGGGCCGCGAGTTCCGCGTAAACGTAGACTGCGAGTCCGAATGTTGCGATAAAGCGCGGCGTATATCTCATCAGATAGATCTTTGTTGAATCAGGTGATGTCCAATTCCACGTTTTCTCCTGGATTGGGCGGCTTGGGCGCTAGACGTTAGGCGATCCGCCGACCGGCGTAAATGGAACAAAAGTTCTAAGCCTTGGTCTCTTCGGCGATGTCCGTGGGCG
>DASXBV010000158.1:0-4258 GCA_036491515.1 Chthoniobacterales bacterium
TGGCCACGTTCCAAGGCCATTGTCACGCTGCACGAAATTAGGAGACTTGGAGAATATGGACCGGTTTGTTGCACTAAATTGGGACATCACCGAGCCTAGACCAACCATTAAGGCTAATTTGGCTAGCATGGGAGACGTGGATCCGAAATCCGTGGAGATGCGGATAAGTGGCTTTGGTGTTGTTCCAGCAATCTACGCTTCGAACACTAAATTAGTGACTTATGGATTTACTCAGAAATTGGTTCCGAAGATGTATACCGTGATCCTGACGGCGAAAGTAAACGGGAAAAAAGTGGAGACACGCTGGGATTTCACTGTCGACCCGGCGGGATCGGTTGCTCCCTGACTGTTCATGGCGGGAGCAAAATCACACTACCACCGCCAGCCGGGGCGAAAGACGAAGGAGAAGGAAAGAGTTTAGTGCGCTGGTCCGCGAATTAGAACGGTACGCTTCGAAGATCGACACACCATACGAGAACCAGCGTCCGAGTTGGGAATTTCAATTGCTGCCATCAATCAGTGGTGGTTCGGATACATACGGCTAGCGAAACCGGTTCATGTCGAACGGTTGAAAAAATTTCTTCAATGAAATCGCGGATTCTCTATGACGATGAAAGAGGTTTACAGCGATTTCAACTCGCGTTTGAAATGCCGAACACTGGTAATCTTTTAAGCCGGAGTCGCCTCGCAACAAAAATGGGTATCCGACTTCGCGAACTTGGGAATGATAGCCGCCGGAATTTATTTCACCACTATCATAGCAAACCTGGAAAAATTGCACACGATCTGGGAGGGATCGAAAGCAGTGCCAGAGAGAAAAGTGTCGAACTTCTTCTTTAACCGCTGGAGGATTGCCGCCGCCCGGTCTGTGCTTTCGTGATTTCCTAGCCCTGCCCTGTTGAGCCTGGAGATCTGCTTAAGGATACGGCAGGGTTGAGCTCCCACTGCTGGCACCTTGAAAGTTGTAGGCAGCAATATATACTTGCCACTCGGAGATAGGCGAGACATCTCGGGCATCGAGACTCAGTTTAGGACGTTTATTTTGCGACGCTCTCTCCGTTGGCTATGGGATTAGGAACCAAGAACCGGCAGAAACAAACTGCGGACATTTGCAAACAGCATCTCCGGGAAAAATACCGGGACAAGCTCAGGTTGGTGGAAGAATTCATTGTGGAGATTGAGGGCGCCCCGAGAAACTGCGATGTGACTCGTTGGGGCCAGTTCACCGACATCAAAGACATAAAAAAAGAGATGTTCACGCGCCTCGAGGTTCACTTCGAGAACTGGCTCAATCCGTGAGCCGATATCGGCTGGGGTTACTCGCGCGGTGGAATACGGAGAAAAGAGCGGAGAGGAATTTCTGCTTCTTAGTTTTTCAGGTGTTTTTCACCCGCAGGTTGCGTTCGGTTGCATTTGTCTGCTATTCTCCTGATACGCTGCTGAATCTCCGGAAGTTTTCGAGTTTGATGCCAGTGCCGGCTTGTAGCCAGGTTCACCGGATCAACCGGACAAACCTCGTTTTGGGCCTGCTCGCGCGTCTGGTCTTCGATCGCTCTTTTAGTTCATTTACGCCTGCTCGAAGTGGCGGTTAGTGCCTTTTTTGTCACCGTTCCGGTTCCTAGCCGCAACGAAGCAACTTTCGCTCCCATTTCCCCCCACCCTGCTGCACTCTAATCCGAATAACGTTCCTCTTCCCCCCAAGCAGACATGACCATTTGCGACCTTTCGCCTTATTTCCCGCGGCCTTCGCGACCGGATAAACCTCGTTTTGTCCGCGCTCACCGGAGAGACCGGCCTGCGAACCGCCCCGAGTTCTTTGCACCGAGGCCTTTGGTTAAGTTCGCTCGGACGATGGCTCAAAGGAAACTCTCTCGATCTCGGCGATCGTCACACGGTCCTGTGATCTGTCGTAGATCTTGGTCGTGGAAAGTTCGGAGTGACCGGCGATGCGCTGAGCAATATCGAGGGACCCACCCGCATTCATGTATTCCGTAATTCCGGTTGCGCGAAAACTGTGGCAGCAGACCCGCTTCTCGAGTCCGCACGCCCGGGCCCTGGCCTGCACCAGCCTCCAGATACTCGTGCGGTCCATGTGCCTGAGTTCAACCGTCTTCTTGTCTTTTCCGAACGCCGGGAAAAGAGGAGCAGAGGGATTTGATCCAAGGCCGGAGGCTCTAAGCCACTGGTCGATGGCTTCTCTGGCCTTCGAGTGAACCGGCACCTCGTGAATCTTCCCCCGCTTTTCCGCAAGCCGCAGCCAGCGCTCCCCTTTCCTCTGGTAGTAATCTTCGACCTTGAGTGCCACGACGGCCGAAACTCGCGCCCAGCCGTAGAGCAAAACGCTGAACAGCGCTTTGTCGCGAATGTCCATAAGGGAGTCGGGTTTGATTGCACTCAGGAACGCCTTAATCTCGTCTTCCTCAAATACCGGCGTGTGAGAGGTTTCCCTTTCCAGGCGCGGCGGCTTGGCTCTGGCGGCCGGATTGAGCTCGACCACGCCTTTCTCAAGCAGGTGGTCGAACAGAAGCCGGATCGCGGAAAGATGTTGTCTTTGTGTTGCCACGCCGCCCAAGTGACGCTTGAGGAACATTCCAAGGTGGTACGGCTTCACACGATCCAGCTCGAGCTTGTATTCAGAGCAAAACTCGAAGAACCTGCGAAACGCGATTTTGTACGCGCTGCGGGTATTGGGATTCTGTATCCGGCCCTCGATGATGTTTAACAGCGTTTCCGCGGTCTTTTGGCGCTTGGATTCAGACGAGCCCGGGACCAGGTCGCCGGCCGTTAAGAGGACCTTCGTAAGCTCTCGATTCTCTGTGATTGGAGCTTCGATCATTAAAGTTTCAAGAAAGCGGGCCAAAGATTAAGAAACGGTGCTGGCCGCCAACAAGCCCAGACGAATGCCAGCGTGATCGACTTCGGGGGGGTTGGAATACCGCCAAAAATAGCACAAGCTTATTTGTGCCGACCAGATGGGGAATCGGTCCATGTTTACCGACTGCCGTTCGCCGCGAATTTAAGCCGCCATTCCTTGAGTTTTTCCGCGCTGATGCGGCGCTCTTCTTCGCTGACCTCTGACTGCGCAGGCTCGATCCTGGGCTTGGCTTTTTTTACGACGGTATGCCGCACAGGCATCTTGAAGTCACCGCGCAACGCGGCAAGAAAAAACCTCGCCGTGTTATCGCGCGGCTGGCTCTCAGTAAGTGTGATCTTGTCCAGGACATACTTCATGCCCTTCTCGACGATATAGCCTTGGACCTTTTTAATCTGCTCATCATTGAGCTGATAGGTGTTTTTTATGTACCCGACGATCTCCGTCTCTTCATCTTGCGCGTCCTCTAGCTCCGACGTTTCAAGAGGGAGCTCAGGTTGCGCACGAAATTCAGCTTCGATATAAGGCGGCTCGGCACCTTCTTTCATCCCAATACAAAAGATGATTGCACAAATAATCTTCGTTCCTGGCTGCTTGATCTCCTGGAACGAGATAAAGATGTCTGTTTTCTTGTTAATTTCTCGGACGGCCGGCTCTAGGGCGACTTTTTTGAAATCGTTATATCGCTTGAGGCTTTCCTTGGTAATCACCCCTTCTGCATCGATCTCGATTGTCCCTAAAAAATGGCGCACGTTATCGATTGATACTTGCTGCGGCCGACGGTGGAACTGGCGACTTTTGGCCCACTGATAAAGGCGGATGGAATATGCGGAGTCCAAGTTGAAAGCGTGCAGAGTGTGAAAGGCGAAGAAATTTCTGCTCAAGCCAAGAAGATACGGTCTGAGTTTTGGATCGAATGAAAAGGTGATCGACTTCTCATTCGGATTCTTTTCAATGGAGCTAATCCAGTGGCAGATTAGCCCTCTTGGTTCCTTTTCGCCGGGCACTGGCGGCTGAGTAATGGAAACAAAGCGGCCCATGAATTGCTTAGCTGCATCGATAAATTCGGTGAAGCGCACGTCTCCCGAATGCATGTCTGCGGGAGCGCCAGAGGTCAGTTTCGCAAAGTCTCGTAAGAACAACTTGATATCGGTGAAATCATCAACTCGCTGGTCGAGCTCAGCGAGGAGCCTGATGAGAAGCTTCTGGGCTCGTACCGAAAGCCGATACTTCGCCTCAGCAAGGGCATTGTGCTGAACGACTACCTTTTTTGGTGGCCGCCATGGAATTACTTGCACCGAGTCGATCTGATCCATTTAAAAAACGAGGTATTATCGTGAATATCGTAATGCCGTAAAGCCCGAAATTTAAGTTACTTACGCCGTC
>DASXBV010000159.1:0-7732 GCA_036491515.1 Chthoniobacterales bacterium
TTGAAGTCATTCATCGAATGACCGGAGACCGGGCCAATCGTGAAAACAAAGGAATTTGGGACTAAGCGGTCCACTAGAATGTAAGCAAAAGACCAGAACAATCCCAACATCAGGTAAGTCGCAATACCAGCGCACAAAACATCGAAATCAACTCGGGGTGCACGCACGATGAAACGAAGAAATTCCAGCACTACGAATCCGAGAAACAGCACGCCGCCTCCACTGATCATCACGGAGAGGGGCAGTTCCGGACGCCAGTAACTTAACCATTCTCCCACAAGTGCAGGCGCTACCAACACAGCCCCTACCAGCGTCCTCAGGCGACCGCCGATGGTCAGCAACGCAGATAGGAAGACCAGCGTCATGAGCGCCGTCTCAACAAGAAACCCGCCCCGAAACTGATCCACGAACGGAGAGACGAGGATGTTCAGGATCAGCGCACCGAGAAAGTAAGCTACCGAGAAGCGGAACACCCCTTTAGCAGAGAAGTCTATTCCTCGGAGGCTTGTTCGCGTTTCTCTGTGCATATCGAGGGCTTTGAGCCACTCCCACGCCGTTGGCGATTTCACGGGGCCATGCGTAGTGATCTCTCGGTGCGGGCTGGAAGCCTATGCTACATTGAGCCTGCGATAGTCAACGCGGGTCTCGTGAACAAACAATGTAGATGGCAAAGACCGTGTTTGCCTTTCTCCTTTAATATGCGGAATCTGCGGTTTTAAATCCGGAATTTAAGTTAATGACCACTTGCTGATGTGAGGCTAACTCGTTTGTATCAGGCCGCGCTCGACAGCGATGGCAATGGCTTCTGTACGACCCATTGCGTCCAACTTTTTGAGTATAGACTTCACGTGACTTCTGATAGCATCTTCGCCGATTTGGAGAATTTGCCCGATCTCTACATTGCTTCTCCCATTGGCAATATACTGCAGAACCTGAAGCTCACGCTCCGAGAGTGCGGTATGCGCCGATTCCCCGAGTTTGGAGAACTCTGCTGGAAGCAAGGATTGTCCTGCAGCAACCGTCCGAATTGCCGCCCGGATCTGTTGAGGATCTGCCCCCTTGACGAGGTAGCCTTTGGCTCCAGCAAATGATGCGCGGCGAAGATCTTCTTCGCTCTCATAGGCTGTCATCACGATGATGCGAGGTTCAGGCGTTCGGCGCGACATCAGTTCAGTAAGAACTTGTAAACCATCTTTCTTCGGCATCCGGAGATCCAGCATTAGGACGTCGGGAGAAAACTGATCATACAGTTCGCAAGCTTCCTCGCCATCAGCAGCTTCAGCCACGATTTTGATGTCCTCTTGCGATCCGAGTATTGCAGCCAACCCTTCCCGAACTACCGGGTGATCGTCCGCGATAATCACCCGGATCTGTCGGGTGGCAATCTCGGTGGCAACCTCAGGAGAGGAATTCATTCAGTTCTCAGTCTAACTCGCTTGAATTAACCCGCGCTTGGTAGCTATGGCAATAGCTTCTGTTCGGCCCATTGCGTCTAACTTTGTCAGTATAGACTTTACGTGACCCTTGACCGTATTTTCGCTGATGTAGAGAATTGTTCCAATCTCCTTATTGCTTCTGCCATTGGCAATATACTGCAGAACCTGCAGCTCACGCTCCGAGAGTTCAGGATGGGTCATCGATGCCGCAAGTTTCGAGGCGATTTCAGGGGGAAACAAAGCTTCTCCCGCAGCCACTTTCCGCACAGCCTGCCGGATTTGTTCGGCATCGGCCCCTTTGACCAGGTAGCCCTTGGCGCCAGCCCGTAAAGCGCGGCGAACATCTTCTTCGCTCTCGTAAGTTGTCATGACGATAATCCGCGGTTTTGGCACCCCGGCGCGGGACATCAGTTCAGTGACAACTTGTAAACCATCCTTCTTCGGCATCCGAAGATCCAGCATCAGGACATCGGGAGAAAGCTGGTCATAGAGTTCGCAAACCTCCGCTCCATCCGTGGCTTCAGCGACCACTTTGATATCTTTTTGCGATCTGAGCATGGCAGCCAAGCCCGCCCGGACGACCGGGTGGTCGTCCGCAATGATCACTCGAATCTGATTTGTTGCAGTCTTAGCAGATGACTTCATGATGATATCTGCATAGTTCCAGCCCGCCGCGTCTCCTCCGTCTATCGGAACTGTCCGAGTCCACAAATTAAGAGAGATTACTGCTTTCATCACCGATCACCAAGTGGTTTCCCACGATTCCAACAGAACATTTTCGCCGCGAAGGATTGTTTTCGAAAGGAAAATCTACCCACTCGTTAGAGGGGGGGTGCGAAGCTACAGCGGGGCGGAGCCGGAACCACAAATGAAGCGGCCTCGGCGTATCGGCGAGCGCCTTAGGTTTGTCCACCGCGACATTCGGGTCATCATGAAACCGGCACAGTCACGATGATACTTGTCCCATGGCCTGCGGCAGTCTCGATTTCTAGTTTTGCGTCGATCTGCGCAGCTCTTTCTCGCATGCTATCCAGTCCGACACCGTCACTCTTCTCCGGGCGAGTTTTTGGGATTCCGGACCCGTTGTCTTTCACTTGAAGAATCAGATTAGGGAGATTCCAGCGAAGACTCACGTTAACGACGGTCGGTTTGGCGTGGCGAACAGCATTGCTGATCGCCTGCTGGGCGATGCGTAAAAGCTGATTGTAATACTCTAGTGGCCTGCTCGACCGATACCGAAGTTTTAGGAAGCGTCTTTAAGCGCCTTAAATGAGAGAAACTCGCCCCCAGGCATGACGCCAGCAAGCCGGCGGCGGCCACCACCAGCGTCTGCCGGATGCCGACAACGCTACCGAGCCAACCACCAAAGAGGGCGCCAAACGGCATGATACCGGTCACACAAAATCGAAACGCCCCATTCATCTTTCCAAGAACTTCACTCGGCGTCACCGCCTGCCTGATTGTCCAAGCGAAAACCGTAACAGCGGCGGCTCCGGCGCTCAAGGCAAAGTAGGCCGTCGTCAAACAGAGAATACCGATTTCGTCCGCATGACCCACCAGAGGAAAGCAGAACGCTGCACACGAAGTTACGGCACAAGCGTAAATCACGAATGGTCCTGGCCCGAGCCAAGCGCCAAGGGGTTGTGCGCTCAGAGAACCAATCACCGCACCAAGGCCTCCGACACTCACAGCCATTCCGAAAATTCCGGGTCTGAATCCGATCTCACGCGTGGCATAGAAAACGACTAGTGCCATTAGCGCATTCATGAAAAAGTTGTTCAAGGTAACGAGGCAGAGGAGCGCACGAATGTGCGGTTCGTGACCAACGTAACGAAAACCCTCCGCAATCTGGCAAAAAATGTTTTGCCGATGACGACTGCTTTTCACCTCTCGATGTCTGATTCTGAACAAGCAGCCCGCACACAAAAAGTAACCGAGGGAATCGATCAATACAGCCATGGGAGCGCCCAGCATTTCCACCATGATCCCTGCCAAACCGGGTCCGGCAGATTGGCCGAGCGCATAAGACATCATTATTTTGCTGTTAGCGTTCACCAGAGTTTCCCGATCCACGATCTCAGGGATATAAGTTTGATAAGCCATCTCGAATATGACCTTGAACGATCCCATCGCGAACATGACCACGTAGAGCACCTCAAGGCGCACCAACCCCAGAAAGACCGCCAGCGGCACAAAGATTATTATTACGCCTCGAATCAGGTTCGAAAAGATCATCAAAAATCTTCCAATCCCCAAATCAGCCCAAACGCCGGCCGGCAATGTGAGAACCAGAAACGGGGCGAACTCCGCAGCCCGCAGCAAACCCATCTGCTGGGCGGTCGCATGCAGGCTGAGTGCGGCCAGCAGCGGGACCGCAAAGGCGGTGACCTGTGAACCGAGCGTTGAGACAGATTGACCTACCCAGAAAAATCCGAATGGTCGATTGATCAGGAAGGTTGGACGCTTGCTTAAGCAGGGGCCAGCGGCCTCGTCAGGGCTTTTCACTTCGACCCGCAGCACCTCTGTGTGACTACCGATGAAGCAACCAAGCCGGCAATTCCCAAATCAGCCTTGCGCTTCTTGATTATTCTTCGCTGATCGTTCTTCGATTCTCGAAAACAGTTCATTCGCTAATTGTCCTCCAAATCTTTATCCGAAACATTCCGGATACGGTGGCCCCGCTGCCATCGGCCCGGTCTGGAGGAAAACTAGCCCGCAAAAATCACCCGCTGGGAGAAGCCCCGAGCTCCTTGCGGGCGCGGTTGGCTCTAGCCATTTAAATCGAAGGTCGAAAAAATTCCAGTAGAATCTTGCCTCTTAAGAGAATGACCTGCGCGCCGGCAGCGCAATGGAAGTGTCCCGGCTTGTAAGCGAAGGCTCCTGGCTTTTTGATTCTTATCATCGTCCTCGTCCTCATCCTCGATTTTTGATCTGGGAGGCAAGAGCGGTTTGGGATCGAAAAAGCCACAATCGAGAGAAACAACCGGCTGACACCGCCTCCGGCCTAAAGGACGTCGAGGACGAGTTCGAGGACGAGGACGATTAGGGGGAAGGAAAGCAGTCCGTTCGAGCGCGGATTAAAATGCTCAAATTGCTCTCGCTTGGATTCTGCAACAACAAGGAGTGACTTCGATCAGCGGCGCAATCTTTGCTTCCCCTCGCCGAATGCATGCAATTGCAGGAACCAGGCGAAATCGGTTCCCTTTCGCCGGGCAACATCGTGACAAGCCATACACGAGGTCGAGACGCTGCTCTGGAGGTAGGTCTCCATCGTCGTATTCGCAATATTTGTCATGGGTTCGGGACCCGTGAATTGACCTGGAAATGGCGCGCCATTCTCCTCTTCGGGCTGAGGATATTTTGGCCACTGAGTCATGACCAACTGATAATTTTCCCACACCGTGCCTTTAAGAAGCGCCCGATAGTCATCGTTCGTCTTTTTTGTCGAATCCGCGATTTTCTTAATTCTTACGACCTGCATTGCTCTCGGGTTGTCAACCGGAGGATTGTTTTTAGAGATTGGCGGTGGAGAGTTTGGTGGATCTAAAACCTGTGGTTTGGAAGGGTTGTTGAATGAAAAGCGGCTGCCGGCCGGCGGCGTCGTACCGGCTTCAGGAACATTGTCAATATGCTCAAATGAGGACCAGACCCATTGTGGGCGTAGCTGGGTTTTCTGAACGATGTGCAGCCCGACCAACCCCATTTTTTGCATTTTGCATTTGTTGGTGACCGGGTCGAGCAGCATCGCGTCAACCAGGTAATATTTGCTCTGGGCCGCAGGCAGTTCGTCATCTTTGATTACCTTCCACGCGGCTTTTATCGCTATGCAGTTGTTTGGGAACCGGAGCTTGTGATCGCCCGGCCCAGGCAACCGAAGGTAAAGTTGCCGATCGCGAATAAAGTCGAACTCCGCCTCATTCAACCTCACTTCAAAACGAACATAAGTGTTGTTTTGAGCGATCAACGGTCCTCCGGAATGGCCACTGCCGACCTGATTGAAATCCTCGAACTTCGAAAAGGAGCCCAGGACTTTCGTGTTGCCTGAACCTTGGAATGGCAGATCATCACAAGGGGTGAACCCATCGAACGAAGACCATTCGATAGGCTCTGTTCCTTGTTTTTGAAACAGCTCGTAATCAGCCTTCCACGTCGCCCAAACCACTTCGGTAGCAGGGTCTGAAAAATCGCCAATCCTCCTGGTATCATCTGGTACGCCCCGCAATCCGGGCTTTGCCGGCCAATTGATGGCGATAAACTCACGCCATGAATAGTCGTCAAAAACCGCAATCGCATTTTCGTCCGGATCCACCGGAGCATCGACCTCGTCGGGCATTGCAAAGCTGATGACCGGTGTCGGATGAGGCAGATCTTCACCCCTTGCAATAATGGGGGAAAGCAAACAAATAATCACCACCCACAGAACGGAAAGCCATCGTCTCATTCTGCAACTCCTGAACTCCTGCAACTCTTGACTTCTTCACTAGTAGCCCTCCTTTTCCTGGCCTTTATTGTTGATGGCATACTCCAACTGTCCGGCCAGTTTGGGATCCAGTTGCTTCAATTTGGCCAGATCTTTGTCGGCATCGCTTTTCCGGTTCATTTTCACAAAAAGAACGCCGCGATATTCGTATGCCTGAGCGAGATTCGGATTGAGCTGGATCGCTTTGTTATAGTGGGCAAGCGCCTCGTTGTACTTCGCTGGTCCCTCGCGTCGAAGACAATAAGCAAGGTAGTTGTGTGCTTCGGCAAAATCTGGCTTTGCTTTGACCGCCGCTTGGAAATCAGCCAGGGCGGCCGCAAACTTCTTCTCATGCACGAGCGCGACGCCTTGGTTGTAGAGTGAGGTGGCATTGACCGTACTTTTAGGGGCCTGAACTTTAGGCTCCGGAAGGGGTGGTCCGCCCGCTCCAAAAACAGCTGTAACCCCAGCTGCAAAGATAAGCCCTACGATTAATCCGCAAGTTTGCTTCATAAAAAAGGAGTTCCCAGGGTTGAATGGATGGTGACAGATCGACGCTGAAACGGTAACAGAGCCACCAAAGAACAACTAATATTTATTTTGGCGGCAGAAGAGAATTGAGTTTCTCGACGATTGATTCCATTTGCTGTTTCAAATCCTTGATAAGATTTGGGAGTCGCCGCATTTTCACCTCTCTTTCCATAAATTCTCGTAGCGGTAGAGCGGGAATGCCCATCATCGCAGCCCGATCCGGGACGTGACCGGTGATGCCGGAGCGGGCATGAACTACGGCATCATCGCCCACAACAACATGATCCGGTAAACCCGATTGGCCCCCAATCACCACGCGATTGCCAACTTTTGAGCTGCCGCCTAAGCCGACTTGGGACACAATTAGACAATTGCTGCCAACTGTAGCGTTGTGACCGACCTGGATAAGATTGTCGAGCTTAGTGCCGCGCCCGATCCTGGTTTCTCCAAGTGTTCCCCGGTCGATACAGGTTCCCGCTCCGACCTCGACGTCATCCTCAATAACGACGTTACCCAGCGAATTGATTCGAATGATCTCTTTGTTGAAGCTTCGAACTTCCCCGGTCTTACGAACAGATTCTACACTCCCCGGTTCAGGCGTCACAAATGCAAACCCGTCGCCGCCAATCGTAACATTTGGTTGAATAATCACCCGACTGCCAATCTCACAGCGGTCGCCGACGCGAACGCCCGCGTGAAGTAAGGTGTGATCGCCGATCGTGACATCGGCGCCGACGCTTACATTGCACACAAGCCTGCAGGCCTTTCCGATCGTGCAGTTCGGACCTACCCAACAAAATGGGCCGATACAAGCGTTTTCACCTACGCTGGCGGTCGGATCAATCACAGCCGAAGGATGTATCCCCGGCGCTACGTGCACGGGCCGTTCGAAGAGTTGCGTTAATTTGGCTAAGACTAATCTCGGGCGGCTCACCACAATTTGATTAGGAGTAGACAGACCCTCGATACCGGCGGGCACCACCGCGTTGACAATCCTTCGTGACTCAAGAACCGAAGCCTCCTTGGGCGATAGGACGAAAGCAAGATCGGAATCTCCCTGTGCAATTGCCGGCTGGACTATTCGAGTCACGCAAATAGAAGCATCACCGCGCACTACTCCTCCGATAAAGTCGGCGATTTCGCCCAAGGTCTTCATACGGGAGACTAATTGCGTCTTTCCGGGAGGAGATCAACATTTAGGCGAAGCCGTAGGCGGTACTCCCAAATCGTCCTCGTCCTCGTCGTCGTCCTCGTTCTCGACTTCTTTGGACGCGGGAAGCGCGCCGATTGCCGACAACGTTCAAAG
>DASXBV010000160.1:0-9421 GCA_036491515.1 Chthoniobacterales bacterium
CAATCCCTGCATTCATTAGTGGAGTGGTAGCGATTCTGATGGCGCTCGGCGCCTTCGCTGACGGATTTGAGTCCCGACTCAAGACGGTCGCACGGCGCGACGATCGCACCGATCAGCAGATTGGACATATCCGCAGATTACACAGATTACGCAGATTTTTTTGGATACGGGTCTCACGAATCTTTGGAGGCCAGTGGCGATAGTAATCCCATTTCGCCCACAAGCCGCAAAGCGAGTGGCCACGAAAGAGGCCTCTTGATCAATTTTAGAGCAAAGAGTTTAGAGCGTAGGCGCTTTATTCGGTCCCACGACGGTGCGCAAAGAATCTGAAACAAAATCTGCGTAATCTGTGTAATCTGCGGATATTTCCCAATTCTCTGCCGTTTATTGGAACATGCTCCAAACAAGACATTTGATTTAACCGTGAAAGCTCGAGTCCAGCTAATTAGAGAGATTTCGAAGAGCCGGACGCTTCCGTTAGTCCCACTGGTTGTCCTGCTGGCGGCTCCATCACTTTATTTATTTTTAAGGTTCCCACCGCTCTGGCGAGATTCAGATGGGTTTTATCAGGTCTACGCAGCGTTCAGCGAGTTCACTATCCTTCATTGGCCTCCCCTGTACTGCTTTCTTGCGCGGATACCGATTGCTCTGGGACAAATCATCAAAGCTCTTTTTTGTGGCCAAGGCTTTCCGGGATTCCAGATCCTGCCTCCGATATTCACCGATCTCGGAATCTATCTGCTTATATTTTTACAACACGTTCTTCTGATAGGAACCCTGTTTTTTATTTGCATTTCGCTGACGCGCTCTCCACTTGTCAGGAGCTTGATTGCCGGTTTGTTCGCTCTTAGTCCGCCGCTTTATGCATTCGCTCATAGCGTCGGTTCAGAATCGCTCAGCAACATACTTACTCTGCTGTGTGCAGTTCTCAGCTACAAATGCCTCTGCGCCCGCGCCCCTTCAAGGGTCTTGGTATTCTGGTTCGTTGCAGTGCTTGTAGCAACTATCCTTACGCGTCATGTCAACACCATCCTTGTCGGCCTGTTGCCCGCAACCTACATCTTGATTCTCGGGTTCAAGCTTCTCTTTAACCTGCTGAATCGGACGAATGAAACAGCAATATTCGAACAGTTTTACCTTAGGCTCTTTTTTAAGTTTCTGTTTCTCGCAGGGTTATCGGTTGTCATTGCACACCTCGTTGTTCTCGGAGTCTGTAGATATTGGAAAACCCCATATCGCTCCAGAGTTGGATACACCTTCGAATGGCGGCTCTTTTATCTTGGGAGTTTGTCGAGAGCGTCGCAGGAACAAATCTTGGAAAAAGTGGATAAAAATCTCCATGACCCAGCGGTTTCATTCGCCTTGCAGAAAGGCCAGGAGTTGTTAAAGACCACAAACTCATGGGATGCCTCCGTTCTCCACTTGGCTCTCTATGAATGGCTTGCTGATCATGGAGTTATCGGTTGGAAGAGACTTCACCTCGAAGGCGATAGAAGGCTAAATCGAATCGCGTTGCAGTTTTTACTTTATGGAGGGTCAGATTTTTGGGGATTGGTGATGCACGAGTTTTGGACCAGCCTGAATTACTCTCCCGCCGACATCTGCGGTGAGGCTTTCAGGACGACCGACCTTTTCGTCCAAATGAGTGCCGGACCGGCATTTGTGCCAGTACGGCACCTTTTGACGCTCCGGCCGCGTCACGAGTCCTATGAATCGGAATGGTCCAGAGATCCCTATCTAACAGTTGGCCAACGCGTACCGATGTGGGCCATGATGCTGGCACTTCTTGGAGGAGCCGCCTGGTCGCTCTTCTTCCGGCGTCTGCAAGTGCCCGAAATCAGCTTTTATGCCGTATCGCTCACCGTCACGGGAATTGTCATTTCTATTGCTAACTGCGCCCTCACCATATTGTTAGCCCGCTTCACGCTTTCTCTTTATATTCTGCTGCTTTTTGGGCTCGCCATGGTATTGGCAAGCCTTTCGGAACCCCGAGCGCTACCGCCTGGAGCACCTCGCTAAAGGCCAACTACCGGTAGGGAAACTCATACATCGAACGTTTAACCAGCGTGCGGACACGGATAACATCAAAAAACATTTGCGTACTGTCGCGTACAGGGTGGACGTGCGAAGCCTCCGAATTTGTCCAGTGAACCGGTAGCTCGGCAATTGCAAAACCCATTGCTCGAGCCAAGAGTAAAACCTCAACGTCAAAAGAGAACCCATCAAGTCGCTGGCGACCGAAGATCTCCCTCGCCGCGCGACTTCGAAAGCCTTTAAATCCACACTGGGTATCCCGAATGCGTAAACCGGTTAGCGTTTGCACGATCCGGTTGAAGACTTTCCCCATGCACTCTCTGCTCGCGTTTTGGCGCTGCAGGATTTGACTCTCAGGATGCATGCGATTCCCGACGATCAAATCAATCGATCGGTCGTGCGCGAATAGTGCGAGTGCGGCGTTCAAATCTTCCAAAGGTGTGCTCAGATCAGCATCTGTGAAAAAGATGAGATCACCCCTCGCGACCTGCATGCCACTGCGTACCGCAAAGCCTTTTCCACGCTTTTCGTGATGGGTCAGCACTCTCAGATCGGTCCAAGACCCGGCTGCGTTTTCCGCTAGCTCGAGGGTTCGATCTTCACTCGGTTCGACGACGACGATTACCTCGATAGGAAAGTTCCACGAAAAGCTATGTTTTTGGATCCGCCGGATCGTGTCCGGCAGCCGGTCCGCCTCATTGTATGCTGGGACGATCAGTGAAAGTAAGGTTCGAATCTGGTTGGACATGTCCCGGTCTTCGCATATATATCTGCGCCTCCTTCCTAAATGCTTAGAATGGTGAAACGTCAACTGCTATTTCCAGCGATGATCCTCCTGCTCGCAGCAATCGTCCGGGTGGCGTTCCTGGACATCAAGCCGCCGCATTTTGACGAAGGGATTAACGGTTGGTTCTGTGATCAGATGGCCAAAACCGGTTATTACGCCTACGACCCGACCAATTATCACGGACCCTTTCACTTCTACGTTCTTTTTGTTTCGCTTCAGTTATTCGGCCGAAATCTTTGGGCGCTGAGACTTCCCGTCGTCCTGGCGAGCCTGCTGACCATCTTTTGGATCTTCCAGTTCCGGCCATTCTTGAGCCGAACTGTTTGTTATCTGGCGGCACTTGGGATGGCGATTTCTCCCGGGTTTATTTTTTATGATCGCTACTCGATTCACGAATCATGGCTGGTCCTGTTTCTAATTGTCACCTTCTGGGGCATCCTCGGAATCTCGACCTCAAGAGAACCGCGGTATTTTTGGGGATTCATTCTGGGTTTGACTGGAATGATTCTGACAAAAGAAACCTATATCATTCATCTCGCCGCGTTCGCCGCTGCGGGCGTTTTCGTTTCGGTGCTGCGTCGGTTGGCGCCGGACCTGGAAGGGCATTGCTTGCAACGCCCGGGCGTTGCCAGCACGGGCGTTGCACGCAACGCCCCTCCAGTACCAAAACGAGAGCGCCTGCAGCGGCGAACGCGGCTCCCGGTGCGACATATTCTCGGGGCGATTTTGGTTGGCCTGGCGTTGATTATTTTCTTCTATTCGGGGAACTTTCGTTACTGGAGAGGGTTGGAAGGACTTTACCAAACATTTCTTCCATGGACCAAGACAGCGGTCGGGGCGGCCGGACATGGCAAGCCTGAGTTTGATCTGTTGCCGTTGGTTCCACCCTTCCTTGCCCACGTTCCGGCTCTCGGAGCATTCACGAATTTTAAACTGAATTGGTACTGGATACGTCTGCTCCTGGACTATGAGTGGTTCGCGCTAGCTGGCTTATTGTTTTCATTTCGTTTCTTCCTGGGCGGCAATCCTGCGCTTCGATTCCTTTCGATCTACGGTCTGGGCGTACTGCTGATTTACAGCATCGTCCCGTATAAAACTCCGTGGTGTATCATTTCGATCGCGTGGCCTTTTCTTTTCCTGGGTGCCGCCCTTCTTGAATTTATCGCGAAGCGATTAAATCGACTCGTAGCTGTCCTCGTAGCCTTGCCGCTGTTCGCTCACGCAGCGTGGAAGTCGTACGACTTGAACTTCATCAACTTCGACACCGCTAAAGAGCGGTACGTGTATGTCCAAACGTTTCGTGAATATCGAAACTTCGTGGATCCAATCCTGGAAAAGGGAGCGAAAAGCCCGGAGTCTAAGACCAAACTCTCGGGCCTCGTGCTTCTGTCCAGCTATTTTCCTATTCCCTGGGTTCTGGGAGAATTTCCCAACATCGGCTACTACAACACAGATAATGCCTGGCCCGAGAAGCTGGACGCTGACTTTATCGTCGCGGACGAAGAAAAGGCTGCAAAATTGGAGAAAGGCCTTAAAGATCGATATTTCACCACAGATTTTCGGCTTCGTGACGGTATGGACGAATGTCGCGGGTATTTCCGTTACGATGCATTCAGGGACATCTTCCCGAATCGCAAGCCAGAGTTCGAGCCGGGGCGATCAGACGAATGAATCTCTTAGTTGTTATTCTCTGCTGGATTGTAAGTTCGACCCTCCTGGGGATTTTGTTTGGTTACTCACCCCTGGGTCTGACAACCTCGACTTCAATTGTTGCCCTGCTCCTTGGGTTAGTTCTTCCGGGCGTGCCGGTGTTAATGAAACTGAGAAAAAGTCGGTTTGAGCCGGCGCCGCGCCCCGGATTCTTCGCCTATGTCGTTGGCATTTTTTTCGTTGTTTTTGCGGTACGGGAGTTCAGCCAGGTCATCTTCGTGACGAACGACTCGGTTCGCGTTATCTCGCCGAACAATATTGGAGACATTTGCCTTCATCTCACGCATATCAATTATCTGGCGAGCAACCCCCACTTCTGGCCAGAGAATCCGATTTTCGCTTTCGACAAACTCCGGTACCCGATCGGCTTGAATCTGTTCAACGCTCAACTGAAATTGGTCGGTATTGATTCTATCCTAGGCATCAAGCTGGTCGCATTTCTGGGCTCCATCCTCACGCTGCGGGCCCTGTTTCTCTTCAACGGCTCGTTTGGAGTTGCCGCCTTTCTTTTCAATGGCGGGTTGGCTGGTTTTCTTTTCTTTCAATCCTTTGCCCTGAAGGATTATCAGGCGGATCTGGCTTGGAAATCGATTCCGCTCGCAATGTTCGTTACCCAGCGTGGCTTGCTGTATGCCGTCCCGGCAGGACTATTGCTGCTTCATCATTGGCGGACCATGTTGTTCGAGCGGCGACCGGAGCGATGTCTTCCGGTCTGGGCGGAATGCTTGTTCTACTGCACCATGCCGCTGTTTAATCTGCACACGTTTATATTCTTGTCTTTCCTTCTTTTGTGGTGGTTTTTGTTCGGCAACCCAAATTGGCGAGGTCACCTCCTTCGACTCGTCCTATTCTCTGCAATACCGGCCACTCTCTGCGTGTACGCAGTGACCGGATTTGCCAAAACTGAAGCACTCGGCTGGAAACCAGATTGGATGGCTGGCCCCAAAGAAGCCCCGTGGTGGTTCTGGCTGCAGAATTTCGGGCTGTTCCTGCCGGCCTGTATCGGCCTTCTAATCTACCTCTTGATCCCCTCCAGGCCATCGATGCGCGATGCGAAGCAAAAATTGCAGCTGTTATTTTTTCCTGCAGCAGCGGTCTTCGTTGCCTGTTCCTTCATTAAATTTGCTCCCTGGGAATGGGACAATACGAAGCTCTTTTTCTGGGCCTACCTTGTGATGATGTTCTGTCTCTGGGAGGGATTCATTGTGAAGTGGCACATTCTCTTCCGCGCACCGGTCATTTTTGGGCTTTTTTTTTCGGGCTTTATCAGTCTCGCAGGTGGTCTTTGTTCAAACCCGGAGGGTTATGAGATCGGCCACGCAAGCGAATGGCAGCAGGTGGCGGATGCTATCCACTCCTTCCCTCCCAGTGCCGTGTTCGCCGCCTACCCAACATATAATCATCCAGTACTGGTTGACGGGCACCGCGTTGTCATGGGTTACCCCGGCCATCTGTGGAGCCACGGGCTTAATTATCGCCCGGTCGAAATCAAACTTGTGTCCCTGATGTATGCAGAGCCGGGCTGGGAACAAAACGCAAAAGAGCTCGGTGCCGATTACCTGTTTTGGGGACCGCGCGAAGAACTGAATTATCCGGACTCTGCAAAGGAATGGCAAGAACGTTGTCGGCTGGTTGCCAAGGGTTCCTGGGGTGGCATCTATGACCTCCGCGGTTTGCCGCAGCAGCCAGTAACGAGTAATCAGGACGACAAATAGCAGAAAGCTCAAATTTCTTTCTGCCCAAGCCCTAAATCCAACCGGCCCTTGGGAAACAACACGAGCTGTTTCAAATCCGCTTTCTGTCTCAAATAAAAAGGAATCCCATAGCCGCCGAATACGTGGTCGCGACCGGTGAGCACAACCAGCTTCGCTTTTGGATTGGAGCGTTTGAATTCTAGAATCCGGTTGGCCATCGTCTGGTCCCATACATTTTGCGCATCAAAATAGCGTCGTAGATCCGTTTCCTCGACTCCCGGATGCTCGCCGATGAGGGCAACGAAGTTATTGTACGCTCCCGAGTCTGCAACGAAACCAGAGGGCAATAAAGCTATCTCCTCCGCTGTCAACGGCTCCGCTCGCGCAATCTTCCGAACTAACTCTGGCGGCGCGTTCAGCGCGAGGTTTCGAACGTTGGCCTTCTCCGTTATTCGCAGAATCTGCTCGTACACCGGTGAGTAAATTCCCCAGCGCTTCTGAAAGTCAGTCTTTACGAGCAGCTCTTGGAGAGAAATCTTATGCGAGGCCCAAGCATCAATCGAACTTTGTTGGGTTTCATCGAACATCTCCCAGCCAACCGCGAATTTCACGTTTCGCCCCAACAACCCGCGAACTAGTTCCAGTTCGTACTCATGGTGGGCCCGGTTATCATGCGTTTCACCGACGTAGATGACATCCGCCTTTTCGACTGCACGCCAGAATTGTTCGTCCGGATTTGTAGCCGCGTTTCTTCGCGGTGTCGCTTGGCTATTCCTTATTGAAAGGGCGCACGAAACCAGTGACAGGCAAAGTGAGAGCGCGATCCAAGGTATGATACTTCGCATCGCCTTATTATGTAAGCGAAGCGTCCCGCTTTGCACAGGAGCGTATCAGGGGAGACGTATCGGCGTATCGGTGCGCCTGGGGAAACGTGTCGGCGTATCGGCGTATCGGCGTGTCCGGGGGCGTCGAGCCGTGCCACGCCGAAGGGGGAGCTCGTCCCTAAAGCTACACGCGCGGCCACGCCGATACGCCCATACGCCGATACGCCGATACGTCTCTCGCTTGATCCCAGTCCGCTTTCAGTCAACCATACGTCCATGGCGTCTTTCGATCTCATCGTTCTGGGCGGAGGGCCGGCTGGGTACACGGGAGCTATTCGGGCTGCTCAACTCGGCTTAAATACCGCGATTATCGACAAGGGAGAGGCTTTGGGTGGCACTTGCCTCAACATCGGTTGTATTCCAAGCAAAGCGCTGCTGTTATCGTCGGATCACTTTCATTTTGCTCAGCACCAGGCAGCTCGACACGGGCTCAAGTTCGAGAAAATCAGCTTCGACCTGGCGCAAATGATGAAACGGAAACTAGACGTCGTTCGGCAGCTCACTCAGGGACTGGAATTTTTGATGAAGAAAAACAAGATCGCGCGCTTTTTTGGGATCGGCGAAGTTGTAGCACCCGGGAAAGTTGTTTTGACAATGAAGGATGGAAAACATGAGGAACTGCAAGGCGGGCATGTCGTGCTCGCGACCGGCAGCGTTCCGGCGGAGTTGCCGAATGTCAGGATCGACCGGAACACGGTCGTAACGAGTGACGAGGCCCTTTCTTTCGATCGAGTACCCAATGAGTTGGTCGTGATCGGTGCCGGCGCAATCGGACTAGAACTCGGCTCGGTCTGGGCCAGGCTTGGCGCGAAGGTCACCATGATCGAGTTTCTCCCCAGAATCGCAGCTTTCTTTGATCCGGATGTAACCCAGGTTCTCCAAAAGGCGCTGGAATCCGAAGGCGTGAAGTTTCATCTCGAAACAACGGTAACTTCCGTTGCCGTTGAGAATGGCAATGCCGTGGTCGACGCCATCGACAAGGGAAAGCAGAAACTGGAGTTGCGCGCAGACAAGGTCCTCCTCGCAGTTGGCCGCAAACCATACTTGTCCGGAGCTGTGGCAAAGGATCTCGGACTAAAGTTGACCGAGCAGGGTCGCGTCGCAGTCGACGAGTATTACCGAACAAATGTCCCGGGCCTTTACGCCATAGGCGATGTTATCGACGGACCGATGCTCGCCCATAAAGGAGAAGACGAGGGTGTGGCGTGTGTCGAGCGAATCGCTGGGAAAGCCGGACATGTAAACTATGACGCGATCCCTAATGTCATTTATACTAACCCTGAGGTCGCGGGCGTCGGTCTCACGGAGGATCTTGCCAAACAAAGAGGAATTGCCGTCAAGGTCGGTAAATTCCCTTTTGTAGCGAACGGCAGAGCGTTGGCCAATGACCAACCTCAGGGTTTCGCGAAAATCCTGGCGGATCCTAAAACTGACAAGCTGCTGGGAGCACAAGTCATCGGCTTCGGTGCCTCCGAACTGATTCCCGAGGCCGTGACTATCCTTGAGTTTGGTGGCAGCGCCGAGGATCTTGGGAAGACCGTTCATGCCCATCCGACCATGAGTGAGGCAGTCAAGGAAGCGGCATTGGCGGTGCACAATCAGGCTTTCTCAATTCCGCCGAGATGAAAACTCAAGAACTCAAGCACTCAAGCACTCGAGAACTCAAGAATGGTGCAGCCGGAACTCAGCGCGAGCCTATTTCTCTTCCTTGAAATTCTCGAGTTCCCGAGTTCTTGAGTGCTTTTCATCGGTGTCCTCGCCGCTCCCGACGCTTTCAACATGTCCGAAGTACTGAATGGGATTTTGCTCCGCCGCACCAGATATTCTGATACGAGCCTGATCATCAGTTGGTTCACGGACCGCCGCGGGAAACTTAGAACCATGGCGAAAGGTGTGCTCCGGCAGAAAAGCGTGTTTTCCGGCAAGCTCGACCTATTCTTCCACTGCGACCTGTTGTTATCATTCTCCCGCAAAACCGATCTCCATACGCTACGCGAAGTTTCCATCCGGACCACGTTCGAGCATATCCGAAAAGACTATCTAAAAACCTCGGTGGCTTCTTACTTTGTCGAACTCGTCGACGAGGTGACCGAGTCAGATCATCCCGCACCGGAGATCTATCAACTGCTGTTGCGTGCATTGGGTTACCTTGACGCAAGAATACCCGAGGCCAGGGGGGTGCTCTTCTTCGAGTCCGAACTCTGCAAGTGTCTCGGGCTGTACACTCCGGACCTGCATTCCGCCGCTGACAAACTCGTAGAGACATTCGGCCGTCTGCCGAGAACGCGAGCGAATCTGATGGCGCAATTGTA
>DASXBV010000161.1:0-2512 GCA_036491515.1 Chthoniobacterales bacterium
ACCGATTGGCCACGCCTTGTGGAGCGAATTGCTGATCATCTCGGTATCCACGACTTTCGAATGCTCGCGATCTCCGGCGGCGCGCCTTACGCTTATGCAACGGCTGCTGCGATGCCTGAGCGAGTGCGAGCAATGGCCATACTGGGCGGCGCTCCCCCAATCGCCGAAGTTAGCGATACCATGGCGTTGCTTCCGCTTTACCGCTGGATGCTCGCATTGTATCGAACCCGACCGGGATTGTTGCGAAGATTATTTTACCTGGCACGGCCGATTCTCTCATTGCGGCCGCCTGTCCGTCTTCGTCCACTGGTTTTAAAAATGCTATTGTTACGCCCGTGCGACGCTGAAAGCTTACGCGACGCAGCGGCGTTCGAAGCTATTTTTGAAAGCCAGCGGCGCGCATGGCGAGCTTCGGCGGAAGGCGTAATAGCGGATGCCCAGATCTACGCCGAGCCGTGGGGGTTCGCACTCGAGGATGTGCCTGTTCCGGTTCGGCTGTGGCATGGCAAGCAAGATCGGGCTTTTTCATTTCACCTGGCCGAAGAACTCGCAAAGCGGTTGCCCAACTGCAAGGCACGGTTCGTTGATGGTGCGGGCCATTATTCGCTGCCCATTCGCCACATGCGCGAAATCCTTGAGGACCTGATAACCTCCTAGCCGCCAAGCTCTTTCGCGGACTGCTTCGGCGAATCTTCCCGTTCGACACACCGATCGGAATCTGGATTGCTTCCTGCATTTGCCAGGGTCAGCGCAACATCAGCGCGCAGTTTTGTTTCCATCATTTTGTCGAACGAAAAATGCTCGGTTGCGTAGCGAAGACCGTTCGCCGCGCAGTGCGCGGCTAGCTTTGGATCGCAAATGAACTCAATGATCGCAGCCGCAAGCGCCTGACTGTCACCCGGTTCGACGAGCAGGCCGTTTTGGCGATCCCGCAGAATCTCCGGAATGTCGCCTACTTTCGTGGCGATGACCGGACGGCCGCTGGCGAAAGCCTCACGCAAGACTATCGGAGACGCTTCGGTGTGCAGCGAAGCTATCACCACCATATCGCACGCCGCATAAACGTCGGGTGTGTCCCAGCGGTATCCCGCCATGATGATTTTGTCGGCCAATCCGGCCTGATCGATAGCGTTCCTTACGTTGATGCCACGTTTCAAAATCCCTGTTCCCTGGCCTACAATCGCGAAGCGAGCATCAGGACGTTTCTCTAGAACGAGACGGGCCGCTTCAACTAGAACGAGCTGTCCTTTATCGGGCCGAATCATGCCTACGTTCCCAATAAGGGGAGTGTTGTCGTCGATGCCGATTTCACGACGAAATTTTGTCGGGTCACGCGGCGGTTTGAATTTTTCGAGATCGACCGCTGAACCGATGACTACAATTTTCGCAGGATCAATTTCATGTTCCCGTACGAGCTGGCGCTTGATGACCGATGCGTCGGCCACGATTTGCGAACAGCCATGCTTGAAAACAAAGGCGCGACTCTTGCTACCAATTGGATCAGTGATACAGCGCGCACGACTCAGCGGAATGCCGCAAAAATAGAGGGGCAGACAAATCCAATGATCCTTCGAGCTGTAAGCCTTGAGCACGTCAATCTTGTTTCGCCGGCAAAATCTCCAGAGACGCCACGAACACAGCGGGTCAACGCGGCTCCGGAGTGACATCGTGAGCAGCCGTGTGCCGAGTTCAGAGGCCTTGTCGTGAACCTGACTGAATGGATTGCAGACCAACCACGCCCGATGGCCATGCGCATTCAACCAGTCAATCTCCAGACAGGTGCGATACTCCTGGCCGCCCCAACTGCGGCTACTCTCTACGTAGAGAATGTTCACGTCGGATCGATGAACCTGCGCGGTAACCGGCACAGTCTACGCGGCGGCGGCACGTTTTTCGAGAATGTAATCGTGAATCGTGTTAACAGTCCGAAGCGCTTTCCCAGCTACATCGGAGCTGGGCACACCGACTCCAAATGTCTTTTCCATGCTCACCACCAGCTCGAGCGCGTCAATGGAATCCAAGCCGAGTCCGTCAGGTCCGAAAAGTGGCAGGTCATCGCCGATTTGCTCAGGAGTAACCGGCAGCATCAGATTTTTGACCAGCATTTCTTTAATTTGGACGTGCAAATCCGGTTCAGACATAACGAGCCGCGATCTTGCTGCAAATCACGCACGGGGTCAAACGTCTAGGATCCGAACGCGGCGTTTGGTAGAAATGAACGGGGACGTTCCTCTTAAACCTGGTCGGCTTTGTCTCCGGGAGTGACTGCCTGAGTTGGATCCGGACGCACTTCCGTGGCGGCAGGCTGATTTTCGATCCGCGCCACAGTCGATTGCGCTGGCTTCACATCGGATTTGGCGACGTCGGTCTCAGACTTTCCGGCTTTGTGGAGTTCGTCGTTGAATTCGTCCTTTGCTTTTTGAAACTCCTTTACAGCCTGACCCATTCCGCGAGCGAGCTCGGGCAGTTTTTTTGCTCCGAACAAGACCAGAATAATCAGCAGTATGACAAT
>DASXBV010000162.1:0-6314 GCA_036491515.1 Chthoniobacterales bacterium
GAGAAAGGCATTCCCCAGGTCGGTCGTCCACTTGATGTCGCCCCCTAGATTCTTCACAACGTCGGGAAGTCCGGCCAGGCCCTGGACGCTCGGGTCCCAGTCTTGCTTCGCCACGGCATCGGCCAAGGCTTGGTCTTTCAAACCCTTGTTGGCCGCGAGCCATTGTTGCAACTGGATGATCTCCAGCGGATAAGTGGAAGCTGCGAGTATCTGGGCGAGAAGCGGGTCGGGATAGAGCGCGATCGGCGCGACCAGCGAGTCCAATTGATCGGGTGGAATCTTTGATTCCTGGTCCTGCGCGGCACCTGGCGCGGGCGAACCCGCCCACAGCAAAACGTCTCCGGGCAGGAGCAGAACGGCGCACAAGGCCGCCAGGCCAATGCGCAATACACGGCTGAACAAGAGGGGCCGAAAGTCCGTTGTCAATGGTTGTCTTACTTTCCTTCCGAATTGGAGGACCGATTCCGCCACTCGGAACCCCAACTACGCCCTTAATTCTAAAGGGAACAGCCTTATTGTTGGATACTGGCAAAACTTACAGCCCCACCCCACACATTCGGATTGAATCCTTGCCTTGCCGCTTCCTCGCGGAGTCGGCGGACGCGCGCGGGGCCGGGCGTTATAAGAAATTCACTATCACCTGTCTGATTAGTTGGTTACTCGTCGAAGTGGCGCCGCCACAGCCTGTTTACAGGAGCCTCATGGAAATTGCGCCAGAGTCACGGGCAATCCGGAAGTTATCCCGGTCCAGAAGCACGCTTGTGGGAAGTAATACCTAACTGCACCGCTGAGACGGGTAGCCGGATTTTGGGACAGCTGGGCCGAAACCATTCCCTTTCCACACAACGGATTGTGCGGCCAGGAAACAAGACTATTGGAGTGTCAATTCGAAACACAAAACAAAGGTGATAATTAGAATGGCCCGATCTCGCCAATGATTAACATCTACAAACCAAAAATCGAGGAATTGAAAGACGAGAAGACCTTTTGGAACAATTATCGAGAGCTGCGACGGACGAGAGGTATCAATATCGATCAGGACTTTGCTGAATGGGCTTCGGAGGAGCAGCAAAGCCTGACATCGCCTGGGGCGCGAGAAGATTTCGCAGAACTCTGTGAGCACGGCTGTACTCCGCAAGTTCTGGCTCTAATTGTCTGGCTGATGCGGAAGTCTCCGCAATTAGAAACATTCTGGAAGATGATCATCGGTCCTCCCGCGAAGCGCCAGAAAGCTACACGAACTCTGGAGAGGGCGGCCTCAACGCTCGAAGAGATTTTTGCCGGATTCATCGCCTTGGGAGAGAAGGATACGGCGATATTCACGAAAATCGGACGAACTCCCCCCGCTGGCGTGGTCTCCGAGCTTCGATGGTACGTCCGGCTAATAAACCTATCGGAATCGCTTCGCAAGGAAACCGGCAGCCATTCGCTCGGGGAGGTCTCCAAGTACCTTTTGTCCAGTTGCGTTCGACGAATGACGGGGAGCTTTCACGACCGCAACGTATCGGGCTTGGTTGGAGAGGTTGCCGGTGTAGATGATTACAGCGAGGTTGCCCAGCGCATGTGGCGTAAACGCAACTACGGACGCCTGGACAAACACCTTTCCTGGATGACGAATATCCTCGTCGCCGCGAGTGTGGTCATAGCCCACCCAGCGTAACGGATTCCCACCGAAAATCAGAAACCGCGTTCTGTCGAGTTTCACGGACGAGCAGTTTAATGCTTCCGTGATTCAACCTACCAAGGGCACGGGAACCGTCGAGCAACGGTTCAAAGCTTCGTCCGCTGCATCGGGCCCGGATCAGTCGCAAATTAAAGAACAGTTAGAGCCCGCCGAACTAGCCCCTCTCCGTCAATTCTTTGAGTTACTCGCCGATTGGGAAGAATCACAAAAGGAGAAATAAGCCATGGCAGAGCCGGGGCGAGGGCACCAAAACCGCAATGTCACGTTAACGTTAGAGGAAAAAAAGGCTTTAGCCGATGCACTTGCTGGTAAGAAGTTCCCATGTCAGCTTTGCGGGAACGCCCTGGAAATTTGTATTTCCCGGAAGCTCAAGCCGTACACCACCTGCTTGCAGTGCGGCATTCAGAATTTCTATCGCGGTAAAGAAGGAATCCTCCGTTTGCGAGAGATTCTGGATTCAAATGTCTTAATCACCGCAAACAATTCGAAAGTAGATACCGCCGTTATTGTTTTCAATCGGATCCAGCAACTCCGCACCCAAAAGAAAGAGCTTACAGGAAAGAATTTCATCCTTTTTAATCGTGATTTCGAGAACGTAATTCGCGCAGTTGACAATGAAATTGAGCGGATGCAAGGTGAATTGGAAAAACAAGCGAGAAAATCCAGCCCGGAGAAAAATAAATGAGACTTGCCCTTATCTATGCGCGCGTTTCCAGCCGCGATCAGGAGCGGGAAGGATATTCCATTCCCGCTCAGCTTAAATTCCTCCGCGAATATGCTCAAACGCACGATTTCGAAGTCGTTCGGGAATTCGTTGACGTCGAAACGGCAAAGTCGAGCGGGAGGAAACAATTCGGAGAGATGATCCGCTTTTTCAAGGCGAACCCCGCCTGCCGCACCGTCCTCGTGGAAAAGACGGATCGTTTATACCGCAATTTCCGCGATTATATTTTGTTGGAGGATTTGGAGATCGAAATTCACCTTCCGAAAGAGGGGCTCATCATCAGCAAAGAAGCGAAATCGCAGACAAAACTTGTGCACGGCATCCAGCTCGTAATGGCGCGCAATTATATTGAAAACCTCCGGGAGGAAGTCCGCAAAGGGATGCGGGAGAAGGCGGCGCAAGGAACTTATCCCAGCCGCCCTCCGCTCGGGTATCGGAATAATAAGGTAGAACGGACGATCGAAGTCGATCCAGATAAGTCCCCGATTGCCCAACGATTATTCGATCTCTACGGAACCGGAAAATATTCGCTTCAAACTCTGCGGAATGCAATTCGGGTTGAATTTGGCTTTTCCTATCCGAACGGCTATCTCCAACGCCTTCTTAAGAATCCGTTTTACATCGGGTTATTCGTCTGGGAGGGCAAGACGTATACGGGGAATCACCCACCCTTGGTTAGTCCCCCTATTTTCGCTAACGTTCAGGAAGTATTATCTGGGCGCAATCGGCCGAAATTAGGGAAACATCAATTTGCATTTTCCGGTCTTTTGCGTTGCGGGTATGACAATTGCGCGGTGACGGCAGAAATTAAAAAGAGCAAATACGTCTATTACCACTGCACCGGATATCGCGGGAAGTGCGAGCTTCCCTATCTCCGCGAAGAAGAAGTTAGCAACCGCTTGGGAAGAATCCTAAAGAATATTCAAATCCCCGATGACATTCTTTCGCAGTTAGTGAATTCCCTGCTGATTGATAAAGACCGCGAACAAGCTGTTCGCCGCCAGAAGATCGGCCAATTTCAGCAAAGATTAGCGACCGTCCGTCGACGGCTGGATCAAGCCTACCTGGACAAGCTGGACGGTCGGATCACCGATGAATTCTGGGAGCGCAAATCAACCGAATGGCACGAGGAGGAGCAGCGCCTATCAATGAGTATCGGGGAGCTGGACAAGAGCGAGCCAGAGCGATTGCTGGACGGTATCAGGGTTCTAGAACTCGCGAATAAGGCGTATTTTCTGTACCTTAGACAAAATTCAGAGGCAAAGGCCAGATTGTTGAAAATCGTCCTTTCGAACTGCGCCATCGATGCCGCAAATATCTATCCCACTTACAGAAAGCCCTTCGATTTGATCTTTCAGGCAGCACAAACAGATAGATGGTGGGCCTGGGGAGAGTCGAACTCCCGACCAACGGTTTAGGAAAACAGATTGCTTTGTTGAAGCGTTATGAAAATTTTGGACTGTACTATATCGCTCAACGAGTTCCAAGGACCTCGACTTGAACCGTTATGCTCCGAGTTGAACCGTTATGAACAACGAACTACTGCAAAATTACTGCAGGGTTTGAATCTTCTTCCAAAGGAGAAAGCCCTTACTTCAGTTTGGCGTATTCCTCTTTCGCGGCGATGCGCACGGGAATGTCGGGGTCGGCGTCCTTCCATAGCGTCAAAAAATCCTGATATGCGGCGCGGGCCTTTGGCGGTGTCGCCCTGTAAGGCGTAAGCGCGGGCAAGGCCGAGATGGGCGAGAGCGCCAATGGGTTCGTTCAGCACGATTCCACGGTGGTCGAGGATTTTCTGAAACTCGGCGGCGGCTTCGCTGCCTTGATGTGCGGCTAGATAGGCTTCGCCGCGCACAAAAGCCGGATACAACGCTGTCCAACCGTGTCCTAGCTCATACGGCACCGCGGCTCGGAGACTTTCTAGTGCCCCAGATGCATTCCCTCGGCTGACCGCAAGCTTTGCGCGGAGAGTGGGGAGATAGTTGAACTGGACGATTGTAGCCTCCGGGAACCTCTTGCCCAAATCGTCGGTCAGTGTTTGCGCCCGCTTGTCGTCCCCGGAGTACGCTAGGGCGAGCGCCGCGCCGTACTGCGCATCCCGACCTGCCGAGCCCCCAGTGGCCAATGTGGCACCCCGTCGCGCTTCCGCTAAGTTGCCGAACAAAGCTTCCCTCAAGCCTGAGGTGGCAGAGTTTGTAGCAGCCGTTTCCTTTTCTCCTGCGCGTAAAGCAGAATCCGTCGCCCGGCGGGAAAACTCCCGTGCGGTCTTCAGCCGTCCCGAATAGGCGGCGGTATCGGCTTCCAAGCTGAGCAATTTGTCTGCTACTCCCGAATGGCCCAACGACGATGCGAGCTGCTGCGCCATCCCCGCAGCATCGTTCTGCAAAAACGCAATCTGATACAGGGAAATAGGGAAGAAAGGGTTTTTCAATTTGCGTTCGAGAGCTTGCCCATACGTGGCCTTCGCTTCATCGAGACGATTCATAGCGATGTAGTCGAGCAGCAGGAGTGCGTAGGCGGGGGAAAAGTCAGGGCTCAAGCGGACTGCCTCTCTGCCATGCTCAATCCCTTTCTCATATTGGCCAATGGTCCCATAGATAGACACCGACAACAAAATATGCGGCATCGCTACGCGGGGATAGTCCTGTATCCAAAGCAGACAGGCTTGTTCGGCCTTTTCCATGTTCCCGGTGACGACTCTGTGGTAGCGAGAAGTGATGAAATACCTCTCCGCCTGGCTTGTTCGGTCGCGCAGTTCGTATGCCTTCCGGGTGTAGTCGGCGGCTATGCTGTATTCACCAATATCGTAAAACGCGAGGCCCAACCACGAATATGCGAGCGCGAAATTCGGGTCGAGTTCGATAGCGTGCTGAAAAAGCGGAATAGCCGGGTCATTCCCGACAGTACTATGAACTTTAATACCCGAGCCTAAGGCTTTAAGCGCGTCAAGCGACGGCGTAGTCGCTTGTTCAAGAGGGGTATCGAATTTCTGCAGCGTGTTGAGCGATTCACCGAGTTTGTTGCGAATCTCCGAAGCCACCTTTCCCAGAGCGTCGAGCACATTGCTCTTGTCGCTCGCCTGAGCTTGCGTGCTCGCCAGAGATTTCCCGTTTGAGCAGTTAACCGCCTTGAGAGTCAGAAGGTAGGGCGTGCCAATCTGCGCTATCGAGCCATCGAGCACAGCAGCGCTGCCAGTCCGCTGGCAGATTTCTCGCGCAGTCTCCGCCGTGAGCTTCGCGTCCGGCTTTTGTCCCATCATCTGCAGGGTCTGCTGGATTTGGGGCTCGGAGATAATGCTCAGGAAGGGTGATTGCTCCAGTTGTACGGAAAGCCCTTGCCGGAGCGTGCCATCGAAGACCGGGTCGCCCGTTGTATTGGTGAAGTCCGCGAGGACGATGGTGTCCTTGTCCGTCAGCGCGTGGGCTTTGCGGCTATGCAGGAAGAGCGCACTTGCCGCGAGCGCAATCGTAAGAACTGCCGCCGAAGCGTAGACCCACCGGGACTTTTTTCGCTCGACCGGCGCGGGTGCAACCGCCGGTACCGAAGTGCCTGCGCGGCCGGAGTCCGAATCCCGCTTCAGCCGCAGCAAATCGGTGCGGATGTCTGTGGCGTTCTGGTATCGCAGCTTCTTGTCTTTCTCCAGCGCCTTCGTGATGATTTCTTCGAGTTTGGAAGGAAGGTCGGGATTTAGCCGCACTGGCGCAACTGGCGTGCGGTTTAAAATCGATTCCGCAATGACGCCAGAGGTCTCACCCCGAAAGGGCCCAACCCCTGTTGCCATCTCGTAAAGAACTGCACCAAACGAAAACAAATCCGTGCGTGCGTCCAGTTCTTCGCCCCGCACCTGTTCCGGTGACATGTACGTCAGAGTGCCTATCGCTATCCCAAGGTGAGTGAGCTGCTCGG
>DASXBV010000163.1:0-4383 GCA_036491515.1 Chthoniobacterales bacterium
CGCGACCCAACTCGATCGGTTTCCCGTCCTCGCCCATCACCAGCTCATAGTGCTCAAATCGTCGCACCGCCTGTTCCGGCCTCGGATTGAGCGTATCCTCGGACGCAGAAGACTCCCGGGACTCCACCCCGCCAGGAAGACTTGTACGAAGCATGCAGACCGGGCAGAATTCCATCGCTCCAGAAAGCTCGTTGCCGCAGTTCGGGCAGGTGCGTTGGGGCTGCGTGTTCATGGTCCTAACCGCCCTTCAGCCGCAACCTCAGCCGAAAGCAACACCACGCTCTACCGAGTAGCGCGAAATCGGCCAGCATCGCTCCTGGCCTACTGTTGTCCAGTTCCACAAGCAATTGCATATTGCACTATATTAGCGCTTCAAGTCGCGTTTCGGAACAGCAAAGATTTCCGATTCAGCCGGGAGATGATCGACGAATGGTTGAAGAAAAGAGCGTTGAGCTGGACCTTTATCTTCCGCCGCGTCTGCCGCGCATCTGGGGTCGTTGAGCGTTGCGTGCGCTTCCCTGATAACCTCTTGATTTATCCCGCCGCGCGTTGTCGAAAGTGCGCGGATTGCTGCTACGCTTGAACTGTTTCTGTGTCGGCTTCGGAGCGTCGGGTTGCGTGTCAGGTACGGGGTTAAGCCTGGGAATATCAGAATCTGTCATATACGTGCTCCAAGAACACAACAATACCGCTGCGACAGCGACACATCAATGCGTATGTAGTTCAGGAACTTGGTTAAATATGGAAATTAGAAGAAGTGGCTCACAGCCTTCCAACAAAGGACCGACCGACTGGTTTACCGGCGCCGTGCGCATTGACCCTCTGTTTCAGGCAAACACTCCGGCACGCGCGGCGGGTGCCAGTGTCACGTTCGAGCCCGGCGCTCGAACAGCATGGCATACCCACCCTCTGGGTCAGACCTTGATTGTCACGGCCGGTTGCGGGTGGGTGCAACGCGAGGGCAGTCCGATTGAAGAGATTCATCCCGGCGATGTGATCTGGTTCCCGCCGGGCGAGAAGCATTGGCACGGCGCGACGCCAACCACCGCCATGACGCATATCGCCATTCAGGAAATTCTCAACGGTAAGGTCGTCGAGTGGATGGAAAAGATCACCGACGATCAATATCGCAAGTGATCGCAGCAAGTTTAAAGAAGAACCCCACCATGACCACAAGCTAAGCTAGTCATCAAAGGGGTTTGGTTCATTAGTGAGCCCGTGGTTTTTTCTTGTTGGTCTTCGCAGATTTCTCAGGAGAGCGCGGCAGCGTCACGCACATTACGATCTGTGAAGCCGCCATAATGCATCCACCGATGAGCGGAACCATTACGAGATAGGAGATACTCAAGAGGTCTTTGCTCGAATGAATTGATTGATCGGTCCAAATTAAGGCGGGATCGCCTGCAGCGTCCTCAATTAGCTCTCTAGCTAAGGGCTTCGAAATAATCGACCCGTACACTTTTTGTATTTCTGGTCGTAACTCCGTTCCACAAACGAAAGTATGTTCATGCCACCTCACTGTTAGGCTATCGGTCAAATTGGCATACCAAAAATAGGCCACAACGGTCAGCGCCAGCAGGGTAGCTGCAACTGCAGCCCACAACCCTGCGTCTTCTTGTTTTCTGAACCGTCTTAGTACGAGGAAAAAGATCCCGGTCAGGATAGCCACGACAAAACTCCGCCGCTCCGAGGTTTTCTTCAAGGCGATGCAGCTTCGTTGTGCCCGGGGGCTACGGTTACGGGCAATTTGCTTCCACCGCCGGCAATTTTCGCGCTAAGATCTCGGCGATAAGTGTCGTAGTTATTAAAAGAGCAACTCTTATGAGAATGCTTGGAAACGGACTTTTGATTTTGATTGCGTCGGCCGCATCGGCGTTGTCTGGGTACAACAGCCTCGGCCAGTCGCTCGACGACGGTGTGGCGAGAACGCAGCTCGCTGAAGAGATCACTAAGAAGTACGGGGTGCGAGCGGGCGGCGATCTTTCGCTGACTCAACTTTATGAGATCATTGTCGGCCTCAATGAGATCTGCTCAAGTGTCGGACAGGACCATGAAAGTCTTGAGGCTGAGGGCAGCCGCAGTGTGGAATTTGACGAGATGGAGGCACGGATGGCAATGGCGACCAGAATTAACCAGCAATACGGCACCAGTCTAGATTGGAGACAATACGATTTTGTCGAACTCTTCCTGCTAGACCAAAAGCTACGGGGAAAGTCTCAAACGGCTGAAAAATAGCACAAGCTCATTCGCACGACGGCGAGGGGCCGATTCTGGTGCAAACCCTGAAAGGCTCGGGCTTCCGGCGGTAACGGCTTGGATGACGAAGAGTTTTCCCGGTAGACGGAGCGGTGATGGCCTCGATCTGATTTGTTACTTCAGTGCCAATTTCATTTCCGGATCGATTTGCTGGAACCCGTGAAGTCGATAGACTGAGTGGGATTCCGCCTCAGGTCGGCCGGCGAGATACTCAAGACCTTCCGATTGCGCGACCTGAACGATTTCACGCAGCAGCTGACGGCGAAGACCCTGTCCGCGATATTGTTTCTGAACAAAAAGATAGGTGATAGATCCGTATGCTCGCTTCAAATATCCGGGGCGCGGCAGCTTGGCGATCTTCTGCAGATAGACGCACCCGACGAGCTGACCGTTGGTTTCCGCAACCAGCACCAACCATTCTCCGGTAGTGATCCGGCTGACGAGAAATTCTTCGAAGGATTGGCAAAAATCCGCCTTGGCCTGACAAATCTCTCTGCTGTCCAACCCGACGTGCTCCATGCGAAGACGTGCGAGCTCGGACAGGTCGGCAGGTTGAGCAAGTCGAAACCGAAGACCTGAAAGCGAGCGGTAACAAGGAATGGTGTGATACCGAGTAAGTGAGCATTTCGTCCGAATGGTTCTCGACGATCGAGTAGAGGTAATTTGGTTGATCGCCGCATCATAACGCACGGGGTACTCGATGTTGATGATTTCTGCTTTCATTTCTTTTCGCGGATTTAGAATTCAAGTACTGAGGCATCTCTGCCATTCTGTATCGTCAGAAGCTGATTGCGATACTCGTTATGAATCGTGCCGTTGCTGGTTCGCTCTTGGACCAACTCGGCTACCACCCCGCCTTCCATCGGGACCTTTAAAATCCGGTGCTGGGAGTCGTATGCGCATATGACCCCGCTCGCATGTTTGCTGATGACTATCCCCTGTCCTGTGATTGTGATGTCGTTTTTCATTGTTCAACCTCCTAATTAAATATCTCCGCGGGAGCGACCTTGTTTTCAATGTTTTCTGGCTCATAAATGCCAGCGGAGCCGCTCTTGGAGCGGTTTCGCTGGCTGTGCGCTAGCCTAACGCGGGATCGAAGAACCCCTTCTAGAATTTAAATTTCCCCACGGGAGATTCCGTGCCTCGAAACGGGACGATAAGATTTTCGCTGAGTACAAGGGATTATAGGTCGGCTGCGATCACAGCCAACGGTTCGTCGAGCCGCAGTTGGCTCGCGGGTTATCATTGAGTCGATGAAGACCTGATCTGCCCAGCATCGAATCTTTGCGATCTTCTGTGCAAATCCTTCCGGAGCTATTGCCGCGACGCACGGTCCGGCTTGTGGTGGTTGATGTTGGAGGGATCTTATTGCCTGTTTTTCTCGGGAGTAGCTGGGGTGATTGGCTCCAAGCCACTATCCGTGATTGCCTTGGTAGCAGCAGGCGAAGCAACGAAAGCAATCAGTGCCTTTCCCGCGTCGGGTTCTTCAGCGCCAACCAATGTATTTCCCATCGAAGGTCCCCAACTCGTCACAAGATGGTTGCCAGTAGTGCGTTCAAAGATCGGCGCGAGCGCGCGGTAAGCCGCAGCGAAGCGTAGGCGGCGAGGGAGAGGGGTTTTGTACCGGACGCAAGGGATGGTAGAAGTCACGAATGCTCTCCAGCCACTGCCGCAGCGGCAGTTGTGCATCGCGCCACTCGACCTCGGCAAAGAGATCGACACAGTGGCGAGCGGTCCGCGGCGCAAGTCCCCGTCGGAGAAGCTGTGCAACGATCTCCTCGGTGGGGAGGTTGAGGATCGAGCCGTACTTGTGTTCGATCTCCCCGTAGGTCTGATAGACGAGGTTGAGGATCGAATGCGCGTACAGGTTGGAGGAAAGTATATCCTCGCGATTGCTGACCTTCAAAATCTTGGGCTCGTGAGTGAACTCCACAAACACTTCGACGGTGGAATCCTGCAGGGCACAGATCATGACAGGGACCCCGGCCCCGGTTTGAAGTCGGTCCGTAATGAGATAAACATGGTCTCCGATTTTCATGCGTTTTGACTGTTGCCAAAGCTCGCGAAAGGAGCCCGCCATGTTTGACGATCAGTGCAAGAAGAAATTCACTCGCTAATAGACTAATC
>DASXBV010000164.1:0-6203 GCA_036491515.1 Chthoniobacterales bacterium
CATCGGGTTTGTCATCGGGGCGTTAGGAGGATTCTTTGGGGTGGGAGGGAGCTTTCTAACCGCTCCAGCGCTGTTCGCTGTCGGACTACCAATGAATTTTGTCGTTGGGACAGACCTCGCTCACATCGTTGGCAAATCGATCGTGGCCGCCAGAACGCACCGCGTTCTTGGCAATATCGACTTGAAATTGGCCGGAATTATGGTGATTGGGACGATTGCAGGGTCAGAGACCGGAGTACAGGCGATCGAGCTGCTGAAGAAAGGAGCCGACGTCGATCTCGTGGTCGGGAGTGTGTCAGTCATCGTTTTCACTGGAATCTCTCTGTTCTGTGCTTGGGAGAGTTGGATCACCCTCCGTGCAAAAGCGCTAACAAGCAGCAATCCGACGTTCAGCAAAAAGCAGGATGCTACGGCGATTGATAGCTTTGCCAAGGCTGTCCAGCGAATCAAACTCGCTCCCACAGTCAGCCTGCCGCATTCGGGGATTGGGTCTATTTCGCTTTGGGCGATCCTGTTCGTTTCTTTTATTGGCGGAGTTTTTAGTGGATTTCTTGGAGGAGGCGCCGGCTACATTCGCATGCCTTCGATGGTTTATCTTTTAGGGATCCCAACTCATATCGCGGTAGGCACCGACCTGTTCGAGATCATCATTTCTGCAGGCTACGGGACGGTCCGACATGCGATGAAGGGAAACGTCGACATTTTGATTGCTCTCATCATGCAGACCGGAGCCGCTCTGGGCGCCCGAATTGGTGCGAATCTCACCCAGTATTTCACCGGCCCGCATATCCGACTTGCGTTTGCGCCGCTTCCGCTCCTGGGTGCAATCGTAATTGCGCTGAGACTTCTCCATGGCCATCATCCCTAAGCAAATAGTTATGAAGATAATGGTTTGCAGCGACGGCTCCGAACGAGCTCGTGAAGCGCTCCTTTCTGCTGCCATCATTGCGGCTGCGACAAAGGCCGAAATCACGATTCTCGGAATCACGGAGATCGAGCAGGACCAACGTAGATTGCTAGAGGTTCTTTACGAGGAAATCCAAGTGTTTCAGGAAAAGGGCGTCAAGGTCGACGTCGTGACTAAGTCCGGCGATCCGGTCCAGAAGATCATCCAAAGAACCCGTGAGATCACCTACGATCTCGTGGTGATCGGTGCGAAACGCCAACGGGCGCAGGAGTCTTTTCTGCCTTCCGCCAAGGCGTACTCCATCATCGAGAAGATTGCGCCTCCCGTACTGCTGGTACCAAAATCGCGCCTCCATTTGAAACGAATCTTGATCTGTAGCGGCGGGGCCTCCTACATTGACAACGCCGTACGGTTCACGTGTGAGATCGCCAAAGATCTGTCTGCGAGCATCACTCTACTGACCGTGGTACCCGAACCACCGGCCATGCACGCTACCCTCTTCCGCCGGCAGGATGACCTGGATGCCTTGCTGAACTCGGACTCGGAATTGGCCCGAAACCTTCGTAACGAAAAAGCGCTCATCGAACGAGCCGGGGTGCCGGTAAGCGTGAAGATTCGACACGGGATTGTGATTGATCAAATATTGGGAGAAGCCGAGCACGCCGATTGTGACCTGATCGTGGTCGGCTCCTGGCCAGTTCGCGATTTGTGGCGCAACTACGTGATCGGAAACGTGACGCGCGAAATCGTGAACCGGACCGATCGGCCAATTCTCGTCGTCCGCAGCGACAAAGAACTGATATCTCTGGCGGACCGGCTACGCAGCATAGTCACAAAATTGGCCAGCAAAAAAGGCTACACACGGAGGTTGTCCGAAGCCTGAGCTTTCGCTTACGGTGGGAGGGTACGCCAGAAATTTGGAATGGCTCCACGAGCAAACCCTTTTCCCCGAAGACCTGAGCTGGCAGCGGCGCTTCTTTGTGCGATCGCCGCTTTATTAACTCTCGCCTTCATTCTGCTAAACGGAGTTAATGTCCCTTTTGCCGACGAGTGGTGGTATGCCGGCCTCGTGAAATCCGTTGGATCGGGACAAGCCTCACTTATGGACTTCTGGTCGCCCAACAATGAGCATCGCATGCTGATACCGAGGCTGGAGTTCTCCACTCTTGCTGTACTTACTCATTGGAACTCAAAGCTCATCATGATCGTGGCCTGGCTGGTCATCGGAATTGCGATGATCTTCCTCTTTTCACAATTCAGAATGCTCCGTTCACGAGCCCATCCTATTCTCTGGACAGTCAGCGTGGGCGTAAGCGCAATTGCCTTATTCTCGTTGGTACAACTTGAGAACTGGTTGTGGGCATTTCAATTCGCCTTCTTCTTCATTCAATTCGCCGTGGTAGCTAGCCTTATGGTGCTCTGTCGATCGGGCCTCTCTCTTTGGTTTCGTCTACTCACTGTCACGGTCCTCGCGATAGCGGCGAGTTTTTCCTCAGCGCAGGGGCTCCTGGTCTGGCCCGTCCTAATCCTTTCCCTCTTTCTTACGAGCGATTCTCTCAAAAATAAAGTAATCGGCGTGTCTTGCCTCTTGGTGTTTGCGGGAGTTACCTTCGCTTTTTATGTCTACGGTTTACCCCACTCCGGGGAGTTGCAGCTTCGCGCGGATCAAGTCCGGGCAAAGCCGCAGCTACCGCTTTTCGGATTCCTCGGGCTGGTGGGTAATCCACTGGCTTATTGGATTTCTTTCGAACACCGGCCTCATCGAGCTTGGTTTATTGGTTTGTCCGAGATAATAGTATTTCTATTCCTAACCTGGATTGTTATACGCCGCCGGAAACTTCCAGAAGCAGCTTTTTGGCTTGGCCTGGCGGCTTATGCTTATTTCTTCTGTTTAGCTACCACGTATGGCAGGCTTGGGATGGGCTACACCGGCGGCTTCCTTTCCAGCCGCTATACAACGCATGTAACGCTCCTGTCGATTGCCATCTCAGGACTCCTCTTAGTTGCTCTCGGTCATTCGGAGCACCACTCCACACGGGATAAATCCTGGCTCAACCGAGCACGCATACCAGCCACTTGTTGCCTAACCTTCGGCCTGGGTACATTACTAGCCATCGGCGATATTCAAGCGTTCCAATCTGGCGCCATTGAGAAACGCGACCGGTCCCTCGCAAAACAGTTGATTCCCTTCTTCGCCTACTTCGATCCGGACGTGGACGGAACCGTCACCGGACCTTTTTATCCCCTGTATCCGTTAAGATGTGCGAAGATCGTTGATATTGGTTTAAAACGGCTATCGGAAGAGGGCTATTTTCGACAGCTACATCCAGCTGGTTTCGTGGATTGCGGCTCGGCCGTAACCGGTTCTTATTCCATCGCCGAAAGATTAGCGGAACAGAGATATCTAGGAATCGTCGAGCAAGGCTGGACACTGTCAGGCACGGCTACATTCGAATTTTCTGCCGACCTGATATTTGTTAGACCTGTTGGTCAGGATGCCTTTATCGCAGCAACCCTGCTGCAGCGAATCCCTCATACCGATCAACCAGGATACCGCTACCAATGGCGGCTGTTTCTCACTCCATTTATTATTCCGGATCCGGGCGTTCCCTTGGAAATGTGGGTTTTCCATAAGCGATCGAATGAATTTATTAAAGTTCAACAAAGCTCTGAGCCATGCAAAGAAGTCGACAATTCCAGAAAGCAGGGCGACTGAGTCGCTATCTCCTGATTTTTCTGACCTGTGGCTATCCTTGGCTCAATTCGAGCGCAGCAAATACTCTGCTTGTCTATGATCTTATCCCGGAGCTTTTCAATTTTTTACGGATCGCTCCCGAAGAGAAGGAAGATCGTGCAAAACTCTTTGCACAGTCAATCATTGAACTACATCCTGAGATCTATGACCGTCCGCAAACCTTCAAGACGGATACTGCGGCGCTGGAACAGTACTTGAACGGACTGCCGGCCTTTATCCCGGCGATCAAGCAAATACACGCTCGATTCCAAGAACAATACGAACCCATCCTGACTATGTTTTTGAAAGCGTTCCCGGATTTCGATTGTTCAAGGGCCAGAGTCTACCTCATGCTTTCCCTGTTTCGCTTTGATGGCAAGATTCCGTATGACAATCCACACGTGCTCTTTCTCGGACTGGATGGACTGGCCAAATTCCATGGAGCTGACACCCGATGGTCGGTGATCTTAACTCACGAACTTTTCCATTTGTATCATTTCCAGGTTAACCCGCTACCACGGAATATCGACGACGTAGAGCTATATCGCCTGGTCTGGCAGGAAGGCCTGGCGACCTATGTCAGTAAACAATTGAACCCGGATGCATCCCTAGCCGATGTACTTCTCGACCCGAGGCTGGCTCAAGAGGGTCCGAGATATCTTCCAGCGGTAGCTCGCGATCTGGTGAGGCAGCTTGAAGCTATGGACGACTCAACCACAGCTAGGTACCTTTCCTATTGGCGTGGTGGCCAAATACCGGCGCGTATGGGATATCTCATTGGCTACGAAATTGCCAGGAAATCGGCGGCAACCAAATCCGTTCGAGAGTTAGCTAGACTGCGGGGTCAACCATTATTAAACCTGGTAAGGCAACAAATGCAGGTTCTCGCCACTGGAGGAAGCGAAAATTAGCGGCCATGGTAGGGACGCGCTTCATGGTAGGGACGCGCTCCCGCGCGATCCGGGTGGGCACGCCGGTGGAGCTAATCGTAGGTGAAGGTAGGGCGAGGCTCCGTCCGAGCCGCGGGTTGTGGCGTCGTCCTCGGCTCGGACGGAGCCTCGCCCTACCCAGAGCCTCGCCCTACCCTCGCTTACGACTAGTACCTCGGTTTTTGGATTAACCCTACCGGCAATTCTGCGATCGTGACCGGAAACGAACAAAACAAATCTTCGCGGAGAATCGGCCGACGGCGATTAGCTGTCGAAGCACTGGCACTGCTGGTTTTTGCTTTGGCGGCCACGCTTGTCGCCTCGGTTCTGAGGCCGAGCCCGATGGACTCGTTCGCGAACGCTGGAATATTGAGCTTCGTTAAACCAACTTTGCAGACCGGCCTTGAGATTTTTGTATTCGGTTACGTATTGTCGCGCTTCTTTAAGCAATTCAAGACTGGGTGCGCCGTCGTGATCATATTGTTTTTCGCATACCTCATCTGGGCCGGACGGCATCCATAGTAAGCGGGCCATCCCGGTTTGCTGAGAAGGATGCCCGCGAAACACGCGGAAAGGGAACAGGAAAAGGATTCATCGGTGAACTTTGGTCGTTGCAACGCCGGGGCCCCGCTCCTCTCCAGCAGCTACCATCGCTCTCTTTATCCCCCCTCAAATTTTCCTTGTCCGTTTTTTTTGCGTCCTTTCGCGTGTTTCGCGGGCCATCGCCTCCCCTTTATGGGAAAACCGGACGATTCACATCTTTATAATAGAGATAACGCGCCGGCGACTTACCGATCGCCGCGAACCATTGAGGACAGTATGGAGCCATCCAAATGCAGTCTCCCGCGGCAACCGGATACCAGGAATCTTCCAATCGATAAATACCCCTTCCCTCCAGCATGAGGAGGCCATGCTCCATGATATGGGTTTCTACAAAGGGCAGGTGAGCTCCCGGTTTGTAATTAAAGATATTCGTCGCAAAATCAAACGACGGTTTATCTGGCAAGAGTATCTGGAGCCGGGCATCTTCATCGCCGAGGAACGGTTCACTAACCACCTGGCTTTCGTGTCCAACAAGGGCTTCCGGAGAGGGGATGCCGGCAAGCGGTACATATTTTTTAAAAAACAGATTCACTTGCGTTCCCTCAACGGGTCTCGTCAGTTTCCAAGCTAGCCCGGCAGGCGAAAAGATGTAGCTGCCCGTGACTAATTCATGGCTTTTCCCGCCAGCTTCAACCTGAACTGAGCCGCTCAAAATGTAGGCGAACGCTTCTGTATCGTTCGCAGGAAAGGCCGCTACTCCGCCTGCGGTAAACTTCAACAACGCATGGGTGAACCGAGCCCCCATTTCCACTGAAATCAGCACAATCGTTGTTGCATTTTCCACACCAGGCAGAAAACTCGGTACATGGCCGTCCGGCCCGATCAACGCGTGGCGCGCGCCGATGCGCGTGCGCGTAAGTCCGAAGACAGAGGATGTTGTCATAAACGTAATTTACCTGCCAACCAGGAAGTGCAGGAGGAACAGCACCGCCAAGACGTAAGTCAACGGGCTGACTTCTTTAAACTTTCCGGTTCCAACTTTCAGGCCGACGTACGTGAGCAAGCCGAAGGCGATGCCTTCACTGATACT
>DASXBV010000165.1:0-8096 GCA_036491515.1 Chthoniobacterales bacterium
CGTTCGGCTTCCTGGTCAGCACGCAAACGTCGTTGGAAAGATAGCGGGTCGGGAAATTGTCTGTTCCGTCTATAACGATGTCATAGCCGCGAACGAGCTGGATCGCATTGTCGCTTCGAAACACCAAATCATGCAGATCGACCTGTACGTTCGGATTTACAGCTTTGATGCGGTCTTTTGCTGAGTTCAGTTTTTTGCGGCCTACGTCATCTGTACCGTGCAAGATCTGACGCTGGAGATTGGAGAAATCAACGACGTCGTAATCGACCAGACCCAAGCGCCCGATACCTGCTGCCGCAAGATAAAGGGCGATAGGAGAACCAAGTCCCCCAGTCCCAATACAAAGGATGCTGGCTGCTTTTAGCCGCTTCTGTCCTTCGAGCGTCACTTCCGGCATGATGAGGTGGCGGGAATACCGCGCAATTTCATCGTTGCTAAAATCGATGCTCTTCAGCCGGTCTTCGGAAAGAATGCTGTTTGCCATACTTAAGGGCCAGCAAACTAACTAGGAGTTCAGGAAAATGCAACGGGGTAAGCGAAAGCTCCAGCTTTTGCCCCTTTTTTGGTCCAACTTTTGCCCCGCCTTTGCCAATCTTTTACTCTGTTCGGTGCCGGCAAAAGCTGGAACTTTCGCTTACGCGTTGTGTCGCTATTGTAGTCGTCGACCGCCTTACTACGTATGAACGAGGAACTTCAGCGCTTGCAGGAAGACCAAGCCAGGACGAAAAACTGGAAACGGTGGGGTCCATATCTCGCCGAACGTCAATGGGCCACCGTCCGCGAAGATTATTCGGCGGAAGGCGATCCTTGGGATTACTTCCCACACGAGCATGCCCGAAGCCGCGCTTATCGCTGGGGCGAGGATGGGCTCCTGGGCATCACAGACCGGGAGTGCCGGCTCTGTTTTGCTCTGGCCCTATGGAACGGTCGCGACCATATCCTTAAGGAGCGACTCTTTGGACTTACCGGACCGGAAGGAAATCACGGGGAGGACGTTAAGGAGTGTTATTTTTACCTCGATTCGTCGCCCACTCACTCTTACCTGAAAGGGCTTTACAAATATCCACAGGCGGCCTTCCCGTACGATCAACTGGTTCGCGAGAATCGGAACCGCGCAGTGAACCTCCCCGAATATGAACTCGTCGATACCGGCGTATTTGAAGGGAGCCGCTATTTTGACGTGTTCGTCGAGTACGCGAAGCAGACCCCGGATGACATACATATCAGGGTTACCGCTGCGAACCGTGCTGCCGAACCCGCCGAGATCGTCCTGCTGCCTACTCTCTGGTTTCGCAACACCTGGGTGTGGGGCTGCGCGCACGAAGGCTGCACTCTCAAACCGCGCATCTGGCGCGCCGATAGTGGCCGCATCCAGACCGAACATGAAACGCTTCAGCCGATGTACTTTTTTTGCGATGCCACCGACGAGGTTCTTTTTACGGAAAACGAAACAAATTTTCAAAGCCTTTACGACTTGAAGAACAACTCCCCTTTCGTGAAAGACTCATTCCACGACTACATCATTTCCGGTAAGAAAACGGCAACCAATCCAAGTTTTCGCGGTACCAAGGTCGCTCCGGTTTATCGCATGAAACTCGGAGCCGGGGAATCACGGATCGTGTATCTCCGGCTCGTGTCTGTTGCCGATTGGGATGGCAAACCGCAGGCGAATCCCGGATTGTTCGACAGGAGGAAAAGCGAAACCGATGAGTTTTATGAGCATCTGATCGGCAGATCAAACGATGAGGAGTCGAAGAATGTGGCAAGGCAGGCGGCTGCGGGCTTGCTCTGGACCAAACAGTTCTACCATTACGTAGTGAAGGACTGGCTGACTGGGGATGAATACGAGCCGAAACCGCCCGCTGCCCGATGGCAAGGACGCAACCACGATTGGCTGCAAGTCTACAGTCGTGACGTAATTTCAATGCCGGACAAATGGGAGTATCCCTGGTTCGCCGCCTGGGATCTCGCGTTCCAAATGTTGCCCTTCGCTCATCTCGATCCAGACTTTGCTAAGCAGCAATTGCAACTCTTTCTCCGGGAATGGTACATGCACCCGAATGGCCAGATCCCGGCATATGAATTCGCCTTCTCAGATGTAAATCCGCCGGTCCACGCCTGGGCGGCTTGGCGGGTCTATAAGATCAGCGCTCCGCGCGGCTCACGTGATACAGATTTCCTCGAAAGCATTTTTCACAAGTTGCTGCTGAATTTTACCTGGTGGGTCAACCGGAAGGATACCGAAGGGAATAATATTTTCGCCGGCGGCTTTCTTGGCTTGGACAATATTGGTGTTTTTGACCGATCGAAACCTCTTCCCACGGGTGGTTACCTCCAACAGGCGGACGGGACAGCTTGGATGGGATTTTACTGTTTAACCATGCTGTCGATGGCCCTGGAGCTTGCCCAAACTCGGCCGGCGTACCAAGACATGGCGTCGAAATTCTTCGAGCACTTCGTAGCTATCTGTGACTCGATGAACTCGCTCGGCGGGACCGGTCTTTGGGATGAAGACGACGGGTTCTATTACGATCAACTTAGAATGGACGGTAAAGCGATCCCGCTGAAGACAAGGTCCCTGGTGGGACTACTCCCCCTCGTCGCAGTCGAGGTCCTCGAGGAAGAAAAGATCCAAAAATTCAAAGGTTTTCGCCGCCGTTTGGAATGGTTCCTCAAGCATCGGCAGGATCTGGCAAAGCTAATTACGATTGACAACGAGGCTGGTCATATTCACCGCCTTCTCGCTGTACCGACAAAAGAAAGGCTTTGTCGCATTTTGCGTTATTTCCTGGATGAGAATGAGTTCCTTTCTCCGTTCGGCATACGCTCCCTCTCCAAGATTCACATGGCGAAGCCGTATGTCTTCGACGCCGATGGACATCAGTATCGAGTCGATTACGTTCCGGGTGAAGGGAACACCCATCTTTTCGGCGGAAATTCAAACTGGAGAGGTCCGGTGTGGTTTCCGATAAATTATTTGCTCATCGAGGCTCTGGAGCGGTACTCGTATTTTTATGGAGACAATCTGAAAATCGAGTGCCCTACTGGTTCGGGCGTCCTGAAAAGTCTTCAGCAAGTGGCAAGCGACCTCGCCCATCGGCTCATCCGTCTCTTTCTACCGGATAGTCACGGCAGACGGCCATGCCACGGTCAGGACCTGCGATTTGCTTCGGATCCACATTGGAAGGAACTAGTCTTGTTCTATGAATATTTTCACGGGGAAACCGGGTGCGGTTGCGGCGCCAGCCATCAGACCGGTTGGACCGGAATCGTTGCGCGATTGATGCGTGCTCGTAAAAAGATGGGGTAGGTGGGGAGGCGTGTCGGCGTATCGGCGTTGGGGCGTGTCGGCGTGTCGGCGCGCGTAGCGCGGTAGAGTTGCGCTCCCGCGCGACCGGCGTTGCACGTCCATAGAACGTGAACAAGCTGAAAAAGGCGTGAACTTAGGATCAATGGAAAAGCAAAATCAAATTGGATCAGGATGCCTGAGCTTGCAGACGTGCAACGCCGACACGCCGATACGCCGACACGTTTCCGCCCCCCCGCTACCGATGATAGATCGACAACCAGATCACCAGGAATACGATCGGGATCAGCGTCGGCGCACTGACTCCCAGGAACTGCATAGTCGGCTTAGAGATGATGAACAGTCGATCCTTTGGATACTTGGTTGCTGCAAATCTTCGAAGCTCGCCGATCGCGAAAAGGCCACCCGTAATTGCCACGATCACTAGAATGACGCAGCCGATCCCCGCCATGGGCAGCAGTTCAAGGAGCTTCTGCTGAATCGGCGCCTGAGGACGCCCGGAATCTGCAGCCAATCCATTGAGCGTGATTGCGTAAGCAGTTAACAAGAACGACTGCGAATTCACCAACCAGGAGATCCGCTGGTTAATCAAATCGTCCTCATGCGAGAGGCGTGCTTGAATCAGCGGAATTTCAGGATCCATCAATGGTTTTCTGGCGTCCACCAGTGATGGTGATCTCTTTCGATCAGCCGCATCGCTGCCTCCGGTCCCCAGGTCCCAGGCGCATAATTTGGAAAATCAGACGGCGGATTATTGTTCCACGCCTCCAGAATCGGCGTAGCCGCCTCCCAGGCTGCTTCCACCATGTCGGAGCGATGGAACAAACTCGAGTCTCCAACCATACAATCGTACAAAAGTTTCTCGTAACCCGTCGTCGGCTGGCGGTCCCCGAACTGGTTGTAATCAAACTCCAGACGCACCGACCGCGTACAGATGGTCGGGCCCGGGATTTTTGCGCGGACCTGGAGGGTAATTCCTTCGTCAGGTTGGATGTGGAAGATCAAATAGTTTGGTGCAATTGGATCTGCCTCATTTGTGGCAAACAGCGACAGTGGCGGTGTCTTGAACCGAAAGACGATCTGCGTGGTACGTCGCGGCATTCGTTTCCCTGAACGCAAGTAAAAAGGCACCCCAGCCCAGCGCCAGTTCTCAACCGTTAGCTTGATCGCCGCGAAAGTTTCTACCGTCGAATTGGGATTCACCTTCGGTTCCTGCCGGTAAGCCGGCACCTTTTTGCCTCCCACGATTCCCTCTCCGTACTGCCCGCGAACGCTGTTCATCAGCGCTTCCTCAGGCGTCGTCTGCCGAATCGAACGGAGCAATTTGACCTTTTCGTTCCGGATCGCCTCTCCCTCCAGTGATGTCGGCGGCTCCATCGCGATCAACGCAAGCAGCATGAACATGTGGTTCTGCATCACGTCACGAAACGCGCCGGCTGATTCGTAGAATGCACCCCTGCCTTCCACCCCGATTGATTCGGCCACCGTCAGCTGGACGTGATCGATATAACGTCGATTCCAGATCGGCTCAAAAATTGCGTTGCCAAGACGAAATACCAACAGGTTTTGTGCGGTCTCTTTGCCAAGATAATGATCGATCCGATATATCTGGTGTTCCTGCAGGGCCGATGTCAGCTCGGCATTCAATTTGCGAGCAGAAGCCAGATCGTGTCCGAATGGCTTTTCGATGATTATCCGGCGCCATCCGTTTTCTTCCCGCAGCAGGCCTGCCTCCGACAATCGTTTCGCGATATCAGCGAAATAGTCCGGCTGCACCGACAGATAAAACACCACATTACCGGAAGTCTTAAAATTCTTTTCGGATTCAGCAAGCGCTTCCGCCAGTTTCTGGTAGGTCGCCGGATTGTCGAATTCGCCTGCGCAGTACGAGAGACGGCTCCGGAACCCGTTCCACAGATTCGGATCGACCGGCTGCGTCCCGAGTTCGGCGAGATCTTTGCCAAGTTGGTTTCGGAAAACTTCGTCTGTGATCGGTCGACGCGCGACCCCGATGATACTGAAGTTCGACGGTAGGAGGCGGTAAGACGCCAAATTGTAGAGCGATGGCACCAGTTTTCGTTTGGTCAAATCACCGGAAGCTCCAAAGATCACCAGAGCGCAAGGCTCGACTGCTTGAGGAATTGGACATGCATCCATAATTGATTAATAGGGTTATTATTGCTCGCTATAGTTCCAGATCAGTCCGCCATCGACCACAATCGTCGTGCCGGTGATGTAATCCGCGTCTGCTGAGGCCAGAAATGCAGCCACCCCGGCCACATCGGACGTTTTGCCAAGCCTCGACAGCGGAATGTTCTCCAGGAGCGCCTTCAACTTCACAGGATCGTTCAAGAGTTTAGTGTTGATCGGCGTTTCAATCGCACCCGGCGCGATATTGTTGACGGTGATGCCGAAAGGTGCCAACTCGATTGCGAGATTTCGCATCATCATTTTCATGGCGCCCTTGCTCGCGCAATAGGATGTGAAGTGCGGAAACGGCAGCTCTTCGTGCACCGAACTCACATTGATCACTTTCCCGGGCTGTTTAACTTCCATGCGATGCCGGACAAATGTCTGGGTCGCAAAAAATGCGCCCCTCAAGTTGATGTTTAGCACCAGGTCGTAATCTTTCTCGGTGGCTTCCCAAAATGAAGCCCTTTTCTCGACTCCGGCGTTGTTCACTAAAATATCCAATCCACCGAGGGCCTCAACTGATTGTTGCACCATGCTTTGAGCAGAATCCACCTTACCGATGTCCGCTTGGATTGGAGCCGATCGGCGACCAAGCTTAAGAACCCTTTGGACAGTTTCCGTTGCCGTCTCCGGATGGGTAGCGTAATTGATGATGACGTCAGCCCCTTCTTCCGCCAGTCGTAATGCAATCGCCTGCCCTATTCCTTGGCTGCTGCCCGTCACTAAGGCCTTCTTACCGATTAGTTTCATCGTAAGATAGAGATCGCAGAATTCCGTCAAACCTACAAGGTCCCTTCCGGCCCTATTTGGGAAGCCAAGAATTCAAGAATCCGAGGAGGCCTGACTTCTCGACTTCTTGGCTTTAGGAACAACTCCGACTACGCTTGACAAGATGCTGAATCTGATCTGGCTAGGCCTCTTATTGACAGGAGTTCTGGTGGCCGGCATCACCGGTCAATTTCCGGCCATCAACCAGGGCGTACTCAATGCCGCAAGGTCCGCCGTCATGGACGTTGCATTGCCTCTTTCCGGGGCCATGACTCTTTGGCTGGGTATGATGCGACTCGCCGAAAAGGCCGGATTAGTCCAGCAACTTGCCCGACTCATTCGTCCGATTTTAGTTCGCCTTTTCTCCGACGTGCCCCCGGAACATCCCGCGCTCGGGTCTATCGTGATGAACATGGCGGCCAACATGCTAGGTGTCAGCAACGCTGCCACGCCTCTTGGTCTTCGTGCGATGAGTCAGTTGAATGAGCTGAACTCGAAACATGGTGTTGCGACCAATGCGATGTGTACATTGTTGGCGATTAATACCAGCTCCATTCAACTTGTTCCGGCGACGGCTATTAACATTCTCGCAATCAACGGTTCGAAGAACCCCACGGGTATCGTCGGTTCCACTTTGATCGCCACTTTCTTTGCAACCCTCTCCGCGATCGTGACTGTAAAGCTCTTGCAGCGCCTTGGTCCGTTTCGCTGGGAACGACAACAGGGTCTCTCGATTGCCGTGGATGCCAATCCGGTTTCTCAGCCGCTCGAGACCGGAACCGGGATGCCGCCGATGGCGCCGTGGTGCCCCTGGGCTCTGGCTGCGCTTTCCCTCTTCTTTCTCGTACTATTTTTTCCGGCCGCGTTTCCGTACTGGTTCCGCGGCGATGTGCCTCCCGGTTTTCTAATGGCCATTGCCTTATTTTTCAACGCGCTCTCCCCCCTGGCGATTCCGTTTCTACTAACCTTTTTTCCGCTCTACGCCGCCGGCCGACGAGTACCCGTATATTCGGAATTCGTGGAAGGCGCAAAAGAAGGTTTCTCGATCGCACTGCGGATCATCCCCTACCTTGTTGGGATGCTCGTTGCCATCGCAGCATTTCGCGATTCCGGGGCCTTGACTCTCTTGCAGAATGTCTTGAATCCAGTCCTCAGCTGGATTCAGTTCCCTCCAGCTCTGCTTCCAATGGTTTTGATTCGACCGTTGAGCGGCAGCGGTTCAACCGCCGTCCTGACGGATTTGGTCAAACAACTCGGCCCGGATAACATACTGAGTTACATGGCTGCCACGATTTATGGAAGCGCCGAAACTACGTTTTACGTTGTCGCAGTCTATTTCGGCTCAGTCGGTGTTACCAAGACACGTCACGCGATCCCGACCGGTCTGTTCGCTGATTTTGTCGGCGTGATCGCCTCGGTGCTGGCTTGCCGCCTGCTCTTTCGGTAAGAGAAGCGTGCATGCTTTGCCGACGTAGATGGATCGCCTTCCGCCAGTAGGGCGAAGCTCCGTCTGAGCCGCGGACGACGCGCTAACCTCGGCTCGGACGGAGCCTCGCCTGCGGTAGGGCGAAGCTCCGTCTGAGCCGCCGACGACGCGCCAAACCACGGCTCGGACGGAGCCTCGCCCTACCCGGAGCTTCGCTCACAAATCTTTCAAGATTTGCAAGCGATGCGGGCTACCTCCACAAATTAGCTGCGATCGGACCCAAAATAATCATGGCCTTTTCCAGTCGGTTCAGTCGATAGGATTTTTCGAATAACCTGAATCGGTCTTTCTCCATCCGTTGCAGTAACGCATAGTAGATCGCGCGCATTCCTTCTGCCGCAA
>DASXBV010000166.1:0-2858 GCA_036491515.1 Chthoniobacterales bacterium
GTGAAGGCCATTTGCGAAGCCTAGCCTCTTGAAGATGTGAGCACCTATTACAACTGGGGACGGCCCCATATGGCGTTAGGACCAGGCGTACCCGATCCGCCAAGGGGTGCGCCGGCGCCGCTGCGACCTCATCGGCATACCCTGAGCGTGAGCCCAGCGGTCGTGGCCAAGCCTGTATTGAACGGGCTGCACCATGACTATTGGCTCGCGCCGTGTTCGACGTGAATTTTCATCACTTTCCCAACATAAGTGGTCAGTCATTCTCGTTTTTTGCGGACCACACCCACAAGATCGTTAGTTAGCGTCGTCGAAACCAAACAGGTATAGCCCGTGGCCGCGGACTAAACAACATCCCCGGTCCTTAGTTTGCGCGGCCCACTGAAGGGCAATTACCTCTCCATCTCAATCGCCAGCGCAATACCCTGGCCCCCACCGATGCACAGGGTTACAATCCCGCGCTGGAGCCCATCCCGACGCATCGAGTGGATGAGACGCGTGGTGAGCACTGCGCCTGTCGCGCCAATAGGATGCCCATGCGCAACCGCACCGCCTTCTACGTTGACGATTTCCTCGGGCAGCCCTAGCTCGCGGGTTACCGCGATAGCGATAGCCGCAAACGCTTCGTTGATTTCGACTCGTTCAACATCGCTCAGCTTCCATCCAGCGCGTTCTACTGCTTGCCGGACGGTTGGGATTGGACCTAGACCGAACATATCGGGCTTTACGGCTGCGATACCATAGGAAACCAGGCTCGCCACCGGAGCAATCCCGCGCGCTTCCGCCCAATTTCGGTTCGCCAAAATCATGGCGGCCGCGCCGCTATTGACACCAGGCGCATTACCGGCCGTAATCGTACCGTTGGAGCGAAAAGCCGGCTTGAGGGCAGCCAACGTCTCCAGCGTAGTTTTGGGCCGGTTGTGTTCATCCGCATCAAAGAGGGTGGCTCCTTTGCGCCCAGGCACTTCGACTGGAACAATCTCTGACTTGAATTTTCCTGCGGCTTGAGCAGCACCGAACCGTTGCTGCGACCGGAACGCCCATTGATCCTGTGCCTCTCGGCTGACTTGAAATTTCTGGACCAGATCTTCCGTGTGCCAGCCAGAGGCCTGATCGGAAAAGGCGTCGTTCAGTCCATCACGCAACACGCTGTCGTAAAGGGGTCCGTCACCAAGCCGATAGCCCCAGCGACCCCGCAGCACAAGGAAAGGCGCCAGATCCATGTTCTCCATGCCTCCTGCTACCGCAACCTCCACCGAACCCAATAAAATCTCGTGAGCTGCCGAAACAATCGCCTGTGCGCCTGACCCGCATACGCGGTTCACGGTCATTGCCGGGACCGTGACAGGTAATCCGGCGCCAATGGCAGCTTGCCGGCCAGGATTCATTTTTACCCCGGCTTGGATGACGTTACCCATCACCACCGTACCGACCTCTTCCGAACGAACCCCAGCGCGTTCGAGTGCCTCCTTGATCGCCCTTGCCCCGAGATCAGGGGCCGGCACTTCCTTGAGAGCTCCGCCGAACGTTCCGATCGCAGTCCGGACTGGCATCGCAAATACAACCGAGTTTGATGATTTCATAAGCTACCTGCCTCAAGAAACTTGAATCACTGCGACTCTGCAAGTGGAGTTCCTGGCAGTAAGCATTGTTGTTCCCACCCTGGCTGCGTCGCACCTGATCGCCCGCGCAGATCATCGGAACGCCCTGCGAGAGCATCAGAACTGGGCACGCTGTTTTTTCAAGGCTTCTTGAAAAAAGCCGGTGAAAATAAGTACAATGCATTAGCGTCAGCTATTGTAGCAACGACGAGGAGGCTGAAAGACCATCGCTGCGCTTGGACCAATGCGTCTGGAAGGTCGCGTTATAGTCCGATTACAAAGGTAAAGCTTAAAACAGACGATGGCGTTTGAATCGATATAGTATTTCCGGTCTCCTCCGCCGAAGCGTCCTTGAGAAAGGCGTTCGCAAGTATTGAATCCGTAGTCAAGGAAGTACAGGAACTTCGGAACAAGTATGCAGCGTTCCGGGTGAATCACTGTTTCGCTTATGGCTACGATTCATCCACAGAACAACTAGTGCCTGGCGAGTGGCAGAGGCTTGCCCTAAAAGAAGTAAGGCAAGAGGATGCGGACGACTAATCGGAGTTTCGCATTATGCGATCCGTCATACCATGAGTACGCCTTACCTCGTCGAAGAGTTTTACTCGCGCATTTGGAATCAAGGCAATGTTTCCGCTGCCTCGGAGATTCTAACCGACGATTTCGAATTTCGCGGCTCGTTGGGTTCGGAGCTTCGCGGCGCGGACGCGTTCAAGCACTATGTGGAGTCCGTTCGTATTTCGCTCGCTGGCTATAGGTGCGAGATCCTCGACTGCGTCGCAGAAGGGGGGCACGCCTTTGCAAAGATGCGCTTCTCGGGTTGTCACGTCGGGACGTTTCGCGGCTTCGTACCCACAAACAAGCAAGTTTTTTGGATGGGAGCGGCTCTCTTCGACTTCGCGAACGGTCAAATTAAGCGGCTGTGGGTTCTCGGCGATCTCGCCGGCCTGGATGCGCTGCTCGAACAAAATGCGCGCTCAACATAAACGCGATTGCCACCGCCTGACCTGTGTTGTTCTGTAGGTTTAAAGGGTCCGGCCCGTCCAAAACGATGGTCAAAACCGTTAAAACGTAACTGCTCAGCCGTTGCTGGCATCGAGCCGGGTTTCGATTTCTTTGGCATTGGAAATCAAAACCGGGGCGCCCTCCGATTCCTGCTGAACTGCGGCGCTTGATCCGAGAAATGTCTCGCGACAATTTGCTATGGGGCGAGGAGAGGATCGCGAACGAACTGCTGGTCAAGCTCGGCATTAGAGTCTC
>DASXBV010000167.1:0-7444 GCA_036491515.1 Chthoniobacterales bacterium
CTCCAGTACCCGCTCACGTCCGGCGGCACCATACTTGCGAACCAGGTCTGGACGATCGTACAGGAACTGAATCGCGGATGCGCAAGCGTCAGCGTCGTTTGGCGGAATGAGCAGTCCGTTCACGCCGTCCACCACGACGTCACCGGCTTCCCGCGTGGTGATCTGCGCGAGGGCACAGGCCGCAGCTTCGTAGGTTGTTTTAGCGCTCCCTTCAAGGGAGGAGGGAAAGACGTGCACGGAACCCGCCCGAAAGACATTCTCCACGTCCGTCCTAAATCCGAGCACCTTGACGTTGGCTGGCAAGTCCACCAGGTACGGCTTGATTTCTTCATGGGGATAGCCGGCAAGCCAGAGTTCGGCACGTGGGAGTTTGAGCTTCTTCCACGCCTCAATCAGGATATGCACACCTTTTCGCATTATCAACGCACCGACAAAAACCGCCCGGAAAAGCGGTGGCGGTGGACCTGGTTGAAAACGATGCTCATCCACTCCTTGCGGCATGCTGTACAGCTTCTCATTCGGAAATCCTAATACCCGAAACGAGTCTGCCGCCTTCTCGGACTCTACCAGAAGCAAGTCTGCCAATTCGTACTCCTCCAGGGATTCTTGGCGGCTGATTAATAAGCGATTCAGCCAACGCTGGGGGATCGGAGCGTTCTCCATCGCAATCTCGTGTTCCATTTTCGGCGGAAGCACTTTCCCTTTCTGCCGGTGCCAAGTCGGAATCTCCAGAAGGGACGGAATCCCGAGTGATCTTGCCACTCGCAAGCTATGTAGCCCTGAGCCGGACCAGACGTGGAAGAGATCAAATCGGCCTGTCTTAAGAAACTGCGCGGCGACCCGGTCGACGGCACGTTTTTTGGCTGCGTAATAATATTTCCGTTCCAGATTCGACAAGAGTCGGACTGGGTGAAACCGCAGCGTTTTCATTTTGCGCCGGTCGATATCCGGAGCTTGGACACCATACGATATCGCCTTGCCCAAATAGGGCTCGATTCCCCGAATAGTTTCGCGGGCCACCAGGTCCAAACCAACCCCGCCGATTCGCGCCGAGATCCCATAAAGGACGCTTTTTGGTAAAATTTCTTGAGACATTGAGAAACGCACTTTTCGAATTGGGAAATATCCGTAGATTACGCAGATTGCGCAGATTTTTGTTTCAGTTTCTTTACGCGCCGTCGTGGGACTGAATAAAGCGCCTACGCTCTAAACTTTTTACTCCAAAATTAATCAAGAGGCAGTCTTCTGCCTTTATAAAACGCTGGCGTTGCGGATTGTGGGCGAAAGCACCCATATATTCGTGAGGCCCGTATCTAAAAAAAATCTGCGTAATCTGCGGATATATCCAATCTGCTGGCGCTGACCAGCATGATCAGCTTCTGCGCGCCCGATGCCGGCCATCCGCACTGAGCGCCGACTCGACCCGCTCGATCACGGCCGCTGCGCTCACGCGAGTCATGCATGCGTGATCATGCGGGCATTGCGTCAGTCGCCGGAAATTACATGGCGAACAAGGCAAATCGGCGCGCACGACTGCGTGTGGTCGATGATACGGCCCAATGTGAACCGGATTGGTCGGGCCGAATACGCTCACTACTGGACGGTCCAGGGCAATGGCGAGATGCATCGCGCCGGAATCGTTGGTCACGCATACGGCCGCTCGCTTCACAATGGCTGCGAGTTCGGCCGGAGTGGTCCGGCCGGAATAATCGATTGCGCCACCGCAAAGCTGGGCAACCTGCTCGCAGCGCGCCCGATCGTGTCGCCTACCCAAGATCACCACTCCGAAGCCTTGTGTTTTAAGCCATTGTCCGACTTCCGCAAACCGCTCCGGACGCCAGTGCTTTGTCTCCCATATCGTTCCCGGAACAACTGCGCCGAATCGTTGCAACTCATGTTGTTCGAGGAACCGTTGCGCGGCCGCCTCAATCTCGGCAGACAGGTAAATACGGGAATCGATGGGGGAATCGTCCAGGCCGAGTAGCGGTGTGAGCCACAGGTAGCGGTCGATTGCATGGATGTCGAGCGTCGGAATGGGGATGTGATGTGAGTAAGCAATCCAAGACCCTTCCCGCGCGCCGGTCCATCCGCGCCTGGGAACATTGCGAAGCGCGTGATCCTCTGACTCCGATCGAGTCCGGCGGACCGGCCTGCCAAAGCCAACGCGCACCGGCGCACCGGTTGCCAGCGTCATGAGCCCGGAGCGCATTTGACCGTGCAGATCGATTACAAGTTCATAGTGGGCTTGCCGGAGCTGTCTGAAGAGTCGTAGTGGTTCCGTTGCCGCGCGCAAATTCCAGCCAAGTTGCGCAACCTTCTGACGGTCAAATAGCACAACGCCTGATAGATCAGGGTGATCACGTACCAGGCCGGCGTTCTCGGGCGTAATCAGCCAGTCGATCTGCGCAGCAGGAAAACGGGCGCGCAATTTCGGTAATACAGGGATCGTGTGCACGACGTCCCCCAGTGCCGACGGCTTGATCAGCAGGATACGGGAAAAATTTTGGGAGCTAAGCGATTCAGTTTTCAAACAGACAGAAGTCGCGTTCTTCACAAACCGGCAATTCTTACTTTATCCGTGACGAGCCAAAAACCGTCCAAAGATTTTCTTCGTCATTGCTGAGAAACGATGCCGCCCCTGCTCACGACGTACGACCTCCGCGTCCGTGACCCAGTTGAGCTGAATTACGCGCCGCTCGCCAGTAAAAGGCTTGTGGCCGTGCCATGAGTTGTCGCTCCGCTTGAATGCAAGCAGCGTTCCCGCTACTGGCGGCAGTTCGAAGACTATGTCATCAAGATTGTCCGATGTTCGCAGCAATCGCAGCCGCCCCCCGTCGCTTTCCCATTCCGAGTTCAGATAAATCAGCACTGTTATGAGTTTCGTCTTTGAGTCAGTATGGATTTTTCCGTCTTTTTCCGAGCAGCGACCGCGCACGGTAATCATTCTCGGCCGGCCTGTAAGATCAATCGAAAATTTACGCTCAACGCCTGCACGGAACTCGGGGCCATTGAGATCGTCGGTCAATTCTTTGAACTTTGGCCCGAATGTTACCTCGCTGAGAGGGAAACTGCCGGCCCTATTAACCTTCGGAAAGTCGTTGCTGATCGCTTCGCGCTCCTGCGGCTTCACAAACTCCGGTACGACTAGATACTCGAATGGCTCTTGGGTTAATGGAGTTTCTTCGAACCGTTCGAGATCCAGTGTCATACTCACTGGTTTCCTCCTTTATCGAATTTTGAGGCTGCGTGACGGGCGGTATTGCTGTTCACGCTGAAATTTTCCTTTGCACCCACCAGCTTATACGCGAATTCGCGAGATGGAAAAACCTAATCTTTTATGACCCGGCGACTTGTAGGCGAAGCGTCCTCGCTTTGCTTTTTTCTGGAGGGCAAAGCGAGGACGCTTCGCTTACATTTAGTTCATGAACGTTGCTTTGGTGAAAACATTCCCTTTCCCATTACCAGCAAACTCATTCTTCGCGCCAAAAGTTGGCTTTGAGGATTTACCGTAAACCAATCCGTATTGAGCGTTGTTGAGAAGTCTGTTGGCATTCAGATAGGGAGACGAAGCGTTGATTATGATGCCAGACGTGGCGTTCCCTTCACAGATATTGCTCTCGGCTTTTCCACCCGAACCTGACTCAAAATAGATTCCGGCATACGCGTTGCTGCGGCATTCGTTGTTTGCCAGTTCCGGCGCAACACCGGAGCCGATTACGGATATTCCGCTGTCCTTGTTCAGCTCGCACATATTGCTCTGGGCTTTGCCATGCGCGCTATTCTGAAACAGGATGCCATCTACTTCGTTGCTGCGGCACTGGTTGTTCGCGAGTTCTGGCGCGGCATCGGAACCGCTTGCAGCGATTCCACTCCAATGGTTTTGTTCGCACGCGTTGCGCTCGGCTCTTCCCTGCGCGTCATAAAATTCGATGCCGAAATGCTCGTTCCCGCGGCATTGGTTGTTCACAAGCTCCGGTGACGTTCCGGAGTCGCTCACCAATATTCCATCCTGCTTGTTCTGCTCGCAGACATTGCTCTCCGCTTTGCCCTGCGCCCCCTCCTTGAAGAAGATACCGGTTAGCTCGTTCCCGCGGCATTGGTTGTTCACGAGTTCCGGTGCCGTTCCAGTACCACGAGCCATAATACCCGCATATTGATTTTCCTCGCAGACGTTGTTCTCGGCTCTACCTCGCGCGCCATGCTCGAACGAAATACCGCCTTGCTTGTTTTGGCGGCACTGGTTCCTTAACAGCTTTGGTGCGGACTTTGTTCCAGTTATAAGAATCCCTGCTCCGGCGTTGCTCTTTGCTCGACAGTTCTCGATCGCGATTGAGGAATCAAACAATTCGATTGCGTCGGCCAGCCAGATGTTTTCCTCGGTACGCTCATCGCTTCTTTCCTGCTCGAAGCCAATGTTGAAGATGGTACCGGTAGCGCAGCTCCGTATTTCCAGTGGTATTTCGTAGTGGTCCTGGCCTGCGACACCGGTGGACGGGCTGGAGAAGCGAACTATCGTTGTGTCCGGGTTTTCACCCCGCAGCTCAATTCCCTCCTTGAACTTCAAAGCCTCGTGGTACACACCCGCTTTGACTAAGACTGTGTCCCCGGCTCTTGCTGCGTCAATAGCCGCCTGGATAGTCGCATATTGATCGGGCACAATCCTCTTCTGCGGTCCAGCTGGATGTTGGCGCTCATGCTCCCCTTCCGTTGCTTGCGCTACAAGCTGTTTTTGTTTCTCTCCCGTCGCTTGTCTCTCGGCTTCAGCGGCCCTTTGCTTTGCAATCGCAAAACCCCAGAAGCATATTCCCCAGCCGATCACTGCGGCTGCCACGGCGCCGATCAATATGAATTTCACGCTTCCTCGGATCTGGAACATCATATCGCAAGACTGGAAACCGGAACCGGGGAGGGTTGGCTACCTGTTTGGACTGAGTTGCAGGCGGTCATCAAGATCAGCACAGATAGCGTCAGAGGCCTGAACTGACTGAGGAGGTTCATCACTAAGCAATTACACTAAAAAAGGGTGTTTGCGTCGATCACAAATCATAAATACACATCGTCGCAAATCGCCGGAAACCCTTTACGCCACGAAATCTTCGCTACGGAGAGGCTAATGGAGTAAATCCTCAAGGCCATCACATTTCAACTGTAGGTTATGAATAGATTTTACAATTCATTTGGGCTAGCCTGCACCGCTCACAAATCCGTGGAGATTTGTGAGCGGTGCAGGCTCAGGCAACAGAATCCGCCGTCGCTTCGCTATGGCGCGACGGCGGAATCCGCTGCTTTTTGGGGGGCAGAGCCCTGGCGATGAAGAAGCTGCACGCCGTCCTGCTCGTCCTGGGCGTGGTGTTCCTGACCTACCTAGTCTGGACGATCGGCGTCGGAGAGCTTTGGCACCAACTGACATCGTTGGGTTGGGGATTGATCCCCTTGATCCTGATCGAAGGGGTGGCAGACTTGGCTCACACGGTGGGGTGGCGTCGGTGCCTGAGCGGACCTCACCGGTCCCTGCCATTGGTTGTTCTCTTTTGCATTCGGATGGCCGGTTTCGCCATCAACTACCTCACGCCGACCGCTTCCCTTGGCGGGGAAGTGACTAAAGCCGCCTTGCTGGCGTCAAATCACACGGGACCGGAGGCGGCAAGCGGCGTGCTGATCGGGAAGCTCTGCTTCGCCTTTGCCCATCTTTTATTTGTGGTCGTGGGGTCGATGACCATCCTATGGCACATTAAACTGCCCAGGGCACTTTGGGTGGGGATGGTGATCAGCAGCGCATTGTTGGCCGGCGGTATGGTGGCCTTCCTGCTGATTCAGAAGTACGGAAAGCTCGGGGTGGTGGTCCGCTGGCTGGTTGCACGCAAGCTGGGGGGCGGGCTGCTGCAACGGGCGACCCAGAACATCACCGAGGTCGACGAGGCGCTGAAGCTGTTCTACCGGGAGCGGCCTTGGGATCTGCCGCTGGGGGTGTGCTGGCACCTGCTTGGAAACTCAGTGGGCATTTTCCAGACCTGGTTCTTCTTCCATCTGTTGAACGAGGACGCTTCGTTGGTGGTGGCTGCGGGCGCCTGGGTCCTCAGCTTGTGGTTCGATTTGGTGGCCTTTGCCGTTCCCCTGAACCTCGGGACCCTGGAGGGGAGTCGGATCGTGGCATTCAAGGCCGTCGGCTACGACGCGCTGTTGGGAATGACCTACGGGGTGGCGCTTCGCCTCTCGGAGTTGTTCTGGGCGGGCTTCGGTCTGGTCAGTCACGGTTTGCTGTCCCGGACCGGTCATCTGCGCGATGCAGGCTAATGTCGTGGCTCGCACATGAACCTGGACGCCTATGAAGTTGAGTTCTTGGAGACAGCCTCGCAGATTCCAAATGACCTATGGGAGGCCTGCTTTCAGCCCCCAGCCGAGGGCCGCTGGTGGTACGAAACCCTCGATCAATCCGGCGTCGAAGAACAGTTCACCTTTTTTTATGCCTTGATAAGACATCTCGGTCGTTCGATTGGAATAGCGCCGGTTTTCGTCATGGACCTGCCCATCGAACAAGTTGCGCCGCAGCAATTCTTGCGGCTCTTGCGGCTTATCGGAAAGATCGTGCCGTCTGTCCTATATCAGCGGACCTTATTTGTCGGCTCTCCGATCCTCGATGAAAGCAGAATCGGTCTTATCTCCGATGTTAATCGCCGTGCGACGCTTCTTTCTCTCCAACTTGCCTTGGAAAGGCAGGCCGATGAGCTTCGTGCCGCTATGATTATTTGGAAAGACTTCCCCGCGAGCTCGTCCGCCGATTTGAACTGGCTCTCGCATCAGCGGAGGCTCTTTCGCGTGGTCAGTTTCCCAAACACGGTCGTCGAGTTCTTATCACTCCGCAAAGAGGACTATTTCGCGGCTATGAAGGGTACGAGGCGGCGTAAGCTGAAAACGAAACTGAAACGCAGTCGAGAGCAAGTCGCGCTGAGCGTGGATATCGTCCAGCGCCCGGACGCAAAGACGCTTGACGATATCTTTGGCTTGTTCTGGCAGACCCATGAAAAGTCGGCGGCGAAATTTGCGAGGCTCAACCGTAAATTTTTTGAAGTTATTGCTGAAAAGCCAGCCACGCTTTTTATCCTCCTCCGGGAAAAGATCACAGGCGAAATGATCGCATTCATGCTCTGCTTCGACTTGGGCGAGCGGCTGGTAAATATGTTTATCGGCATGGATTACAGCCGCCCGAAAGAATGGCTGCTTTTTTTCAGGTTATGGGAAGCCGCGGTCGATCTGGCTTTAGCGCGCGGTTTTTCAGCCATTGTCAGCGGACGATCGTCTTATGAGGTAAAAATTGAGGTCGGACACAAGCTCGTTCCGCTTAATAATTATTGCCAACACCGTAACATTTTTTTACATCATCTCTACCGCATGCTCGCGCAGAGGGTCGACTGGGCCTCACTGGACGAGGCTCTCGCCCGCTTCC
>DASXBV010000168.1:0-4131 GCA_036491515.1 Chthoniobacterales bacterium
GGACCCTTTCAAATTGGCACTCGTGAAGACAGAGCTCGAAGGCCGTGTAGATCGCTGGCTGCTCTCCAGGGTTTAAGCGGAATCGGGATTCCAAATAGAAAAACCCCGGCACGTTACATTGGCCCACTATGTTCCATTCGCGGTAAGAGTGGGGGTGGTCGATTAGGAGGCGAGCCTTAGCGTAGGGTTGGGCAAACCTCCGGCCAATCGCAATCTCGTCGGGATTTACGAGTTGCTGAGGCTTTGCGCTTTTTTTTCCTCTAGTACGCTTGCTCATAAGGGGAGACCACACGAAAGGGAAAATAAAGTACGCTTAGGCCTTCCGAGGATCATTCGACTAAAAGAAAACGCTCCAGAATTCGATTACAGCTCGTTTTATGGGAAAACTGGTACTGGAGACCCGCTGCTTTGTGGCGGAGGTTTAACATTCCTCATGACGTGCCCTTCGGACTCCGTTCCATGAGTAGACAGTTCTACTTCAATTTCCGTTTCGTGTGCGGCTCCAGGAAGAGTTAGACGAGGTGGCTGATGTCTTCGTTTCGATACGATCCCGTGATGGAAGGCAAGTGGGCTGGGACTTCGTCCCCGTACCAGACAAGCCCAAAGAGAAAGATCCGGAGCCGTCTGTGCGTGAGGCGGCAGCACGCGCGTCATCGACACGCGCGCACTGAGCCTTGTGAGGATTCTATCGTACGGTACGGACACGTTGCAGATCGGTTCGTTTTCCCTGGTGATTAATTTTTTCACCACGTCGAGTAGGTGGGCGGGTCGATCGGAGCGCCAGCTCACGCAAGCAAGTTGAGGCGCTCAACGAGTAAGCGTCGGCCTTGAGGGTGATCGCAGCTTTCTCGGCCGGCGTCACCCACACCTTGATGGCGGTTGTTTCGCGCCGGGTCTTTTCTTTTTTGGCTTTCATCCTCATTTGCCCCAGTCCTCCGGCCGCGGAAAGCCCCGCTGTTCGTCCGGGCTGATTGGCCGCGTGTTGAATAACTGGATAGAGTGCCACACTTGACTTCATAAAGTGCTGTGAAGAGGACTCTGGCCCACGACGAGTAGAATGAAGACGTTCATGACCGCGAAACTTCCCTTATTTCTACTGCTGGCCGTCGGCCCGTTGACGGCGCGAGCCGAGACTATCCATCTGGAGGCCGAACGAATGACTTTCGTGCTTCCCGATGGCTGGGTAGAGATCCCGGAAGAAATCCGGATTCAGCGCATGGCCGAGATCGAAAAATCCTTGGCCAAGCCAAAAACGCTAAAATATACGCATGTCTTCCAGCCATCTAACGTAGACTGGTTTTCTTACCCATACATCATAGTCGAGCCGCAGAACGAACGGAGGTTCTCAGAGGCGGAGCTTCATACGATCCCGGCCGTCGATTTGAGTAAGATGGGAGATCGAGCGAAAGAATACGACCCAAAAGTCTTAAGCAGCGTGTCTATCGGCAAGCTTGTTTACGATCCTGTTAGCAGGAAAGCCTGGACTCAGTCGAAAATAACGGCGAATGGACTGAACGTTGAGGCATTGATGATGATGCAGATCACGCAGTTGGGAGCGATAAACTTCGGTTTTTACCAAACCGCTGAGCAGTTTGAGGAGTGGTTCCCGGTGTTTATGAAAATTGCCACATCCGTAACTCCCGACCCGGAGATCGCCTATCGGCCCGACTGAAGGGAAATGATTGTGAGGAGCGGATTTCATCGCTTTTCGCGGTCCCGAATTGTCCTGAAAAAGATTGTCGACTGAGGCTGATCACTGCTTTGACGACGTACGTTGTTTTCGAGAGTACGATTAACACTTGGCGTGCATAACGGCGTGTCGGGCCAATGCTCGCTCCACCGCTTCGATCAGCTCATCCCCCCGCACCGGCTTCGTCAGGAAATCCACCGCGCCTCACCTTCATCGCGCGCACCGAGGAGGAAACGTCGCCGTTCTTCGGCCTGGGCAAGCGCCTCCTGTAACTCCAGGCCGCCGGAGCCTGACATCTGCAGGTCGAGCACCACGCAAGCGGCCGCCTCCGAGCGGCGGCGGCTCAGGAATTCCTCGGCCGAACCAAAAGCTTCCACTTGGTAATCTGCGGCCCGGAGACGGCGGAACAATGCGCGAAGAAACGACAGGTCGTCATCCACCAAATAGATGTTCGGTGCGCGCTGGGGTAGGTTCTCGCTCTGGGGTGGGCTGGCGGCTTGGTGGCTCATGCGGATATCTCCTCTTTGTGGTGGTTTCCCGGAAGGCTGCTTCCGCCGAGGTGAAGGTCTCCCCGCTGGTGGCTGGCGCTGCGCACGAATCGGCCAAGAGATCGCTTGCGCCTGAATCGTCGTCCACCCAACGCGGTTGCCCCTCGCTGCTCACGTGGCATCTCTGAACAGGGATGCGCGCCAAAGCCAGTACTGAATTGAAACGAATTTGTCACAAAACAAATCACAATGAGCAGAAATTCTTTCGCCGTTTCAAGTTGACCAGCCTGCATGTCTTTCCGAAATGGCCTATCCATGAAAATCGCGTCACAAACGGCTGGCGGAGGCGGACCGTGACGGATCCTCCGCTGTTTATCCGGGCAGAGAGTTCTTCCACTAGCGGCACGAACGTTTGCGGGTTTACTTTCAGCAGAAAGCGTCCACCGATGCCGTCACCTCGAGCAAACGCGCCTATAAACGATTCTGGAGCGTTCAGTGGTAATCCTCTAAATCGAGATTGCAGGATTTCTCCATGTTGCTCCAGCATGGCTTCCGGCCCCTTCGAAATCCCCGCTCAGCGTTCCTCGATGCCGCTTAGAGTGCGTTTTAGAACAGATTCTGCGATGACCCCATGTTCGATGTCGAAGGTTATCCGCCAATTACCACTCACCGAAATGCTCCATGTTCCGGCACGGTCGCCCTTCATCTGGTGAATGCGCCAACCAGGCGGACCTGCAATCCCGCGCTTATCAGTAGCGGCGATGGAAGTTAACGCCTGTTCCGTTCTACCGGATTCGCGCGCCGTGAAGAAAGCGAAGAATCTCGACATGACGATCAGCTTCACGAACTTCGTAGACAATTAAATAATTTCCGTGAACCAACCGGCGAACGTTGGGCCTTCTTTGGAAGGCCTTTCCGCGGTGGGGGAAGTCGGTGAGTTTCTTTGCCTCTGCCACCAACGCCGCCGCAAACCGCTCGGCCGGCCGAGCGTCTTGTTCCCGAGCAGTGATAAAGAACACAATGTCTTCTAAATCTTGCCCTGCTTGAGGGCTGATGCCGATCGTAAAGCGCATTTATGGATGAGCTCCTTTGCTTCCTCAATTGAGAGGCTTTGGCCGCTTTGTGCCGAGCGAATCCCTTCGTCCACAGCAGCGATCAGCTCATCGGTCTCAGGAAACTCGTCGGCAGCTAGCCACTCACGAAGTTCCTGGCGCTCTTCCGGGGTCAATTTCGGCAACTCTTCGAGGATTTCCTTGATGCTCATTGCGCTGTCGCAAGTGTAGTCATTTTCTGTGATTTGGCGAAAAAACTTTAGATCAGTCTAAACACTCCGGCCTAAAACCATCCCCTGGGCTCATATCATCTTCCTATGAAGCTTTGCTACCAAAACTCCCATACGATCGTGAATCTGGCATTGTTGGGTATCCATTAGATGGGACTCTCTGGACAGCCTCCTGACACGCCTGTTCGACCACGTCCAGTGAGAGATGCTGCAGTGCAGGACTGTTCATTGCGGAAAAGAGTTTGTGGCCTGAGGCAGAGTCCCTTGTGCGGTTAGCGCTTGAGATAGACGAGAAGAGCTACGGGCCGAAGCATCCTCAGTGTCGCCAGAGACCTCAACAACCTGGCGCAATTGTTGCAGGCCACGAACCGGCTTGGGGAGGCCGAGCCGCTTTACCGGCAAGTGCTGCGAATCCTGGCTGAATTTGGTCGCCGGACGGGACACGAGCATCCACACTTTCGCGCGGCGATTAACAACTACGCCGGGCTGTTGGCGGCAATGGGTTTGGTGAGGACGAAATCCTAGGGCGTCTGCGCTTCGGCAACGAAGTCTCAGCCGCGCAAAACACTTAGCGAACGAAAAAACCCGATGCCGAATTCAGTATTGATAAAGTCTGTTATCGATATTAGAACGGCGTGCGATGACCAACGACGTGACGGATCAGGGTTCAT
>DASXBV010000169.1:0-8658 GCA_036491515.1 Chthoniobacterales bacterium
CCAGCATCAAAAATGCACGCTCTGATGATGACTATGCCGTCGTCGGTTTCGCGGAAACCAGCCAAATCTGGCAGGCGTTCGGCACTGGGACCGTGCTCTTGGACTGGCCGGAATTGAAAAAGCGGCAAGGAACCAACTACCGCGATGCGCTGCATTTTGCCGCTTCGATTTTGCCGAATGATCGGCGACGAAAAATCGTGCTGCTCAGCGACGGGAATGACACGTCCGGCGAAGCCGAAGTGTCGGTGTCGGATCTTGCGCGGATGGGGATCGAGTTTGATGCGGTGGCGCTACAAAATCCGGATTCGCCGGAAGTGCTGGTGGAATCAGTCCAGACTCCTCGCAATATTGCACCCGATGAACCTTTCGTTTTGACGGCCATCATCCGATCTACCATCAAGCAGACCGGCATTGTCCGGCTGTACGAAAACCAGTATCTTCTTCAGCAGCGACAGGTCGATTTGCTGCCCGGACCTAATCTTGTTCGATTTGAAGATCTTACTTCGCAGGGCAGCCAGTTCGAGGTCGAAATCCAGGCTCCGCAAGACACTTTCGCGGAGAATAATTTCGGCTATGCGGTCGTTCAGATCCACGGCCAACCGCATGTGCTGTTAGTGGATCCGAATGAAAGCCATCTCGAACCTCTCGCAGGCGTCTTGCGGAGTGAACGATTCCAAGTAGAAACCAGAATTCCCGCAGGGATACCCAAGTCGATCGACGACCTGGATCAGTTTGACCTGGTCTTGTTCAGTGATGTGTCTGCTCTGGCGCTTTCCGGCGAGCAGATGGAGCTTCTGCGGACCTGGGTGCGAGATTTTGGTGGTGCGTTCGTTCTCGCTGGGGGCGAGAACAGTTTTGGGGTCGGGGGCTATTACCGGACACCGATTGAGCAAATGCTGCCGGTCCGTATGGAGCACGATGACCGCCAGCAAACACCCTCGGTAGCACTCCTTGTCGTGCTGGATCGCTCCGGCTCAATGGCGGCAGAGGTGCAGGGCAAGACGAAAATTTCATTAGCGGATCAGGGCGCTGTTCTTGCGATGAACGTCCTTAAGGACAACGACTATTTTGGTGTATTCGCGGTAGACACGAAAGTGCATGAGGTCGTACCGCTGGCTCGGTTGCAAGAGCGACAACAGCTTCAGCAGAGAATTCTTGGGATCGATTCATCGGGCGGCGGGATCTATATTTTCACTTCACTGGTGGCCGCTTCGAAGGCGTTACGGGAGGTCAATGCTCAAATTAAGCATCTCATCCTGTTTTCTGACGCGGCTGACGCCGAGGAGAAATTTGCCGGTGAAATGGGAGAACCGTCCGAAGGGTCCGGGACAGCCTTCGACATCGTTTCAGCAATGTTAGCGAGTCGAACCACAACCTCCGTGGTGGGACTCGGATACGAAAGCGATAAGGATGTGCCGTTCCTAAAATTGTTGGCTGAACGAGGAAATGGCCGGTTCTATCTCACGAATGATCCCATGAATCTGCCCCAAATCTTTACGACGGAGACGATAAAAGTCGCCCAGAATAGCCTGATCGAGGAACCATTTCAGGCGCAGGTTGTGCGTGACGCCAAAGTCCTGGAGGGAATCTCCTGGTCGCAGTCACCGCTTCTCCTGGGATATAACTCGACCAGACTGAAGCCTACGGCCGACCTTCTACTGGCCACCGAGACCGGTGCGCCCCTGTTTGCATCGTGGCGATTTGGCCTTGGACAGACTGCCGCATTCACCAGCGATGTCAAAAGCCGTTGGGCATCCGAATGGCTAAGGTGGACCGGATTCGGCAAATTTTGGACGCAAGCGGTGCGCACGCTGATGCGGCGAACCGATCGCGGGCAGTTTCAGGTGAATGTCCAGGAAACCGATGACCGGCTTCGTGTCAATATCGACTCAGTCCGTCCCGATGGTTCGTTCGCGAACGAGTTGCCGTTGAGTGTTGTCTCCGCAGATATGGAAGGCCGAACCGAGTCGGCGACCGCGACCCAGGTTGGTCCGGGCCGCTATATCGCAGAGTTGCCCTTGCCGGAACAAGGCGTCCGCTTGATTTCCGTTAGCACGCCGAACAGTCCCCCGGCGACATTGAGTTACACACGTAGCTATCCCAAGGAATTTCTGGATACACGAACAAATCGGAAAGCGCTTGAGGAATTGGTACAGATTTCCCACGGTCGGCTGGGTCCCAAAGAAAACGAGATCTTTCAAACCGGCTCATCGGTGCCGGGCCATCGAATCGATCTGGCTCCCTGGTTACTTGCCTTTGCCGCCACGCTCCTGCCAATAGACATTTTTCTCCGTCGGCGGAGATGGGGCGAAGTGGCTGGTGGCTAGCTTAGCTAACTATTTGGCGAGCTGCTGTTTTCTTTGCAGATCGCACAACATATCGGAATGGATGTTCAGACCGATATTGGTCATGTTGTATAGATGCTCGCTAGCAACCAGCCAGACGATCTCGCAGATCTCGCGTTCCGAATAATAGCGGGATAAATGCGCAAAAGTTTCCGGACTAACCTTTTTGTCTTGGGTTAGCTCCGTTACATAATCCAGCGCGGCCCGCTCGGCGTCGGTAAAGAGAGGGCTTATGTTGTACTCAGCCAACGCATCGAATTTGGCTACGTTCATCTTGGCTTGGATCACAAACGCGCGCCCGATATCCATGCAGAATTGGCAGACGTTAATGTGTGCCACCTGTTCGCGGATCAGGAACACAGTTTCTCGAGGTAACACCAGCTGTTTATCGAGGTTGGCGACCTTACCGTAAAACATACCGAAGGAAGCCGGCAACCGGGCGCTATACACTTTCAATGGTGTCAGCACCTTGCCAAACTGTTTGCGTGTAAAGTGATACACGAGTTTCATCTTCAGCCCTAAGGGCTTTTCAATGGGAGGAAGGAAAGTTTCAGTCATACAATACTCCTATTATTTTATGTTTCGTTTGAATTGCTGTCCGCGCGCTTGAAAAGATGTTCCCGCAACGCTGGGTCATCTGTTAGGCTCGCGGCACGAGTAAAGGCTGTCTGAGCTTCATGTTTTCGATTTAGTAGTTCCAGCAGATGGCCCCGGGCGGCCCAATAAGGCTGGTAATCGATCACTCGATCGGGCGGAATTTGTTCGAGTGCAGCAAGTCCGGCGGCGGGTTTACCTGATTGTGCGAACGCGACAGCTCGTCCCACAAGCGAACCGATACTGGGCGCAAACTGCACTAATCCCTCGTAAAGTAAGAGGATCTCTTGCCAGTCGATACGCCCGCTTTTGGCGCGGTTAGCGTGAATGGATTGAATGGCTGCTTCCAACTGATAGCGTCCCATCCGTTTGAAGGACGCAGCTATCAGAAGATGGTTTTCAGCTTCATCAATCATCGTTTGTGACCAGCGAGCGGTATCTTGTTTATCGAGTGGTACAAACTCGCTGTCGTTCGCGTAGCGCGCCGCGCTGCGGGATTCGCAGTACAACATTAGCGCTAGCAGACCCCGAGCTTCGGGTTCGGCTGGCATCAATTGCACCAAGGTTCGCCCGATCGTGATGGCGTCTTCTGCCAACGCGTGATGGGTTGAAGTTGTTTCCATCAGGTTCTCCCAGCCTGTGGTGTAGGCGGCGTAAATGGCATCAAGCACAAAGGTTAGACGATCGTTCCATTCGGCTGATTCAGGCACGCGGAAGGGTATGCCTGCATCGCGAATCTTGGTTTTTGCGCGAACAAGTCGTTGCCCCATAGCCGCGGGCGAAACTAAAAACGCGGAAGCGATGCGCGCGGCGTCTATCCCGAGCACCGTCTGCAACATCAGCGGCGTACGCGCAGCGACTTCAATTGCGGGATGCGCGCAGACGAATAGTAGCTTCAGCCGTTCATCCGGAAACGGTTCGTTTGTTGCCGCAAGGGTAGCAGCTTCTTCGGCAATCAGCTGAAGCGACTGCTCCGAGCTTTTTCGAACCTGATTATGACGAGCGGCGTCAATCAATCGGTTCCGCGCAACGTGCAAAAGCCATGCCTCTGGTTTTTCCGGGACACCTTCCGTGGGCCATCGCCGCAATGCCGCGACGAACGCGTCGCCGAGCGCGTCTTCGGCGGCGGCGACATCACCCGAGCGCGCAGCAAGAAAGGCGATCAGCCGCCCATACGAATTGCGCGCGACCGAGTCGACTACAGCGTGCGTCGCGGATTCGCTCATCAGGAAACTTTATTGCCCACCACGAAGTGGGACCCCAACAGCGGGCGAACTTCAACCGCAGAATCGGCAGCGGCAGGATGTCGAGCGGCCCATTCCAACGCAGCATCCAGATTCGGTACGTCGATGATACCGAAACCGGCGAGAAATTCTTTCGTTTCGGCATACGGCCCATCATGGACTTGTCGCTTTCCGTCGCGGACCGAGACAGTCGTCGCAGTCTTCGGCGACTGGAGTCCAGCCCCGCCGACAAACACGCCGGCAGCTTGCAAAGCTTCCCCGTATGCCCGCCCAGCTGTTATAGCGGTTTGGTCCTGGCGCCGGTCGAAGTATTCCTTTGGTTGGTGAACGAGTAATGCGTATTTCATAGTGTGTTGATTTTATGTTCGCAGACGCCGGGAGTGTTTCCCGGCTTTCATAGACGATGACGGGCGAGGACCTGCCATTTCGACATCGGACTGATGCTTAACACGTGACAGCCTTGGCTACTTGGCCCATTGGGGCGGCGAGGGGATTTGAAACGCGCCTACGGCGCGTATCCGCCCCCGCTACCCCTAAACCAGTTGCGGCGATCGCCGGTTGATCGATCACCCAGGTGATGTTTCGGCGCGCAGCGTGGCGCAGGCAAGATGCCTACGCTACCTTGCTGCTGCCACTCTTCTGCGCCAGCGCCTCCGCGTCTCTCTTTCGTTTGCGTTCCATCATCGACGCAACGAAAATGCAGAGTTCGTAGAGCAGATACATCGGGGCGCCCATCATAGTCATGGAGACGGCGTCCGGAGTCGGTGCCAGAAATGCCGCCGCGACAAAAATCAGCAGGAAAGCATAGGCTCGTGTCCGGCGCAGGAGCGCGACGGATAGGACTCCGAGCCGGACGAGAACAAGGACAATGACCGGCAGTTCGAATGCGGCACCAAATCCGACGCAAAGCTGTGTGACGAACGAGAAATAATCGCGCACTGTCCACGTCGGAGTCCAATCAAGCGATTGAGCGTCGCGGAAAAAGAATCGAAGGGTCGCCGGCAGTACCAGATAATACCCAAGGATCACACCGGCCAGAAACAGGCCGAAGCCGATCCCGACAGCCGGGAGCATTGCCTTCTTTTCCGGCGGGGTCAGCGCAGGTAGAATAAATTGGCCGGCAAAATAGATCAGAAATGGAAATGCCATCACAATGCCTGCGTAAAACGCGAGCTGAAACGAAATCGTCATCGAGTCTGCGACACCCAAAGAGACAAGGGACCTCAATAACCTGGGATCAATCGATTTGAGGGGTCCCTGGAGAATTTGGACAATTTGGTGGCGAAAGCAAAATGCCAAAAGCATCGCGGTGCCGAGTGCCGCCGCCATCTTGACAATCACCCACCGCAAATCCTCGAGATGATCCAGAAACGGCTTTACCGCCTCGCCCTGTTCGCCCTCGCGAAACTTGAAGATGCTTGATAGCTTCATGGATGGAGTTTTTTCGCCGACATCCGTGCAAAAAGCGCGAGCGTATTCGCATCCTGTATGACGGTGTCTGCAATCATGGTACTCAATTCTTCGAAGCTAAATTCCCTGCATTCTACGATTGATTCACTGTCGTCTGGCTGATGGCCTAAGCCGGTAGGCTTCACAGGTCTCGCTAAAAACAGGTGAGGCGTCTCGTCGCTATAGCCTTGAGATGTGTAATAGTGCCCCAGGTAAATCAGTTCGCCTCCCGAGGCCAAAGAATATCCCGTTTCCTCCGTTAGCTCGCGCAATGCGGTCTCCCGGATCGCGTCCATCTCCGGCTGAAATGTACCGTCGATTTGTCCTGCGGGGAATTCCCAAAGAATTTTCCGAACCGGTATCCTAGCTTGGTGGATCAGTACGAAATTTCCGTTCTCGGTTACGGGCGCAATCACTACGGCCTGCTTTCGCCGTACGACTGTCCAATTTCGAACACGATTTTCGCCCGGCGTTATGACTCGCTCCTGAAGTACTTCTATATGCGGATTCTTGAACAGCGTATTGGTTTCCAGGATCTGCCAGCCGTCAGGGTTGTACACGAAGGATTGCGTTCCATGCTTCCAACGCCGCTGCAACATTTTTTCGTGACGGCGCACCGATTGCGGTTCGGCTAGCGATCGCGCGGTCAAGATTCAAGACTGAAAAGACGTCCGGACCAAAATTTTCGCTGAATCGGCGGAACTCCTCAAGCTCGAGCTCCGCAAATCCTCTGTTTCGCTCGATACAGTAGGCGACCAGCTTTCCAATGATTTCGTGGGCCTGTCTGAATGGCACACCGGCGAGGACGAGATAATCGGCCAGGTCGGTCGCCAGCAGGCCGGGGTCGCTCGCAGCCAGTCGTGTTCGATTTGAGTCGACTTCGATCTCGAGGATCATGCCCGCATAAACTTCGAGCAATAATTTTACCTGGTCGATCGAATCAAAGACGGCTTCCTTATCCTCTTGCATATCACGGTTGTAGGTCATGGGCAGGCCCTTCAACGCGGTCAAGAGTGACACTAGATTTCCGATTAAACGCCCGGTTTTCCCGCGAGCAAGTTCACAGACATCCGGATTCTTTTTCTGCGGCATCAAACTCGATCCGGTCGTGTAACTGTCGCTGATTTTGATAAACTGAAATTCAGAGGAAGCGAAAAGGATCAGGTCTTCGCTCAAGCGAGAAAGGTGAATGCCTACCAGCGAGAGGGCGAAGAGGAACTCGCAAGCGAAATCGCGATCGCTAACGGCGTCCATGCTATTGCGCGTCACCTCGGGAAAGTCGAGCAGTTCGGCTATATAGTTGCGATCGAGTTGAATCGTCGATCCGGCAATTGCTCCGGATCCGAGAGGCATGCGATTGATCCGTTTGCGGGCATCAACCAGGCGTTCCTGGTCGCGCGCCAGCATCTCGACATAGGCAAGCAGGTGATGCGCAAATAGAACAGGTTGTGCCCGTTGGAGATGCGTGTATCCAGGGAGGATTGTATCCTGGTACTTTCCTCCGAGCTGGATCAAGGCGCGCTGGAGAACGGCGATCCGGTGCCGGACTTCATCAATCTCATGCCGGAGGTAAAGTCTCATGTCGAGAGCAACCTGGTCGTTTCGGCTGCGAGCAGTGTGCAGCTTTGCCCCGACAGACCCGATCCGCAACGTCAAGGCCGATTCGATATTCATGTGGACGTCTTCCAATTCGATGCGAAACGGGAAGCGCCCGTCATCGATTTCTTTTTCGATGTCCTTAAGAGTGGTCTCGATCTGCCGCCGTTCCTCCGGTGTGAGCAGTCCGGCTTTTTCCAGGGCCGCGGCATGAGCGATCGACCCTTGGACATCAAACTTGTACAGGCGCCAATCGAACGAGATTGATTCGGTGAATTTTTGGACCGTAGGGGCGGTCTCTTGCTGAAAACGTCCTCTCCACATGTGGATGATGAGTACGTGAAAAACCGGGCTTGGTCCATGAGCATGCAAACAAACCTTATCTTCTGCTCGATTGGCATCGTCCATAGATTACTTTGCCGTTATGCCTTACCTATCAATTCAAACCAACAGAGCTCTGCCCGAGAAAAAGCAAACTGAACTACTCGGCGCGGCGTCGAAGATTGTAGCGTCTGAATTGGGCAAACCTGAAAGCGTTGTGATGGTTAGCTTTGCTCCGGCGGTACAGATGACCTTCGCTGGGGAGGAGAGCCCCACGGCATTTTTAGAGCTACGAAGCATAGGGGTTCCGGACTCCAAGCGGAACTCTCTCACGGCTGCCCTAACTGACTTGGTTGCTCGGAACTGCGAAATTAAGCCAGACAGGATTTTCGTTGTGCTGGTAGACGTCAACGCACGATTCTGGAGCTTAAGCGGTGCAACGATCGCTTAGTGCACCGTCTCGCATATAATGGTGATGTCGTTGCGTTCAAAAACGCCGATACGCCTACACGCCGACCCGCCCATACGTTTCCCCACTACCTGCGAGGTCCCGACGAAGTTGATGACGCTTTGCAAACGCCGACACGCCGATACGCCGACACGTTTCCCCCCTTGACACCAGCCGTTTCATAGGGCAAGAAAGGCGATTACATGGCTCATTCCTCTGCAGCGCCGCTCATGATCATCGCGATCATTATTGGCTCCCACTTGGGGCCGGGATAGACGCGCGCCGATAGATCGCAACTCTAGATTCCGAAGCCCTGAGCTCACCCCTCAGGGTTTTTTATTTACCCAAATTCCCAAAATGAAAACTGGCTCTGTTCCCGAAGTTTCGCTTTCGCAAATCGTGGCAGCACGCTCGCGCTTGAACGGCGCAATCGTTCGCACACCGTGCACCGAGTCCGCAGCGCTGAGCGAGTTGACCGGAGCACGCATTTTCTGCAAACAAGAGCATCTGCAACGGACTGGGAGTTTCAAGGAGCGTGGAGCGCGCAATGCCTTGGCGCAATTGACGCCGAAACAAGCGCGGTTGGGGGCAATCGCGGCTTCTGCGGGCAATCACGCGCTGGGACTGGCATGGCATGGGCGCTCGCTCGGCATACCAGTCA
>DASXBV010000170.1:0-6056 GCA_036491515.1 Chthoniobacterales bacterium
TGGAGGCGAAGAATTAGAAGAGTTAGCTGTCGAGTTGGATTTGATTGCGAAACGTGATCCAAGCGAGGCGGGTAAACTGGAACATCGGGTTGCCGAAGAACTTGACAGCGAAGCTCACCCAAAATCGTGATTGTGTAAGGCGTCCGGCTTTGCATTGCTTACGTTAAAAAGGAAGTCAAGAAGTCGGGAATTGCCGAATGCTTGGAGTAAGTAAAGCGTCCCGCTTTACCCGCGGTAAGCCCGACTCCGCAAGGCCTACGTCGCGGCCAAGCTCTCTGACTATGCTGGCCGCAAGACGAGGGCGCGCCGTAGCGTAGCGAAGGAGGCCTAGCGTGCCGCATTGCGTTTATACTGCAAGAGCCAAATCGAGGACGGTTCGTTCACCGAGAAGGCAAAGCGGGACGCTTTGCTCACGAAGAGGGTAAAGCGGGACGCTTTACTTACGAAGAGGCGAGGCTCGGGGTAGCGCGAACTTAAACGGCTGCGGAACAGGCACCGAAGGCGCGACCGGATTAAAGCCTGGGGTGGGGCGTAGCAGAACCCCAGGAGGGCATTGTATGCGAGCAAGCGCTGAAGGCGCGGCTAGATGCAAAGTAGCATAGGCTTCCCTCCTTCGTCCGCTAACGCGGAACTACGGCGCAGGAGGGAAGCCTATGCTACTTCAATCCGGTCGCGCCTTCGGCGCTGAAGACCGCCGCTTCGTTAAGTTAGCGTTTTGGAGCCTCGCCCTCCGTGATTCTTCATCGCGTCCGCCTTACGATTCCACCCTCGCCGTGGTATGGCCGAGAATCTTAACCGTCTGGTTTAACTGCTCGACTTTGAGCGGCTTCTTTAAAACCGTTACAGGACTGATCTGCAAGATCCTGTCGAGCACCTCGCTGTCCGGGTAACCGGTAATAACGATAACGTTCAGATCGGGATCAATCTGTTTAGCGGTCTTATACACCTGGTCTCCGGGCGCATCCGGTAATTGGAGGTCCAGAAACATCAAATCGAATTTTTGCTTTCGCAGGCTGCTGATAGCCTCCTTGGCCGTACCGACAACAACTCGACTAAATCCGACCTTTTTCAAAAAAGTCTTAAACAACTCTTGCAGGCCAGGATCGTCATCAACCACCAAAACAGTTGGCTGACCCTGTTTGTCCTGGCGGAGAATGTCTCGATCCAGTGAAGATTTCTTTATTCTCCACCTCCCGCCAATTTGAATGGCGGGAATCTGTCCTCGTTGAACGAGGTAATAAACTGTGGGGAGAGGGATCCGTAAATACTCGGCTGTTTCTTTTACGGTCAGAAGATTATGATTAGGAGTTTCGCTCACAGATAAAAACCAATGTATGACTGTTATGGAGATAAGTCCAGTTATCAAGCGCCATTGCGCTTCGTTAAGCGATTCGTCCCGCTTTGGTTACGAAGGAAAGAGGGCCGCGTCCAGCTGGAGAATTCAAATCGGCTTTGATTTTTCAGGAGGCGGGCGGATGAGTACTAAATCCCTATTATGCAAACACGACCCGAAAAAGACTCCATGGGCACCATGGAGGTGCCGTTCGATGCGCTTTACGGCGCGACCACCCAGCGAGCAGTCCTCAACTTCCCGGTCAGCGGTTATCGGTTCGGTCGTCCATTCATACGTGCTCTTGGACTCATCAAGTGGGCTGCCGCGCAAGCAAATCGGGATCTGTCGCGACTCGACCAGGAACGAGCCCAGCTAATCATTCAAGCAGCAGAGGAAGTAATCGACGGGACTTTAGACCGGCATTTTCCGATTGATATCTTCCAGACAGGTTCAGGTACCAGTACGAACATGAACGCGAACGAGGTAATTGCCAATCGTGTTAGCCAGATAGCCGGTAAGCCAATCGGTTCAAAGGATCCGGTCCATCCAAACGATCATGTCAATATGGGCCAGTCGAGCAACGACGTGATTCCGACTACAATCCACGTCGCCGTGGCCGAATCAATCAGGAACGACCTGATGCCGGCTCTCGAGCTTCTGCAGAATGGGCTCGAAGCGAAAACACAGGAGTTCTGGGGCGTCATCAAGATAGGTCGAACTCACTTGATGGACGCGACTCCGGTTCGGCTGGGACAGGAGTTCAGCGGATATGCCAAACAGATCGAACACGGTAAATTGCGCGCAGGCAACGCGATCGCAGCCGTCGAAGAGCTGGCTCTGGGCGGAACGGCGGTCGGGACCGGTTTGAATACCCACCCGGAATTTGCGGGTCGCGTGATGGGATATCTGTGGAATCGCACCGGCATAGCCTTTCGCGAGGCTCGTAACCATTTCGAGGCACAAGCGGCCAAAGACGGTTTGGTCGAGGCGAGCGGGGAGCTGCGCACGCTTGCGGTCAGCTTGTTTAAGGTAGCCAATGATATTCGCTGGCTGAGCAGCGGCCCGCGGTGCGGCATCGGCGAGATTCAGTTACCCGCAATTCAACCCGGAAGTTCGATTATGCCGGGTAAGGTCAACCCGGTGCTATGCGAATCGGTCATGCAGGTTTCTGCTCAAGTTTTCGGCAACGACACTACCGTTTGTTGGGGCGGAGCAAACGGGAATTTAGACCTCAATGTCATGATGCCGGTGATGGCTTACAATACTCTTGAGAGTATCCGTTTATTGGCCAATGTCGTTCGCCTGTTCCGAGATAAATGCGTGAGCGGGATCATTGCGAACCGAGAGCGTTGTCAGGAACTGGTTGAGTACAGCATGGCCATGGTCACTAGTCTGGCGCCAATCATCGGATACGACCGCGCCGCCGAGATTGCCAAAGAGAGCGCTAAGACCGGAAAGACGGTTCGTGAGATTTGTCGGGAGAAGCAGGTCTTACCGGAAGTTGATTTGAATCGGATTTTGGACCCGATCGAGATGACCAAACCCGGCGGAGACGGCGCACCAGTGTAGCGGCTTAACCGCAAAGGCGAAGATAAGAGATAAACCGCAGATTCCACAGATTTCACAGATTAGAGACGGGGGTACATTGTCTCTACCATCGACTTTTGTTCCGGATTAATTCTGGAGACGGTTACTGCCAAGTTCGTTCGCTTCAGTAATCTGTGAAATCTGTGGAATCTGCGGTTTCAAATCCGGAATTTGGGCTAAACAAAGCTCAACTCGATGGCCCGCTGGATCATGGCAATGTGTGCCTGAATTCTCGGGCCCAAATCATATTCGGAAGGAGTCTCCGCCGTTATCGTTCGCTCGCTGTGGTTGCATGCGAGGTAGATAGCCTCCGCGATGAAGGGAAATTTTTTCAGGTTTATTTTTCGGGCAATCCATCCTTGCTCAGCCCGACGGCCTTCAATCGTACGCCGAGCATCGAGCGGCACGTGATATCCGGCAGCGGCAAGGAGTTCATTGCCGAAAGGCGTGAACTTGTTGCGTATCTCGTACAGGTACACGCCCTGCGCGTCGTAGTCCTCGTGCAGACACATGGCCAACCGGAATTTGTAGTCCCGCATTAGCTCTTTTTGTGCCTGGATTCGCGGAATGTTGTCCAAATGATAACAACGATTCAAATCGCGGTTTTCAGAATCGGTCCTTCGATTGTGATGCAAGCCCCAAGGATTTAAGCAAGGGAATATCATGATTGGGATCTCCCGCAGGATCGAGCTATGAAGCTCCGCCCACTGGTAGAGTCCTTCGGTCGAAGCGGGCTCATCCCCGTGGATCCCGGCTGATAGGTAAACGCCTTCCGCACTTTTCAGGGCCGGCGACTTGAAACATACTAATTCAAATTCCTCCGCAATGCTGTAAACCAGGCGATGCAAACGAGCCTTCCGGGCCAGACTTTGCCATCGTTTGTTCAGGAACCGGGAATCGTGGACTCGGTGCGCCTGGAAGTCGAAGTTCATGCGGCTGCCAACTCAGTCAGTAAGCGTTGGTGAATCCCCTCAAAACCGCCGTTGCTGAAAACAACTATGATATCACCCGGTTTAGCCAGCGGCTTCACTCTGTGCAATATGTCATCTACATGCGGTTCGTAAAACGCTGGGATACCGCAGGCCTGGATTGTTCGGACAACGCGCTCGGGATCCAAACGATCGTCGGGCGGCAACTGCTCCAGCCGCGCGACTTGAGCTAGAATGACGCCATCTGCAAGTTTCAGTGCTTCCGGGAGCGCGCTTTGAAAGACGGCACGCCGGGCTGTATTTGAGCGGGGTTCGAAAATGGCCCAGATCTTGTGTCCCGGGTACTTATACCGCAACGCAAAGAGCGTTTCGCGAATCGCCGTTGGATGATGGCCGAAATCATCAATCAGCTTGATTCCGTTGGCCTCACCTCGAAGTTCCTGGCGGCGGGCGACACCGGTAAAGGACGCCAGGGCACGTTGAATCACTTCGACCGGAAGTCCGTAGGCGAGTGCGACCGCCACGGCCATCGCTGCGTTTCGGACGTTAAGTTCGCCAACCTGGGCTAAGTGAAATTGATGGCCAGCCATCGCAAACTCTGATCCAGTGCCGCTATATCGAACCCCGACGATCGGGTGAGTGGCATTTCCATTGAAACCGACCGTAAAAATTCGAGCTAACGACTTGGAGACAACTTCCGCGCAGTTCGGATCGTCCGCGTTGGTGAAGATAAAACCTGCACTTGGCACAATGTTCACAAGTCGGCGGAAGCTGAGCTTGATCTCATCGAGATTGGCATAGATGTCAGCATGGTCAAACTCGATGTTATTGATGATTATGGACTCTGGAAGGTAATGAAGGAATTTCGAGCGCTTGTCGAAAAACGCGGAATCGTATTCATCTCCTTCTAAAATGAAATATTTCGAATCACAAAAAGCTGCGCCTTGGCCCAGATCTCTGGCGATTCCACCAATCAAAAAACTCGGGTTGCAGCCTGCTTCGCGGAAGAGCCAGGTCACTAGGGCGCTCGTCGTCGTTTTGCCGTGCGTTCCGGTAACAACAATATTGCTTTTGCCTTGGAGAAAAAAGTCCTTCAACGTCTCCGGAAGCGAGCGATAAAGGAGTCTCCGGTTTAACACGGCTTCGAGTTCGGGGTTCCCGCGACAGAGCGCGTTTCCAACAACGATCAGGTCCACGTTAGGCGGGATGTTCTCGGGCCTGAAACCGTGGGAAATCTCAATCCCTTTCGCTGCAAGGAACGTAGACATGGGGGGATAAACGTTGTCATCTGATCCTGTTATGATGAAACCCAGCTCCTGGAGGGCAGCCGCGACTGCACCCATGGCTGTCCCGCAAACTCCTAGAAAATGGATCCTGTGAACTGGTTTTTGCATGAAAGGTGACTCCGGCCGTTAGAATTGGCTTACTTTCAATACCAAGCTGACCAGTTTCGCAAGCTCTTCCTTGCATTGTTTGACGAGGGCCAAAATAAGAATTACGATCCGAGCTACTCGCGTCCGTAGCTCAACTGGATAGAGCGTCGGCCTCCGGAGCCGAAGGTTGTGGGTTCGAGCCCCGCCGGACGCAGTAAGTGCTTAAAATAAGCTACTTACAAGAGACCGTAGCAAAAAGCGTAGCAAATCGACGTTTTGCGTGCCATATTTTTCTGGCACATATGGCAAGCATTTACCTTCGGAAAGATTCACCTTTCATCTGGATTCGATACAAGGACTCATCGGGTAAATGGAAGAGCACCAATACCGGATACCGCCGGGACAACATCGGAGATCGGAAGCAAGCCTCCCTCTTGGCAAAGAGGAAGTCGCTGGAAGAGATGGCGAACAAGCCTGCTCGTGTCGCCAGTCACAAGTGGGAAGATTGGGTTTTGCCGTGGATCAACAGTCGTTGGGGAGACCGCACCAATCGAACGCCCAAGATGTATACCAACTACTTCTGGTCTTGGTTGAAATACTTCGAAGCGAACGAGATCACGCAGCCGTCCGCGTTGCGCCGTGAGCACGTTCTGGATTACCTCACGTGGCGGGAGAAGCGTGGAGGTCACCGGAACACGGCAATCGGTGAAATCAAGTTCCTCGGCATGCTGATGGACGAGGCAATAGCGAGAGGGTACGCGACCGACAATCCGGCTAGGAAATTGAGACTCGAAAAATCAGCGCCCGCCGAAAAGGTTCCCTGGTCTGAATTCG
>DASXBV010000171.1:0-18817 GCA_036491515.1 Chthoniobacterales bacterium
CCTTTAGGCCCCTAGACTCCTAGACTCCTTGAATTCTTGGCTTCATGGACGTGCTACGCCGGATCGCGCGGGAGCGCGTCCCTACCCCGAACGCCGAACGCGGAACGCGATGATTCCGGTTGCGGCCAGGTCGCGCCGTGACCATGATGCGTTCCGAGTAGCTGATCGCTACATTCCTCTATGGGTAAAATCTACGAGTCGATCGACGAAAAACTGAGAAACTGGCTTTCGGCGCAAAAAGTCTTTTTTGTGGCGACGGCACCGCTTTCTCGCGAAGGCCACGTGAATTGTTCGCCAAAAGACGGCGATTCCTTCCGAGTCATCAACGAACAAACGGTTGTCTATCTGGATTTGACCGGCAGTGGCATAGAGACCGTCGCGCACGTGAAAGAAAACAAACGAATCGTCCTGATGTTTTGCGCGTTCGCCGGTGCTCCGAAGATCGTTCGCCTCCACGGGGATGGAGAAGTCATCGAGCCCAACCACGCAGAGTTCGAACAGCTGCGAGCGAATTTCCCTTCCAAGGCCGGGGTCCGTTCATTCATCAAGGTCCGTTTGACTCGAATCTCCGACTCCTGCGGTTACGGCGTGCCTCTGTACGAATTTCGCGGGCGCCGATCTCAACTCGGGGATTGGGCCGAACACAAGGGGGAAGAATCGCTGGTCAAATACCGGCAGAAGTACAACAGTCAGTCGATCGACCTGCTCGAGGGCATACGGTAACATCCCAAATAAAAATCGTTCGCGGACCCGTACATTACATTCACCAAGTGAGCCATCGCGCGAATCGGAAGAAAGGCTCCTAAGCAAGGGTGCATCGCAGATCACGTCCGTTTTTGAGTGCGAAGTCGTTTTGCACGCGGGACACCAAAACGGGGACAGACCCCAAAGCGTGGCGTCTGTTAGGACACCAAAGCGGGGGACAGGCCCCAAAGCGCGGCCAAGGCTCTCCAAAGCAGGGGCAGGCCCCAAAGCGTGGCGTCTGTTAGGCGTGCCACGCCGGATCGCGCGGGAGCGCGTCCCTCCAAGCACGAGGTCGAAACAACCGGGGCCTTCAGGGCGCGGGGCTGGTAGTCACGACCGGTGGGCTGCCGCGACGCAGCCGGCCGGAAAAGCGGAAGGCCTACCACCGGCTCGGCAACGGCTGTATCTAGCGGAAATGGCCAACCCGGAACACGTCGCGATCGCCAAGAGCGGGACGGAACGGTGGAATGCTCGGCGGCAGAGCGATAACGGTGCGCGCGCGCCGGACCTTTCCGGCGCCGACCTCAAAGGCATCCAACTGCCCGAAAGTCTGCTTTACCGCAATTTAAGGCCGCACTTCTAAGCGCTCCTTCCGAAAAAAGTGCATCATAGGCAGGACACAGGGCGGCGATTTCGACTTCAAATCGTACATTCCCGGCACAATTAGGTATGTGCTCACGACTTGACCTCTAGGTGTAGAAATCCAAATCATTGTTTTGCTGTCCGATAGGCCAGAATTCCAAGAAATATTGCGATGCTCAGTGCAAACAGAATAGTTTCTGTAGTCATGCCGAAGGGCGCCGAATCGCCCAGGTACCACAAGAAGGATTGTCATAAAAACAAATATCGCTCCGAGCCATTCCAATTTTCGTATATCGCAAATCGGCGCATGGTAATGACACGACAACAATGCAACGGTCGTGATAAGAAGTATAATCAAGCATTGTCGAAGTTCGTGATGTCTGTCATTGGTGGGCTCACCATATCCATAGTAGGAGGCGGCTACAGAAAAATAAGTCGTTGCGATGATTGCCAGTGCGAATACTATCAAAAGTTGCCTCCGAGGCACCTTAATACCGCTGGATAGCCAACAATACCGAATCCCAAGAAAAAAACAGGCTTTTAGTAGCAATCCCAACAGGACGCTTCGAGTACTTAAGTGCTGGCCCGCTACAAGGTACTCCTTAAGTGTTTGACCGAGTGCGGCTTTCAAACTTAGGTAGAGGCTATGATACTCGGCAGTAGCAGATGCTGCCTCTTGGATCCGAAGGCGATTTTGGATTAACAGGCCAAAGACGCTAATTCCGACAAGAGCCGGAACGAGGCACCAGAAGATTTTTCGTTGAAAGCATGAACTACGAAGCGCATCAATGAAAATACCGATCAAGCAGAGGCAGCTGAAAGCAAGTGCAAAAAAGGCGCCAGTTTCAGAGCTTCCGGCTGCAACGATTAACGACAGCGAAGTTATCAAACGTCCGACATGGTGCTCTGTCAGACTAAAGGCGAGTTGAAAGAAGCACAGAGTTATCGCACTAAGTGTTGTCAAATAAGCGGCTGCCCCCACCGGCCAGTAAAACAACTCTCCCGGGCCATGGCCCAGAAGGAAAAGGGCGATCGGCGCGAATGCAAAAAGGGATAGGAACATCACATGCCCTGACGAATCCTTTGTTTTGCGAATCTGCAGGAAGGAAATCATTGGTGCTGAGATCAGGGTCAGCCAAAGGAAGCCGAGAAAAACACCTATCAGGGGTTTATGTATCCAGTTCACTAGACCGGCGTATGCCCAAATGAGTACTTCAGATATCGGACGTGGACTCCAGTCAATCAACCGATCGACAAACGCTGTCCAGTCCTGATCCCTGTAGGAACTAATAACGATAAACTCGTCAATAGCCCATTGACCCAGATCCACCAATCCCAAATGTAACGCGATCATGACGAGCAAGATGACCAACGAGATTGCGCAAAGCAGCCTTCGCGCAAGCCGCTCAATCGGATGAAAATCTTTCACTTCGAGGACTGAGGTCGCTTAGTTCTTTAGCGAATCTAATCTCTGGTGGCAACGTCAAGTGTAAAGGCTGCTGCTTGCAAGAAGCCGAGGACTTCAGGAAATTCTCGTGACAAAAATTTAATCAATTCTTTAAGGTTATTGTCATCTTGAGGCGGCAGGATCCTGCCGTGAAAATCATGAACAGTGCCGAAGAAGATTTGAGCAAGGTGCCTGCGGTCACGCTGACCTTCTGGGTGATCAAAATCCTTGCGACGACCCTTGGCGAGACCGGCGGCGATGCCGTGTCTATGTCGCTGAATCTGGGCTATATCATTGCCAGCATTATTTTCATCGGTATCTTTGCCGCCGTCGTCACAGCGCAGGTCACCGCGAAGTCATATCACCCCTTCCTGTACTGGGCAGTGATTGTTGCGACAACGACACTGGGCACGACCTTGGCGGATTTCGCGGACCGCTCGCTAGGCATTGGCTATGCCGGGGGCTCCTCACTGCTGTTCGTTTTGCTGATGGCATCGCTCGCCATATGGCATAAGTTGGCGGGCTCCGTTTCGGTGGAGACCATCGCTTCGCCCAAGGTCGAGATGTTCTATTGGGGAACGATTCTGTTCTCCCAGACCCTGGGAACTGCGCTCGGCGACTGGATGGCCGACACCAACGGGCTTGGCTATGAAGGCGGGGCCCTCGTTTTCGGCGCAGGGCTGGTGCTGATAGCCGCCGGATATCTCTTTACGAGCGTTTCGCGCACTCTGCTCTTCTGGGCCGCTTTTATCCTCACGCGACCGCTCGGCGCGACCTTGGGCGATCTGCTCGACAAGCCGGTTGACCATGGGGGCTTTGCGTTCAGCCGCTACAGTGCCTCCGGCATTTTGGCGACTCTCATTATTGCCTGCGTCCTGTTCCTGCCTCAAAAGGCCGGAAAGGCATCTCGGGTACCGTCAGAAAGCTTCTTAAGCTGACGGGGTTTAAGGGCGATCGCGCAAAATCCGGCATATCATCCCCAATTTGTAGATGGGGAGCAGTGACAGGTGACAAAACTGTCATCTGCAGTTCATTTACTCCGAAAACCGTTTTGTAAAAGAGAAGTGCATAGGAAAGGTAGGTAAATGAGAATCTTGGTCGTCGAGGATGAAAAGAAAATAGCAGGCTTTATCCAAAGGGGTTTGAAAGAGTGCGGCTTCGTGGTCGACGTCGTTCATCGCGGCGATGAGGCTTTAGAGATCATTCTCGACAACCATTTTGACGCCGTCCTCTTGGATATCATGCTTCCGGGCCGGGACGGCCTCAGCATCCTTCGCAGCTTGCGGCAACGAGGCAATTCCGTGCCCGTTTTGATATTGACTGCGCGAGGAGAGATCTCTGAGAAGGTTGAGGGACTCGACCTGGGTGCAGATGATTATCTGGCCAAACCTTTCTTCATCGACGAACTGACGGCTCGAGTTCGCGCTTTGACACGACGCAATTCTGGCGAGAACCTCATCCGTTACCGTGTGCAAGACCTCTTCCTGGACTTGGCTACAAGAGTCGCCCGAAGAGGTGCTCGGCGCATTGATCTGACCACCAGAGAGTTTTCCTTGCTCGAGTGTTTGATGCGAGCTCCAGGCCGCGTCTTTACCCGAGCACAACTTTGCCAGCACGTTTGGGAGTATCACTTCGATCCAGAGAGTAATTTGGTGGACGTCTACATAAACCGGCTACGTCGCAAAATCGACGATGGCGAGACGACGAAGCTTATTCGAACCGTCCGCGGCGCCGGGTACCGGATTGAGCAGGATGCGAAGTGAAAGATTGGTCCCTTCGAAGTCGACTTGGTGTTTGGACTGCCTTCCTGCTTACGGTCGAGCTACTTATTTTCGGCTTCGCCTCCGGCTGGGTTATTTATCAAGAACAGCTCGAAGCTTTCCGCGAGATTAAAGATGAACCGCATTCTCCAATTGTGATTCACAAAGAGACTTCGGAGTTGATCGTTGATCTGGCAGGCGCTTATTTAACAGCTCTTCCGGTGGCAGTCTTAGTCGCTGCTTTTGGAGTCTGGTGGATCACTGGTAAAGCGCTTCAACCCTTACAGGATGTAGCCGATGCGGCTGAACAAATCCATGCCAAAGCCCTCGGCCAAAGGTTACCACAACCCTCGGTTCATGATGAAGTCGGCCGGTTAGTTCGGGTGCTTAACGACACTTTCGATCGGCTCGAGCGCAGTTTCGCGCAAGCCACCCGTTTCTCCAGCGACGCCTCTCATGAATTGAAAACCCCGCTGACGATCATGCATGGTGAAATTGAATCGGCCCTCGAGGCCGGGGTGGATGATCCACGGATGGAAAGCCTTTTGGCTGATTTGCTGGAACAAACGGAACATCTCTCAGCTATCGCCGAGAAATTGCTCCTACTCTCACGTGCCGACGCCGGAGCGCTTACGGTAAAAAAGGAACCGGTCGATTTCAGCGCGATGTGTCACGAGTTGGCAGAAGACGCGGAAATCCTCGCTCTACCCAAGAAAATCACTACGAAATTCGATATCTCCCCGGCAACCATTGTTTGCGCGGATGAATCACACCTTCGACGAATTCTTCTAAATCTTTTGGACAATGCTATCAAGTACAACGTTGAGGGCGGCACCGTTGCGATCTCACTTGCCAAATCCGATTCGCTTGCGCTTTTCCGAATTGCCAATACAGGTCGAGATATTCCCCACGAGCATGAAAACCGGATCTTTGAACGATTTTATCGGGCCGACCTCAGCCGCTCTTCCGACACAGCCGGTTCCGGATTGGGATTGAGTATCTGCCGCGAGCTTGTCTTGGCAAACGGAGGGCACATTTGGGTAGAACGGCCTCAACCAGGATGGACGGCGTTTGCCCTGACTTTGCCTACTCCGAAGAAGTAACCCAAGCCATCAACGTGCCAATATCAGGTTTCCGTTCTCGATTCGGACGTCGTGCAACGAGCGATCCATTTGCATCTTGTTCCAGACCGACAGGATTTTTTCGGCCGAGGCCACTGCGACGTTTTGAAACTTTCGTAGTTCTGTCGGCCCGAGAGTTGTGCCTTCTCGATCAATTCGGAAGACGTTCAACTCGAAGTCCTCATCACGCACCGAGGGACGTACGTGGAAGGTGTAATTCAAATATCTGCGAGACAGGAACGGAAGAGACACCGGTACGCTGCAATACACATCTGCGGAGTTCTGATTGAGAATCACGACTGTGCCACGATGCAAGATGCGGAGATCGGGAGAATCAGCCAAGAGCGCGTTCAATTCAGCGTTTGACAAAGTCAAACTCCGCTCCGCCGAATCGGCTAAAAAATGTGCAAATTTTTGCCTGGTCTCATTATACAGCTGGCGGCTGGATCCCGCTGGAGGTAAGGGGACCGGGGCGATCGAAGCGAGTCGATTCAGCTGATTGGACGCTTGAAAGTAAAACAAGCCGACCCCGACAAGCAGCAAAACAACGAGAAACAGCAAAAACGAAAAGAGAAATCCACAACATCCGCAGCCCGCTCGTCGATTCCGCGTGGCCATGCGTCAATGTGCAGAGTAGAGAATTCGCCCGCACTGCTCGCAATGGACGATGTCGAGACCCATTTTTACACGATGAACCAACGCCGACGTGTTCTTCATATGGCAACCCATGCAGAACTCGTGCTCTACCGGAACGACGGCATTCCCTCCTTTGGTAGCGAAGAGACGGGTGTACTGAAATAGGAGATTCGGGTCGAGCCCCTGCGTCAGTTGTTCGCGTTCCGCTTGCGCCTCACGCAAGCGCTCTTCTAAAATCGACTGTTTCCTCTTCAGATCCGCATGTTGCTGTTCCGATTGTCGCTTCGCCGCTTTCAATTCCTGCTCCGAATGAGCTATCTCGCTTTGGATGCGTTCCGAGAGCTCCATCACCTCGATCTCGTCATCCTCGATCCGTTCGATCTCCCTCTCAAACCGGTGAATCTCCTGACCGATCGCCTGGAATTCCTCGTTTTTCCGGGTCTGGAACTGCTGGGTCTTATACTTGACAATTGAATCTCGGCGCGACTGAGCGTCCAATTCGAGATTTTTCCTCCGAAGCTCCAGCTCGCGACTGCGGTGTTTCAACTGTTCAAACGCACTCTGTTTCGCCGCCAGATGCTGATCGATCCGCTCCTGCTCAAATGGAACCGTCTCAAGTTCCGCTTTAAAGATCTTAATTTTTTGATCTCGGTCCTGAAGGAGTAGCAACTGCTCAATCTCTTTTAGCATTTGAGAATAGCTAAAACTAAACTCAAGCACTCGAGCACTCAAGAACTCAAGAATTCAAGAATCGAGATGCGAAATTTGGCGCGAGACTATTTGTTCTTCTTGAGTTCTCGAGTGCTTGAGTTCTCGAGTGCTTGATCGAGGTCGTCCCTTCCCCATTTTGCTAATACGTTTCCACCGGCGAGCGGCTTCCATCTTCCGGGCTGCGAAGAGCTGCTCTCTCCGCTCCGAGCGTAGCCACCCGAAGCTCCCGGACCTCCTCGTCCAAGGCACGAAACCGTTCTTCTGAAAAAGGCTCCGGCGCAGCAAGCTTGGGCTTAAAACGAGAAATCCCGGCCAGAGCCCGATCGAGAGCCGCCGGTTTCACTTTCTCCAGCGCCGCTAACGCCTCCTCGACCAAATGAATCCGGTGGCAAATCATGGCCAGATGATTCCCGGCGCAAATTGCTCGCTCTATCGTTGCCGTGAAACCTACTTCGTTGATGATGGCCCCCATATCGAGATCGTCCGTCATGATCAGTCCGTTGAACCCGAGCTCAGATATCAGCAGATCAGTCACGATTGATCGGGAGAGCGACGCCGGCGTCTTTTCTACGTTAAATGCCGGGTACCAGGCATGACACACCATCATGCTGCTGACTCGCTGCGCAAACTCTCGAAAGACCGCGAGCTCAGCGCGGTCTAATTCCTTCCGACTTCGATCGATGCGAGGAAGGTCGTGGTGCGGGTCGAGCTTAGCGCCAGCGTAACCGGGAAAATGCTTTCCACAGGACAGGATGCCTGTTTCCAGGAGAGCGTCATTAAACGCGCCAGCGAACTTAATCACCTCTACCACTGAGGTCCCATAACATCGGCCACGGAGCGAATTCTCTGCGTCCTCCTCGAAAGAGATGTCCAGGACCGGGCAGAGGTCTAAGTTGAATCCAAACAGGCGCAGTAACTCTCCGGTGGTCCGAGCATGCTCCCGAACGAGGTCAGGAACACCTTTTTCTCTGAGTTGCTGGGCGTTTGGCGGCTCGTTTCCGATGAGTTTGAGGCGAGAGACCCTGCCACCCTCTTGGTCAATGGTGATGATCGGTTCAATCCGCGACAAATCTCGCAAGTCTTCGATAAGCTTCCGAAGCTGTAACGCCGAACGAATGTTACGGCCAAAGAGAATATACCCTCCGGGCTGCACCTTGCGGAAAACGCGGGCAGTTTCAGGATCCAACTCTGGTCCGGGCACACCAACGAGCAGAAGTTGACCTAAGCTACTTTGTTCCATAGGTTGCCTCGCATGTTACGGTTCCTGGCCTGTTTCACCACACTTTTCTGGTAGACTTCCTCCTTTATCGGCCAAGATGAGTCCATGAAAACAGGCTCGCAGAATAAGGGAGGCGCAGGACCGTAATGCTTAGACTTGGGCTATACGGGGGTTCATTCGACCCGATTCATCACGGGCATCTGATTCTCGGGCGTCAAGCCATGGAGGATTTATGTCTCGACCGGGTAATTTTTATTCCCGCGGCCGAGTCGCCATTTAAGCCGGATCAACCGGGCGCGTCCGCGGGAGATCGTTTGGCGATGATCAGGCTCGCCATTCAGAATGAACCTCGTTTTGCCGCCGACCCGCTCGAGCTCAATCGAGAACCGCCCTCCTACACCATTTATACCGCCCGGGCGTATCGGGCTCAGTATCCGCAGGCCGCACTCTTTTTTCTGATCGGCGAAGATCATGTCCCTGCCTTGCCAAAGTGGAATGAGTTCGATCAGTTGGATAAGCTTGTAAATTTTGCGATCTTGAGTCGGTCGGACCTGCCGTTAGAACTGCGTTACCCTGTCGTCCGTCGGCGCTTCGATCTGTCGTCAACTGAGATCAGAAAGAGGATTGCCAACAATTTGCCAATCTCGTATCTGGTTCCGGAGAACGTGCTGCGTTATATCCACGAGCGAAATCTTTACCGGGGAGAGGCCTATCGGAGCTGAGGATTTAGTTCGGCTTTGTGTCCGACTGGCCGAAGACAAGAAGGCTGAGGACATCGTGGTTCTCGATCTTCGCGGAATCTCGTCCTTCACGGATTTCTTTGTGATCTGCTCGGGCACTTCTGAGCCTCATCTGAAGGCTATCAGTAACGGTATCCGCGAAGGTCTCAGGGAGCATGCCTGCCTCTCTCCGCTGGCATCGGAAGGTTCTGTAGCGAGTCAGTGGCTCGTGATGGAATATTCTGAAGTTCTCGTCCATATTTTTCATCAGAAGAAACGCGAATTCTACGCGTTGGAAAGCTTATGGAGCGACGCGCCGCGTCTCAATTTGGTTTTGTGACTTACCCCCATGTTCAAGCAGCGTGAGGCGATAATTCGACTTCTCAAAGACGACGATCCGGAAACAGTCCATCTCATCAAACAGCAGCTCGCCGAAGGTGGAACTGAGACAATCCCGGATCTTCGAGACCTTTTATCGACCGATGACAAACAGGTCGTTTTTCATATCCGGGAGATCCTCTCGGAAATCGAAATCCGGCACGCGAGAATCGCGTTCGAAGAAATCTGCCGGAAGATCCAGGATCCAGTCGAGCTGGAGCGGGCATGTTGGTATTTGGCACAGATCTTTATTCCTGGAGTCGACGTTGAGCCGTATCGGAAAACGATCGACTCTTGGGGTCGTGAGCTGAGAGTTCGCCTATCAGGCCACGATTCGGACACTTCCCGAGTCGTGGCCATGGCCCAATTTTTCGGCACGGATCTGGGGCTTCGCGGCAATGCAGATGATTATTACAACGTTCGCAACTCCCTGCTGCCTTGCGTCATCGATTCCAGACTCGGCATTCCCATTTCGCTCTCAGTTTTGTATATGATCGTCGCGCGAAGAGCGTCCATCGCAGTCGATGGAATCAATCTCCCCGGGCATTTCGTCGTTCGACATGGTGCAGTGCTGTTTGATCCGTTTGACGGGGGTCGTATTTTAACAACTCGCGATTGTGCCGAGATTTTGTCAAAGCAAGCGCTCACTTTGCATCCGAGCCATCTCCAGATCGCCGATCCCAAGCTGATCCTGATGCGGATGCTGAGCAATCTTTTATACATTTTTGAACTGGAAGACGACGAGGCCTTGCACGGGATGGTCACAAAATGGATTCACTTTCTGGACCCAAAATGAGCTCACAGGCACGCGTCGAGGTCCTAAACACCGGCACGGAACTCCTTTTCGGCAGCGTCATCAACACGCACCTCCCCTTTCTCGGTCAGCGGCTTTTTCCACTTGGATTGCGCGTGCAGCGACAGGTGACCATTCCCGACGGGGATACGATTCGTGACGCGATTCTGGAGTCCGCCAGCCGGAGCGATATAATTCTCCTGACCGGCGGTCTCGGCCCGACTTCGGATGATATCACCCGCGAAATTGTTGCAGAGCTAACTGGCCGCCCGTTGCAGTATGACGATCGCATTTTTCAGAAGATTAGAGAACGATTTGAGCGGCGCGGGTTAACATTGACCGATCACATTTCCAGACAGGCCTATGTGCCAGAAGGCGCTACGGTACTTCCCAATGATTTCGGAACAGCTCCGGGGCTTTATCTTCCTGCGCGGAACGGCATCCCACATCTCTTTCTCTTTCCCGGACCGCCCCGCGAACTCCAGCCGATGTTCAACACCTACACGTTGCCGATTTTGCAAAGCCTGGCTGGTGACCACGATCTGCATGCCCGGACCTTTCGGACGACCGGCCTGGGCGAATCCTACATCGAGAAAATGGTTGGTGACCAGCTCCTGGCCATACCAGGCTTGGAGCTCGGGTATTGCGCGCGCATGGGCGAGGTCGATATTCGCATTATTGGCTCTCGATCGGCCGTCGACGCGGCGGAGGAGATCATTTTGCGCGAACTGACACCGTACATCATCACGACCGAAGAGAAGGAATTAGAGGAGGTCATCGTGCAGCTCCTGGCCGCGCAATCAGCGACGTTAGCGACCGCAGAGTCGTGCACCGGAGGATTGCTGGCGAACCGTGTCACAAACGTTCCCGGATCTTCGGCCGTGTTTATCGAAGGGAACGTCACGTACTCAAACGCTACAAAAACACGAACACTCGGTGTTTCCGCAGAGCTGATCTCTAATGCCGGAGCAGTGAGCGACGAGGTCGCTCGGGCGATGGCCGAGGGAGCCCTGCGACGAAGCGGGGCCACTTTCGCTCTCTCAACGACGGGAATCGCCGGTCCCGATGGGGGCACAGCTCAGAAGCCGGTGGGAACCGTCTTCATCGGCTTCGCAAGCCGCTCGCACGCCACTCAAGTCGAGCAGCTGTTCTTTCCCACGGATCGCCAGTCCTTCAAACGGATGTGTACGCAGCATGCGCTCGATATGTTGCGGAAAAGGCTTTTGGGAATTTGATCGGGGCTCGAGAACTCAAGAACTCGAGTCCTTGAGTTCCCGAGTTCTTGAATTCTCGAGTTCTTGAATTCTCGAGTTCTTTCTCAATCCCCCCTCAGCTAGGCCATCAGATTCAACAGGTTCTCCTGCGAAAACTCTTCATGGCTCAGTTCTCCCGTCAGAAATCCCTCGCGCAATACGACAATTCGCCGCGCGAGATTCAGGAGCTCCGGCAGCTCAGAGGAGATCATCAAGACCGCCAAACCCTGACACGCCACCTCATCAAGCAGCTGGTAAATCTCGGCTTTTGCGCCCACGTCAACACCTCGCGTCGGCTCATCCACGATGAGAAGGTCGCAGCTGCGCGCCATCCACTTCGCTAGCGCAACTTTCTGTTGATTACCGCCACTCAGACCCGCAGTGATGGATTCGATCGATGGTGCCTTAACCCGAAGACGTTTCGTTAGCTTCTCCACTTCCGTCAATTCGCGGGTGCGATCGACGAATCCGAGCTTTGTAAAATGATCAATGTGCGGCAGTGACACGTTATCAGAAATATTCATCGAGAGAACGAGTCCCTCCTTCTTCCGGTCTTCGGGTAGGAACCCGATCCGTCGCCGCATCGATTCGTGAACATCTCCGAGCTTTAGCTTCTTTCCCTTGATAAACACATCGCCGGTAGCGTGCTTATCGAGTCCAAAGATCGCTTTCGCAGTTTCGGTTCGACCCGCACCGACAAGTCCGGCCATACCGACGACCTCGCCGCGACGCACGGAAAATGAAATATTCTCAAATTTGCCTATTGAAGAAAGATTCTTGACCCGGAGAATTTCTTCGCTCGGCTCCAGATCGAGATGCTTCGGTCGCCTGGTCAACACCTCGCGACCAACCATCTGCCGGATCACTCGATCACGATTGGTTTGCGCGATGAACTCGGTCGCAACATGCTTGCCATCGCGAAGAACACTGATTGTATCACAGAGCCTGAAAATCTCGTCCATGCGGTGTGATACGTAAACGATCGTCACACCTCGCCGCTTCAGGCGATTGATCAGATTGAAGAGGTGTTCGCTTTCGTTCACCGACAACGAGCTGGTCGGTTCGTCGAAAATGATTATCCGCGCATTCACGCCGACCGCAGCCGCAATCTGAACCATCTGTTCCTGACCGGTCGTGAGTTGAACCAAAGGTTTGTCGACATCAATATTCGCCTCAATTTCGTTCATTAATGCCTCCGCTCTCTCCCGGAGCTTTGGCATGTCCACGAAACCTGCCCTCGTAGGCATTCTTCCTAATTGCAGGTTTTCCGCCACTGTCAGGTTTGGGCAGAACGCCAATTCCTGATGGACAAGAGCTATTCCCAGCCCCTGGGCATGTCGCGGGTCGGTCGGTCTGATTTCATGCCCTTCGATTTTGATGGTTCCTTCGTCGGCCGTATAAACTCCGGCAATAATCTTACCAAGCGTGCTTTTACCTGCTCCGTTTTCACCCATCAATGCATGAACAGAGCCTTTTTCAAACTCCACCGACACGTCGTCAAGAGCACGAACGCCCGGGAAATTTTTAGAAATATGTTCGACGGTGAGGAAGGCCATTGGGGAGAGAAGTAAGAAGTCAGAAGTAAGAAGTGAAAGGTGAGAGGTGAAACGCCGTGAACGGTGGGCGGTAAACAATGAGCGCCTCACCACGTACCGCTCGCAATCGCTGTCGGACTCCTTTCACTTCTTACTTCTGACTTCTCACTTCTCAAAGTTCGGGCTCCCGGAGCCGCAAAGCCCCGGGAGCCCGCAATTCATTCAGACTGTTTCAGCGGTTACTTTTTGGGCAACCATTTTTCCCAATTCTTCGCGAACTCATCCACGTTGTCCTTGGTGATGGGAATCAGTTCTCCCTTCACGAAGGTGGAAGGTGGATTTTTGTCTTCCGCGACCTTGTCGTACAGCATGTCGACCGATTTGCTGCCCCATTCGTAGACTTGCTGCGCCAGGAGGACTTGAACGTGACCGTCTCGGAGGTAACCAAGCTCCGCCGGGAGCGCATCGACCGCTACGACCTTGACGGTGCCAGGCGCGAATTTCAGCGCATTGTCAGTGAACAAAGGCCAACCGCCGACCATTGCCCAGCCGGTGATTTCTGGATGAGCCTGCATCACCTGCTCAACCTTGGCAGCCGCGTCTTGGGGGGTTTCCTTATGATAATAGGAATCAAGGATCTTGATGTCGGGATACTTTTTGGCCTCTTCCTTCACGCCTTGGACGCGTTTCTGGAGATTCGGAGCGTTTTGGTTGCCGGCAAGAATCGCCACAACCCCTTTGCCACCCATTTCCTTGGCCAGTTCAGACATAACCTTCTGACCGCAGTCGATATCGTCGGTGCCGAAAATGGCGAGCCGCTTACTCTTTGGCGCGTCAGAGTCAAACATCACCACTGGCACGCCGCTATCCACAGCTTTGTCGATGGCGTCAGTCAACTTGTTGGCGTCTGAGGCGCTTATGGCGATGCCACTCGCCCCGGCATTTACCAATTGTTCGACTGCGTCCGCCTGCTTCTGAGGGTCCTCTTCATTTGGAGTGCGCCAGTCGATCTTGATGTCCGCTCCGTGTTCCTTACTCAGCTTCGCAGCCTCGTCCTCAGCTCCGGTCTTGGCAGCTTGGAATACAGGGTTGTTATTGGATTTGGCAATGACGCCAAACGTGTACGTCTTTTCGGCAGCGAAACAAGTAGCTGCCGCCAAACCTAAAAGGCTCGTTACAGTTAGACCTAATTTTCTTATCATTTTGTTTGAGGAGTTATAGAAACTGGAGTGTCGCTCGACTCGATCACTTCCTTTTTTATACGGCTGGTTTTGGCCAACAAACGTCTGTTCGCCAACCAGGCATTGAACTGGTCAAACAACACCGCAGCTATCACCACCAAACCGATGACAATCTGGCTGTAGTTTTGCGGGATGTTAAGGATGACCAATCCGTTCGAGATCATTTGAAGGATGACGGCTCCTAATAAGGCACCAAGGGCGGTGCCTTTGCCGCCCACCAGGCTCGCGCCGCCCACCACGGCCGCGGCGATAACGTTCAATTCATACCCTGAACCGTCTCCGGACGAACCGGCGCCATAATAGCCTAAAGATAAAACTGCTGCGATTCCCGCAGTTAGCCCGGAGATCGCGTACACGAGAACCTTTACGCTGCCGACACGAATCCCGCTGTAGCGACTGGCCGTTTCATTGCCCCCGATCGCGTACACTTTCCGGCCTATGGCCATCTTCGAAAGAAAGATGCCGCCAAGGATCATGACGATAATCATCACAATAAGCGGCACCAGGCTTAGCCCATTGAATTCCTGCCGAACGAAATTTCGAAATGCCTCCGGGAAACCGCCGATGGACTGTCCGTTTGTCTGGACAAATGCGATACCTCGGTAGATCGCCATCGTACCTAAGGTGATGATGAACGGGTGGACGTTGAAGGCCGTAATCATCAATCCATTCGCCAATCCGCATAATATCCCAACGCCCACAGTCACGAGGACCCCAATGATCACAGCGCCGATACCACCAGAAGACCCGTATTGCGTCAGGAACAGCGCCCCACAAACCGAGGCAAGCGCGTAGGTAGCACCGACCGAAAGATCGATTCCTGCGGTGATAATGACCACGGTCATCCCGACTGCCATGATCGCAAAGAAACTCGTGTCCTTCGCAATCTGGATCAGGGTGCGCGGATTGAAGAACTTATTGACGGTTTGAAAGGCCGGAACCTTCTGTCCAGCCGGCGTCGTCTCAAAGACCCGTTCCGGTTTACCTTCCGCATTGTTCCGAAACTTCGGAAGCTGAACGGTTCCGCCAAAGACGGCCAATAAAATACCGAGAACCACGATCGCCAAAATTAGACCGCCTTCAGGGAATTTTGAGAAACTGAAGCTGAACTTGCTGGGGAGAGCCATTGAGGGTGGGCCTTCTTATTCAGGCTTGCGGAGGCGCTTGTCAAGCCGGAGTCACAGCCCTTTCCCTGCTGCGGTCCGCGGTTGACATGTCTTGAAGCACCACCATGGGCCCGATTCAAACAACAGATAGCATACGCGCGAGGCGACGTAAACTCTCCGTAAGCTGGTACACCGTCTCCTAAATCCCTTGGGCTTCGCCGCAGGTCACGGATTTAGGAGACGGTGCACTAGTTAACCACTTGTACCGGAGTGCCTAACTTTACCCGGGCGTAAATTTGTGGCGCGATTTCAGCCGGCATACGGACACAGCCGTGGGAGGCCGGATATCCCGGCAAGATTCCGATGTGCATTCCGACTCCTTCCGACGTTAATCGCATAAAGTAAAACATCGGCGCTCCCTCAAAGTGGCTTCCGCTCGGCGCCGAATCAATCCGGGCGCTGACCCCGCCCCGAACAATCCGGCCCCTCGAATCAACAAAGTTGCCATAAATGTTCGAGCGATGTTTTGGATCTTTCTCCATGATCGTAAAGTTTCCGGTCGGGGTAAATCCGGCCTTTTTTCCCGAAGAAATGGGCGTGTCGATAGCAAGCTGGGTTCCCGCGTACACGTACGCCCTCTGTCTGGATAAGGAAACTAGCACCGAGGCGTTATCGGGCGTCATTTGCGCCAGGACATTGTTGTTGACGACTGGAGGCGCTTGTCTGGCGATCAGTTGTTGCGCCGGAGTGATTTTTACATGCTGCCGGCCCTGCGCCCAAACGGAGTTGGTCGCCACACATAAAAAGGCCACGACAACCAATTTCCCAGCCTGCAACATTCGCGATAAGTAGTTCATTTGCGCCAAAATAACTGGGCTACGCATACTGAATTTTTTACCGGAGAAGCAATCAAATTTGGTTTATCAGTGCCCAGGATGGTTCATTTAATCGACGCTCTGTATCACGGATCGCCCGACGTCATTTGCATCGCGCTCGTGGAGTCCGGTCCAAACGAATTAGCTATCGTGGACAGTGGTCCGGAATCCGTCTTTGACTCCGTGGTACAGGGGATCAGGGAACTCGGATTCCAACCCGAGCATGTTCGCCACCTCCTGGCTTCTCACGTTCATCTGGATCACACCGGCGGCGCCTGGCGCTGGGCGGAAAAGTTTGGAACCAAGATCTATGTCCACCCAAAGGGTCGGCCGCACCTCGTCGACCCGTCCAGACTGGTCGCAAGCGCGACCAGAATTTACGGCGATAAGATGGACTACTTGTGGGGAACAGTCGGAGCAATTCCTGAAGACCAGGTGATCGCTGTCGATGACGGCGCCATGCTGCGATTTGGCTCTCAGCAATTCCGCGTGCTCTACACTCCGGGCCATGCCGCACACCATAACGCGTATTGGGAGGAATCAGACCGGACCCTTTTTGCCGGAGATGTTGCCGGGGTTCTCATCCGCGAGGGCCCGGCAATCCCGCCGTTCCCACCGCCGGACATTCATTTGGAATCATGGAAACAGTCGCTCGACAAAATCCGCGCGCTCAAACCCTTCTCGTTGCATGTGACTCATTTCGGAAGGGTCGACGACCCAACAAGGTCACTGGACGCCCTGGAAAAACGTCTGTTCAATTGGGCGGATTGGATGAAACAGAGGCTGCTCGATGGCAAGTCCGAAACGGAAATCGTTCCGGAGTTTCAAAAGTTTACCGAGAACGAGCTATTATTGGGCGGAGCCAAACCGGAGGATTTGAGCACGTATGAACAAGCAGATCCTGCGTCGATGAGCGTGACTGGATTGACCCGTTATTGGCGAAAATACCATCCAGAACAGGTGCCATAAGTCGGCGGGTGAATTTATGGAACCAGGAGGTGGCGTGTTGGTATGGTTCAGGCGTACCGTCGTCCTTATGGATAAGAACCTACATCAGCTGTGGAATGATCTTGAAGCGCAGATTCGTCGCGAACCGATGCGGGCTGTCGTCGTGGCTTTCGCAGGAGGGTTCCTATTGTGTTTGTTGCCCTTAGGAAGATTGCTGGGTGTTCTGATAAGGGTGTCGTTGCTGCTGTTGAAACCGGCTTTGCTGATCCTGGGCTTAGTCAAGTTGCTCGAATATTCCGGAGTCACCTGCGGACTTGACGAGGAGGGGCCGCCTCGCGCGTAGACTCATGCCATTTTTGGGCTGTAGGTATGACGAATATCAGTGGCTTGATCGCGCCAGAAGGAATCCGCAGCTATATTCGTGGCATGATCTCCGATTCGCTCGAGGGGCGCGAGCAACGAAGATAATGTCCATTGGTCCGCGATCCGCAGGAGGTGCTGCGCTTGTTCAACGCGGCGCGCGATCACATACTGGTGCGGCGGCAACCCGGTGGTCGCCTTGAACTGTCGCGCGAAGTGATAGGGGCTGAGATGGGCAACGGCAGCCATTCGCTCCGGCGTTGGACTGCCTTCGAGATTTTCCATGATGTACTCAGTGACCGTGTGGAGCTTCCGACGCGGAAGTACGCCATCAGTCGAGGCCGGCCGCCGATGCCGACCCGTGATATAACGGATCAAGTGAACGGACAGTACGGTGGCGAGCGCCTCGACCATCAGCGGGCCTCCGACGCCGCCGGCCCTCAATTCGGCATCCACGGCCAACATCGCGGAGCGGAGTTCAGGCACGTTCAAGCCATCGAGCGGTGGCACCACGATCCGGGTTGGATCGAATTCGAACGACTCGGCCGCGACCCGCTCGACCAGACGCACAGCTTCTCGCTTGGCACATCGCCGTGTAAAGAAAAGCCCGAGCTTAAGTAAACGCTCCAAAGTCGGGATATTAATGGGGGCCCACTTTTTATGAGTGATGGACGGCTGGCAACGTGAAATGGAAGGTTACGCCACGATCATCGTTCGGCTCAGCCCATAAGCGTCCGCCGTGCGCCTCGACAATGGAGCGACTGATCGCTAGCCCCATCCCAAGCCCTTCTGGCTTCGTCGTATAAAAGGATTTGAAAAGAAGATTACAATCCGTAGAGCCCAGACCTGGGCCCGAATCTCGCACTGCAATCAGCAGGCGCGTTTGGCCCGCTGCGATCGAACCTTGGCGATCTTTGCCGCTGTTCTCTGCCTGATCGAAGCTGTCGAAAATCGTTTGCGAACTGATGTGAAGTTCTCGCGGACCTTCCATTAATGTGCTCATCGCCTGGATTGCGTTGAGTACGAGATTGAGAATGACCTGTTGCAACTGGGTCCTGTCCCCAATTATAAGCGGCAGGTCAGTTGCGAATTGAGTCCTTAGTGAAACGCGATTTCTCTGTACTTCGCTCTGCGTGAGGGCGAGAACCTCTTGGATGACATCCTTGATGTCGACGGGCTCCTTCGCTGTGGGAGCCCTTTTGAAGAGAGCCCGCATGCTAGCGACTACTTCGCCGGCTCGACTTCCGTCCCGAATGATGCGGCGAATCGCATGTCTGGTTTCCTCTAGGTTAGGCGTGTCGGTGGCCAGCCAACGTAGACCGGCATTGGCATTGGTTACAATGGCGGCCAACGGTTGATTGATTTCATGAGCGATCGAAGCGGTCAGCT
>DASXBV010000172.1:0-7176 GCA_036491515.1 Chthoniobacterales bacterium
TTCGGCTATGCTCTAGAAATCTGCCGACCAAACTTCGCACGGTGATATTGTCGCTAACCCCGGGCACCTTTGACCGCAAACAACAAACTCCGCGAATCACAAGATCGATTTTGACCCCGGCTTGAGACGCGCGATAAAGGGTTTGAATTACTTCCGGATCGACCAGCGAATTCACTTTCGCGAAGATCGACGCACGTTTGCCCTCCCGTGCGTGGTCGGCTTCGCGGCCGACCATCTCGAGCACAAAATCGTGTAGAGCTTTTGGCGCCGCTTTGATTTTCGTTAAATTTGGAAAGACTGAAACGCCTGTCAGCCAGTTAAATAGGTCCGCCGTGTCCTTTGTTAGATCCGGATCACATGTAAGCAAGCCTAGATCCGTGTAAAGCTTCGCGGTGGACGGATGATAGTTCCCGGTACCGAGATGGACATACCGCCGTATCCCATCCTCTTCTCGACGAACGACGAGCGCCAACTTGGCGTGTGTCTTCAGGCCGACGATCCCGTAGACGACATGAACGCCCGCCTCCTGCAATGTTCTCGCCCACTTGATATTCGCGGCCTCATCGAATCGCGCTTTTAGCTCGATGACGACAGTTACCTGTTTGCCACTCGCACCCGCCTCGGCGAGCGAGGCCACGATCGGAGAGTCTCCGCTTGTTCGATAAAGCGTCTGCTTGATCGCCAGGACGTCTGGATCCTCGGCAGCTTGCTCGATGAAATCAACCACTGTCTGGAAGCTTTCGTACGGGTGATGCACGAGGATTGGCCGCCGCCGGATCTGGGAGAAAATATCCTCGTGATGTGGCAACCCACTGACGATTGCGGGAACGAAGGGGCGAAACTTGAGATCCGGTCGCTGCACCTCAGAGATCACGGGCATCAGGCGCAAAAAATTAATCGGTCCGGCGACCCGGTAGAGATCTTCATTCGTGAGACTAAAGGATTGAAGCAATTGATCAGCAATGTGGGCCGGGCAATCCGTTTGGACTTCCAAGCGAACAGCGTTACCGCGACTCCGTTTCCGCAATTCAAGCTCTATCGCTTTCAACAAATTAACGGTTTCTTCCTCGTCGAGATAGAGATCGCTATTCCTGGTTACTCGAAACTGGTAAGCACCCTTCACTTTCACCCCATGGAAGAGTGAACCCACATGCGCCTGGATCAGGTTGCCGATGAAAATGTAACGGTAAATTCCCTTTTCGCCCGCCTTGTAGGGTAGTAGCCGCGGCAGGATACGCGGAACCTGAACTACAGCTAAATTCGTATTGAGCTCTGTCCCTTCCAGCTCGACTGCCACATTCAGGCTTTTGTTCAGAAGCTGTGGAAACGGATGAACCGGGTCTACAGCCAGCGGCGTTAGCACCGGGTATACCGACTTCTCGAAATATTTCGTGTAATACTGCGTCTCTTCCTTCGTAAGCTCTTCGTAGCGCAGAAAGAAGACATTGTTCTGCTCCAAGGCCGGGACGAGTTGTTCGTTCCAAAGTCGGTACTCATCATCGACCATCTTGCGCACTCGCGAGGAAATCTCGGCAAGCTGTTCACTCGGAGTCAGTGCATCAGGCTCGGGCGCGGCCAGGTTACTCAGATGCTGCTGCTTCAATCCGGCAACGCGTATTTCAAAAAACTCGTCTAGATTCGACGCGACGATGCAAAGGAATTTCACGCGCTCCAGTAAGGGATTCCTGGAATCCTGAACTTCTTCCAATACGCGTTCATTGAACTCTAACCAGCTGAGTTCGCGATTTATATAAAGCGACGGATCAGAGAGGGAGACGGAGGAATTTTTCTCCATAAATCGTTTCTTGGAAGTTTGTTTTCTGCGCATTTGTTTCTGCATCCCTCAATCCCTGCGGGGCCCGCCGAAAAAACCGGCTGCGGCGAAAAAACTTGGAGGGGCACTGCTCGCAGCGCCGGGAGGCGTCCGAGGCGCATTTGGGAGTCGCCACAGCGACTCCCCTCCAAACGCATCGATGACGATTGACACTCAGTCGCGACGACCGCCGGTTAAAAGAGGCAACAGGTAAAAGAGCAAGTAACCTAGAGAGGTCAGGAAAGCCGCCACATACGTTAATGCTGCGGCATCGAGCACCTGGTTCACTGCCTCGACCTCGCCTTGCCCGCGAATGAAGCCCATAGCAAGGAGAACCTTTTTGGCGCGATTTGATGCATCAAACTCGACCGGAAGCGTAATCAAGTTAAATAGCATGATGACGCCCCAAGCGATACACATCACCAAGAGCATAGGGCGAAAAAGACCCGTCATGAACCCGACGATCGGCAGAAATGCAACGGCCATATTCGCGTATCCGGCCAGACCGGCAGCGGCCATCCGCATGTTGAGCGGCGCGTAAGCCATCTTATGCTGAATCGCGTGGCCGGTCTCGTGCGCGGCCACACCAACAGCTGCGGTCGAGTATCCGTGAAAGTTCTCCGAAGAAAGCACCAAAGTCTTATTCAACGGGTCATAATGATCGCCAAGCATCTGGTTGGATTCCACGATTTGAACGTCGTTGATGCCCGAGGCTGCCATGATCCGCGCAGCAACCTCGGCACCTGTCATGCCAGAAGACGCCGGAACCTGGCTGTACTTCGAGTAAGCCGCTTTCACCCTCCAGGTCGCCCAGAGGGAAAGGGCGAGAGTTCCCAGGAAAAGGAAAATACTAAGTGCAGTCATGTTTTTAACACCATACTCCTGTCCGCTCCGACATCAAAGAGATCCCGTATTGCGGTTTTTTCTTTCGCGTGCGGGGCAGGGCTGGTTAATTTAGCAGCTTTATGGGGAATCTTTTTGAGGGATACAAGCTGGAAACTTTCTTCGACGAGATGTTCGCGCCATCCTGCGAGGTGCGTCCGCATTATCGATGGTTATTCGATCGTTGTGGCCACATGTCCACAGAGGAGTTCCAGAAGAAGCGAACAATTGCAGACAACGCTTTTCTCACCCAGGGCGTGACGTTCACGGTCTACAACGATCAAGAGGGGACCGAACGGATCTTCCCGTTTGACTTGATCCCGCGAATCATACCGCGCGCCGAATGGGAGCACGTGGAACGCGGTCTTACCCAGCGGATCACGGCCCTGAACCTGTTCCTGCATGACATTTATCACGAGCAAAAGATCGTGAGCGATGGCGTCATCCCTGGGGAGATCATTCGGAGCGCCGTCCATTTCCGGCCTGAGTTCATGGGTTTCGACGTGCCAAGAGATGTCTATATCCATATCTGCGGCACAGATCTAATCCGCAATTCCGACGGAAACTATCTCGTGCTCGAGGATAACGCCCGCTGCCCTTCCGGCGTCTCATATTTGCTGGAAAACAGGCAGGCAATGAAGAGGGTGTTCCCAAAACTATTCTCCCGTTACCTGGTTCGGCCGGTAGAAACTTACTGCTTTGAGTTGCTGGATGTGCTGCGGTTCATGGCTCCGAACAGCAACCCGGATCCAAATGTGGTGTTGCTCACACCCGGAATCTACAATTCGGCTTACTTCGAGCATTCTTTCCTGGCTCGAACCATGGGCATTGAGATCGTCGTGGGCGGGGATCTTGTGGTCCAAGACGGGGTTGTTTTCATGAAGACAACTCGAGGCCTACAGCGGGTGGACGTTATTTATCGCAGGATCGACGACGATTTTCTCGATCCGCTGGTGTTCCGGAGCGACTCAGTATTAGGTGTCCCGGGAATCGTCGACGCATACCGCAGAGGCAATGTCAGTCTGGCAAACTCAATCGGCACCGGTGTGGCGGATGATAAGGTGACGTACTACTTTGTGCCGAAAATGATCCGATATTACCTGGATCAGGATCCCATACTGGAGAGCGTCGAGACTTACCTTTCGTACTTTGATGCAGATCGAAAATATGTTCTCGAAAATCTAGACAAACTCGTAGTGAAATCGGCAAATGAAAGCGGTGGCTACGGAATGCTGATGGGTCCCCAGTCGACGAGCGAACAGCGAGGAGCTTTCCGGCAGGCCATCGAGAAAAATCCGCGCAACTATATTGCTCAACCGGTTATCCAGTTGTCTCGCTCTCCCTCCTTCTGCGACGATCATTTTGAGGGAAGGCACATTGATCTTCGCCCTTACATCCTGTACGGAGAAAAGGTCACTATTATTCCGGGCGGATTAACGCGCGTCGCTCTCCGCAGAGGTTCTCTGGTCGTCAATTCCTCTCAAGGTGGCGGGAGCAAAGACACCTGGGTGCTGGATGAGTAAACAGTTTGGAGTTTTGGCGTTTGGAGTTTTGCGTTTCGGGGCTTTCGGTTTGGAGCGGATCCGATGAGATAAGACAGCACGCAAAAAACAAGCCTCAAAACAGGTCACCTTAAATATGTTAAGCCGAGTTGCCGATGCTCTTTTTTGGTTGAGCCGATACACAGAACGCGCCGAGAACAACGCTCGGATGATGGATGTCAATCTCCAGCTCATGCTCGATGCGCAACTGCTCAATACCCGAACCCAACAGCATTGGGAATCAATCATCTACACACTGGAAGATACCGAGCTGTTCAAAAAACATTATCCCGAGATTACTGGCGATGCAGTCGTCGATTTCGTCACATTCCAGCGGAAAAATCCGAACTCGGTTTATTCCTGCCTGGCCTTCGCACGAGAAAATGCTCGGACGGTACGCGAACAAATCTCGGTCGAGATGTGGGAACAGATCAATCGCATGTATCTGTTTTTCCTGAGTGGCGATGCGAAACGCCTTTTTCACAACAGTACATACGAATTTTTCAAGTGGACTCTCGAGGCATCGCAACTGTTCCAGGGCATCTGTGAAGCGACCATGGCGCACGACGAAGGTTGGGAATTTATCCAGGTCGGCAAATTCCTCGAACGCGCCGATCGAACTTCTCGGATCCTCGACATCAAGTACCACATCCTTCTGCCTAGCGGCGAACAAATCGGCGGCAATGTCGACACTGTCCAGTGGATGGCAGTGCTGAAATCATGCAGCGCACTCGAACCCTATCGCAAGCATTATCGGGGCCAAGTCAAACCCTGGAAAGTCGTTGAATTCCTGGTCAAGAACCAGATGTTCCCTCGATCAATCCTCTTCTGCGTTGTTTCCGTTGATCATTCGCTCCACAAGATCACGGGAATCGATCGCGGAGATTTTCAGTTCAACGTGGAAGCGGAGCGCCTTTCCGGTAAGCTTTTGGCGGATCTTTGCTACGTCACGATCGACGAAGTTTTTCAACTCGGGCTTCACGAATACCTGGATAGAATCCAAGGTCGCCTGATCGAGATCAGCAAGGCGATCTACGTAGAATTCTGCGAGTGGCTGGAGAATGAGGACGATGAAGCCACGCAACTTCAGAAACAGGCCCAGTGAAAGATGGAAGGCCGGATGAGAGGTGAACGCTGAACGAAGAGGCAAAAGCTGGAGCTTTCGCTTACGGAGAATTCCGCTAGGGACTCCGAATCTCCTTAACCCGCACGTAGTCTCGGAGCGGCTGAGGGATCGAAACGGATCCGTCGGACTGCTGGTAGGTTTCCACAAGGGCAACGTAGAGCCGAGCTAGTGCGGTACCTGAGCCGTTCAGGGTATGACAGAAACGATTCTTTCCATCAGCATCCTTAAATTTAAGACCCATCCGGCGTGCCTGAAAATCTTCTGCATTCGAGCAACTCGAGACTTCCAAATACCGATCTTGGCCGGGAGCCCAGACTTCCAGGTCATAAGTTTTTGCCATGCTGAACCCAAGATCCCCCGTACAAAGTTCGATGACTCGATAGTGCAGGCCAAGCATCTGCAATACTTTCTCGGCGTCCGCCGTCAGCTTCTCCAGTTCCTCATAGGAAGCCTCCGGAGTAGCAATCTTGACCAATTCGACTTTGTCAAACTGGTGAATGCGAATGATGCCACGCGTGTCTCGACCCGCAGATCCGGCCTCGCGCCGAAAACAGGGCGTGTGAGCCACGAAATACTTCGGCAACTCCTTGTAAGACAGAGTCTCCTCGCGATGTAGGTTTGTTAGCGGCACCTCGGCAGTCGGAATCAAAAAAGTTTGCCCTTGCTCCAGGCCGTAGGCGTCTTCCTCAAACTTCGGCAATTGTCCGGTACCGACCATGCATTCACGCCGCACAAGATGCGGCGGCCAGACTTCGACATAACCATGTTGGATCGTGTGGAGGTCCAGCAGAAACTGGATTAGAGCCCTCTGCAGTCGTGCACCCAGATTGGTAAAGCAAACAAAGCCGCTGCCGCTGATTTTGGCGGCACGTTCCAGATCAAAAAGGCCGAGCCTGGCTCCTAAGTCAACGTGATCCAGCGGCTGATAGCTAAAAGTCGGCTTTTCACCCCAGATGCGGACTACAGGATTCGCGCTGGCATCCGCCCCTATGGTAGCGTTTGCATGGGGTAGATTCGGAATGCAGAGTAATAAATTCTTTTGGGTTTCATCGGTCGCTGCCACCGCCTGACTCAATCCAGCAATTTCTTCAGCTATCGCCCGGACCTGTGCTTCCGCCTCAGCGCTAGATTCCTTTTTCGATCGAAGCATTCCAATCTGTTTGCTTAGCTTGTTCCGATCGGCCTTCAACCGCTGCAACTCGGTCTCCAAACGTCGCCGCTCCGAGTCGATCTCAAGAATCTTATCAACCTGTTCAACCAGTTCCACGCCCCGAGTCCCGAGTCGCTCGCGAACAAACTCCGGTTTTTCGCGTATCAGACGAATGTCCAGCATGAGGGGACGCTATACCGAGGCCCTGCCGAGTAAACAGGAAATCGCTCAGGCGCTAATCCCCGTCACTCAGGGGCTTCTTCTTTTGTTTCGCGTTCGGCGCCTTTTCACTCTTGGTTCCCTCTCCCACCTCATCCCGGCTCTTCGCCGCCACCTTAGGTTCGCGCAACCCAGGAATGGTGGCGTATCCTTCAAACTTTGAGGTCAACTCAGGATCATCCTTGTTTGGTTTGCCGCTTGGCATTTTGAAATCAAAAACGCTGACCCCAAATCGACGAACTCCGTCATAAGTACGTCCATCAGTCGCTCCGACCATGACAGGTTTGCCCGTCGATTTTTCTTGCCCAAGGTAGATCATCACGTGGGTAATCGGGATATCCCGATCAACCTTGTACGTACCAGACCAGAACATCAGGTCACCTGGCCTCAGTTCGTCGAGTTCGAACGATTTTCCACTTCGGCTTAGTACCGCGTGAAAATCGCT
>DASXBV010000173.1:0-5585 GCA_036491515.1 Chthoniobacterales bacterium
ATCGGTCCAGAAAATTTTCAAAGGGTGCGCCTGGCAGCACTGTTCCAGGGATTGAGCACTCAGGCCGACGTTCGCGCGCTTTTCGGCCGGCCCGCAATTCAAACGCGCGTCCGCGGCTATGAGGTGTGGTACTACGAGATCCGAGTGTATAATCCGTTCGAGGAGTTTCCTGACGACCTCGGGCGATGACTCCAAATATTGTAGCATAGGCTTCCAGCCTGTATCCCGAGCGTTCGTTCGCCTACGCGGGTTTGTGCGCTCGCCGAGGAATACAAGCAGGATGCTTATGCTGAATTCTAGACTTCTTTCCTAAGCTACTTGAGCGGCCCGGTTTTTTCGCGCATCTTCGCGGCTCAGCGTTGGATCGCTGTACCATGAAGGCATTTGAGATCAGGCAATCTTTTTTGGATTTTTTCCGCGAAAAACAGCACACGATTGTGCCATCTGCGAGCTTGCTGCCTAGCGCTCCAAATCTGCTGTTTACGAACGCCGGCATGAACCAGTTCGTACCATATTTTCTCGGACAGGAGAAACCGCCCTACACCCCGCCGCGTGTTGCCGATACTCAAAAATGCATACGAGCCGGCGGCAAGCACAATGACCTCGATGATGTCGGTTTCGATACCTTTCACCACACGTTCTTCGAGATGTTGGGCAACTGGAGCTTTGGGGATTACTTCAAAAGAGAGGCGATCAATTGGGCCTGGGAGCTTCTGGTCGACCGGTGGAACTTTCCGCCAAGCCGCCTTTACGCCACTGTCTATGCACCGAGCGAAGGTGATCCGGCAGCATTTGATGAGGAAGCCTACGAGTATTGGGCAATCGCCTTTGCGGGAGCCGGTTTGAATCCGAAGATCCACGTCATCAACGGCAACCGCAAAGACAATTTTTGGATGATGGGCGACACCGGACCTTGCGGTCCCTGTTCCGAGATCCACGTTGACCTGACGGTAATGGGAGACACCGAAGGCAAGTTGGTCAACCAGGGAAATCCGTTATGCATGGAGATCTGGAATCTGGTTTTTATCCAGTTCAATGCCGATGCGGATGGTGGGTATTCGCCGTTGCCCGCCAAACATGTGGACACCGGACTCGGCTTCGAAAGGGTCGCCGGTGTCATCGAATGCACCCAAGATTTTCGAGATTTCAACCGCACAATTTCCAATTACGAGAGTGATGTTTTCCGGCCGATCTTCCAAAGAATCTCGGACCTGAGCGGCAAATCATACGGAAGCACGCTGCCTGGCACGCGCTCGAACCTCTCCGACCAGGAAAAAATTGACGTCGCTTTCCGGGTGGTGGCGGATCATATTCGAACGCTCTCCTTCGCGATCGCGGATGGAATTCTTCCTAGCAATACCGATCGCAACTATGTCGTGCGACGCATCCTGCGCAGGGCGGTAATGTTTGGTCGCTATCTCGGCTTCGGTTCTGAGGGATTTCTTAGTAAATTAGTTCCAACCGTAGTCGATAACTTTGGCTCGATATTTCCGGAATTGGCATCGGAGGAAAAAAAGCTAGTTGAGGTGTTAGATAGCGAGGAAGTTTTATTTAATCGCACCTTGGATCGCGGTTTGCACATTTTCGAGGAAGAATTCCACAAACAAATTGGCAAGGCTTTTCCAGCTGAAACCGCATTCAAGCTGTATGACACCTACGGGTTTCCCGTCGATCTCACGGAAGTGTTGGTTCGGGAACGCGATCTGACGCTCGATCTCGAAGCGGTCGAAAAGCAGATGGAGGAGCAGCGGGAACGGTCGCGGGCGGCGCAGGAAAAGGAAGTAGTTAGCGCCGTCGCAGAAACTTTTCCAACCGAGTTTGTCGGGTTTGATCGTGACGAGGCCAACGCAAAGCTGGTTCAGGTTGTCAGTCAGGAGAACCAGACATTTGCGATTGTTGACCGTTCGCCCTTATACGCGGAGATGGGAGGACAAGTCAGCGATACGGGCGAAATCGTCCTTGCGGGCGGTGAGGTAGTGCCGGTACAGGGTGTAGTTAAGCAAGGGCGAACATTTTATCTGAAGGTGGCCAGGCCGATCGATATTAGCATTCCGGCGGGAATTTTTGTAGAGGTAGATCGCCCGCGGCGCCGGCGGATTGAGGCGCATCATACGGCCACCCATCTACTTCACTGGGCCTTACATGAAGTTGTTAGCAAAGAAGTTAGGCAAAAGGGTTCGTACGTTGGACCGGATCGATTGCGTTTTGACTTCAATAGCAGTCCGGTCTCAACGCAGCAACTGCGAGATATCGAGGAGTTAGTCAACGAGCGGATTGTGGCGAATGATCCGGTTAGCTGGATCGAAGTGCCCTATCGAGAAGTAAGAACCCGCATGGAGATCATGCAGTTTTTTGGCGAAAAATATGGTGCAGAAGTTCGGGTTGTGCAGATTGGCGGCAACCCCGGGCGATTGGATGGTTACTCCATGGAGTTATGTGGCGGTACGCATGTACTGCGGACCGGACAGCTGGGCCTGTTCAAGATCGTTAGTGAAGGTGCCATTTCCGCGGGTGTCCGCAGAGTGGAAGCTCTCACTGGTCTGGTGGCCTTTCACTATCTGCAAGAGCAGTTAGCTCAAAGGACGGCTAAGATAGAGGAATTGAATCGCGAGTTAGTCGAGCTGAAAAAAGCGACAGAAAAAGAGCGCGCAGCGGTCTTTCAGCGTGAAGCAGAACAGATCGTCAGCAATCTTTCCGTGGATAAACGGGCTATCGTGGAGGTAATCCCGGGTGCGAACGGAGATCAGCTTCAGTTTGTGGCAAACTTGTTGAAGGCGAAGAAATTCGTGGGCGTCGCCATATTGTTCGGCAGAAGCCACGAACAGATCCATGTGTTAGCGATGGTTGATCCTGCGCTGACGAAAACGCTGCACGCTGGTAAGATTGTGCAGGAACTTACCGCGATGCTCGATGGAAAAGGCGGTGGACGCGCAGACCTGGCGCGCGGTGTGGGCAAGGATCAGACGAAGCTGGACTTAGCGAAACAGCGGGCCCTAGAACTCACGGCGATCCTGTAAACAAGCAGCAGATTGAACATATCCGCAGATTACACAGATTACGCAGATTTTTTTTAGATACGGGCCTCTCGAATGTTTGGAGCCAGTTATCGCTAAGAAGGAATATTGTGAACTCCCGCAGATGTCCAAACCGCAGAGGCAGGGTGCCTGCCCCAATTGTAGCATAGGCTTCCCACGCGGTTTCCTTCTGTTCAAATTCTCTTCGCTGCCTTCTGTTATTTCGGAGCTTTGTTTTCGAGGGTGGATGATGGTAGGCTTTCTCGTCTTTTCAAATGAACGTGGAACTACAGGAATTCATCGCGGACGGTGCTCGTCGGATTACACCGGCCCATCTGGACAAGCTCATTCGCTGGTTGCCAGAAATCCGACTGGCCGTGACGCAGGTCACAGAATTCCCGAATCTCCCGGACCAAGTCGAGTTTCTGGCGGAAATTGTCGAAGATTTTCATGCTGGCCTGAATCGATCCATTCCATTTACGGCGATTGCAGAATCCGCTTTTGCGCTGTTCTACTTACGCACGGGCGTCGATATTCTGCCGGATGCCATTCCGAGAACGGGCTATGCGGATGACGCGGCAATCATCACGGCCGTTTTTGAGAATTACAAACGCCCGTTCCTGAAACACGTCCTTGCTCGGAATGTGCGTAAACCGATCGAGTCTGATGAGAACGGCTAGCTTGCAGGGCGCCCGCTTCGGGTAGGGCGAGGCTCCGTCCGAGCCGCGGGGCGCGTCGTCCTCGGCTCAGGCGGAGCTACCGTGATTCCTCAAACTGCTTTTTTGCCTCCAAGCACTTTACCAGCCTGCGAGATCACCGGACATCGTAGATTCACATCGAGCGCCTTGTAGGTGATGCCCATAGCGCCGCGACCTAAATCGAGGGTTATACCCTCAGTCAGCATCCAATATCAGTTCATAGCTCTCGAACCGGTGGACGGGCGACGTCGACTCTCCTCCCTTGAACCTGGTGCGCGATACAGGGTTCGAACCTGTGACCCCTACCGTGTCAAGGTAGTGCTCTACCACTGAGCTAACCGCGCGTTTTCCGATGGACCGATAATAAAATGCAATTCCTGAACTCGGCAACCAGTTTCCGCTGACAGCCTGCATCGCCTACAAATCTCTAAGGATTTGTAGGCGATGCAGGCTTACTACCTCCTCTTTGCCGCTTCCTCGTCCAAAACGGTCCTTACAGAGACCTCGAGCTCATCATACAGCGCCTGATCCGCGCGCAGGGTCTCTTTGGCGGCGTCTCGTCCCTGGGCCAATTGCTGGCCTTTGTATGAAATCCAGGAGCCGCGTTTCTCCAGGATATTTTTCTCCAAGGCCAGGTCGAGAAGGGCTCCAACGTTTGAAATCCCTTCGTTGTACATGATGTCAAACTCTGCCTCGGTGAAGGGAGGAGCGACTTTATTTTTGACCACCTTCACTTTAGTCCGGTTCCCAATGACCGTTCCGTCGGTCTGTTTGATCGCGGAAATGCGTCGAATATCGATTCTGACACTGGCGTAAAACTTCAGCGCCTTGCCCCCCGGCGTGGTCTCCGGATTCCCGAACATAACGCCAATTTTTTCCCGGATTTGATTGGTAAAAATGCACGTGGTCCGAGCTTTCGAAATGAGCGCGGTCAATTTTCTGAGCGCAGCACTCATCAGACGCGCCTGCGCTCCAACGGTGGCGTCGCCGATCTCACCCTCAAGTTCGGCCTTCGTGACCAATGCGGCAACGGAATCAATCACAATGACATCGAGAGCGTTTGAACGAATCAAAGTTTCGCAGATGCGCAGCGCTTCTTCGCCGGAACTCGGCTGCGACACGAGAAGGTCGTCGAGATTGACGCCGAGACGCCGCGCGTACTGCGGATCGAGCGCGTGCTCAACGTCTATAAATCCGGCCAGGCCTCCGCGCTTTTGCGCCTGAGCAATTACAGTCAGTGTCAAAGTCGTCTTTCCGGACGATTCCGGTCCGAAAATCTCAATGACTCGACCCCGCGGAAATCCGCCGACTCCAAGCGCGCGATCAATCAAGATGTTGCCGGTGGGGATCACTTCGACGGGGAGGATATGATCGTCGCCGAGCCGCATGATGGCACCTTCGCCGTAATCCTTCGCGATTTGCTGGAGGGCTAAATCCAGATTCTTCTTGCGAGCGGCGTACGCCGGATCGGGAGATCCCACGTCGGGATTTTTGGCTGCCATAGTCCAGTCATGATTAACGAGGACGCACCGGAACACAAATCAGAAAAAGTCAAACCAAGGCCACGAGGGAAATATCCGCGCTATGGAATCTGCGGATATATTCTTCCGGCCGTCGTGTGATTCAGGCGATCTCCACCACGAGTTTTCCTGTTGTTCTCCTCGCTTCCAACTCGCGCTGCGCTTGAGCGAGTTCGGTTAAGGGGTAGGTCCGTTCGATGCGCAGCTTGAGCGATCCTTGGGCCACCCAGTTCAGGACTTTTGTTGCACGTTCTCTAAAGCTGCCTGCGTCCGCGACGTAGTGGACGAGACTTGGGCGAGTAAGAAACAACGAACCCTTCTGGGTGAGCACGAGCGGATCAATCGGCGGGACC
>DASXBV010000174.1:0-7172 GCA_036491515.1 Chthoniobacterales bacterium
GATGAGCTCTAAGGTCTTCGCTTTCATTAACTTTAAGGGCGGCGTTGGAAAGACCGCAACGGTTGTAAATATCGGAGCGACGCTGGCGAAGCTTCATGAAAAGAAAGTGTTGATTGTCGATCTGGATCCGCAGTCCAATTCAAGTGTCTGGCTGATGCGGCCTGACCGGTGGCGCGATCATGTTGCCAAGGGCAGGCACTCGACCTTTCAGATTTTTGACGATGCGCTTCACGGAAGACCCCGTTTCGATTTCGCTGGGTCGCTCGTGAAAGGAGTGGTGACCTGGACAGGATTCACTGATTTACCGCGACTTCATTTACTGCCAGCCTCGGTCGAATTGCTCCGTATCGAGGACAGAATTCACGAGTTGCGGGCCCCCGTCATCTATCAAATTCTGGATACAGCGTTAGGCTCGCATTTCAAAGAGTACGACTATGTCCTGATGGATTGTCCGCCGAATCTCTACAGCACGACGAAAGCCGCGATTTTCTCGGCCGATGGCTGTGTCGTACCGTATGTTCCGGATTATTTGTCCCTTTCGGGCTTTCAGGTGTTGGCAGAACAGATCGGCGAGATGCGGGAGAAATTCGCTCCGTATCTTCCAGGGCGACGCCAACCCAACATTGCGGCGGTGATCGTTAGCCACTATCGCCAGGCAGGAAACGTTTTTCGGCTCGCGGTCAACGAGCTCGAGCTTTCCATTTCTCAGCTTCAGGAAACCGGGCTGCTCGCAAATCAAACCGTATTGCTGCAACCTTATATTCGCCATTGTGTTCGGGTCGCCGAGTCGACTAGTGAACATTTACCCGTGATTCTCTATGCGCCGGGCAGCATCGGCGCGGCGGACTACTGTGACTTAACTCAACGATTTATCGACCTTTTCGAGAGCAAAAAATGAACTACTCGGACCTTTCAAGCAGGCTTTTGCACCTGGGAGAACGGCTTGCTAAACACGCTGGTAAAATCGAGGGAGAAACTCTTGGCAAGTCAGCTGGAAAGCTTGTAGCGCAGCTCAGCTCATTTGAGGAAGACCTTGAGAGCTACCTGGCCAGCCGGAAATCAGGCGAGCTCTTACTGGAAACCTTGCTTCGCTCGCCGACAGCGAAGAGGCATCTCACAGTCGAGATGCTCAAACATAGTCTCCGGGAGGTCACAGGAAAACGCCTGAAGTCAGCTGACCTGCCGGCCGCCAAGCGCGAGTTCATTGAACTAGTTCATGAATTTCGAAAACAGGACAAGGCGGCGGAATTTTTGCAGGAGGCATTTGCCGATGCATTCCACGTGGAGTCCGGAGGCAAGGACAAACTGCGTCTGCAACGCGAATTTATCAGCCTTGGCCAACTAACGGATGAGGAATTCGCCCAAGAGATCGGCAAACGAACCTTTGGTGAGCTCCGTCGCGTGGCCAGCGTCAATGGCATCAGATTCACTGACAAAACAACCAAGCAGCGTTTGACTGCGCTGATTCGCCGGTATGCCCAAAGGGCTGCTTTAAATATCGCGGCAGCTCGTGTACCGTCTCGTATTTGACGGTGGCGCCGGCGGAGCTTCGGCACGGTGGTTTTTATTGAAGAGGCCAAAAGTCGATGCAGAGTGACGTTAAAAAAGTGCTGTATCGTGAGGACCAAATCGCCGCGCGACTTGATCGTCTGGCTGTGCAGATTACCGAGGATTATCGAGGAAGTGATCTGACCGTGCTCGCGATCTTGAATGGCAGTCTGATCTTTATGGCCGACCTGTTGCGGCGCATTCCGCTCCCACTTAAGCTGGATTGTCTGCGCGTCAAGAGTTACCACGGTGGAACGGTGTCAACAGGACGCGTAGAGTTTGATCGTGCGGCGCTACCCGATATAAATGGTCGCCATGTATTGTTGCTCGACGACATCCTTGACAGCGGCCACACGTTGGCAGCGATCATCGAGACTATCCTTACCGAAGCTAAACCTTTAAGTCTGAAAAGCTGCGTACTTCTGCGCAAGATGAAAGAGCGAAGCCGGCCGATTGAAGCTAATTATGTCGGGTTTGATATCGAGGATGAGTTTGTTGTTGGCTACGGCCTGGATTTTCAAGAGCGGTACCGAAACCTGCCGTTTATTGGCGTCCTAAAAACCTGAGAGTGCTGATTCAGATTCAATACTTTTCCGGGCTCCGCGATTTGGGAGGACCAGAATCGGTCGAACTGGCCGAGGGAACGACAGTCGAGATGTTACTCGAGAGGCTCTTCGAGCTGAGCCCGAATCTCGCGCCGTGGAACAAATATCTGTTAGTCTCTGCGGGAACCGAGTGGGTCCAACGGGATTATGTGCTCAAGTCGGGTGATCTGATTTCGCTAATGCCGCCGGTCCAAGGCGGATAATTCGTAAAACGCCGGTAGAACGCCACCGGCGTTTTACGAATTATGAAGGCCCTGCGTTTTGAAAAGACCGGCTCGTTAGATGAGCTGAAGATCGGAGAAGTCCCGCGACCGGATCCTGCTCCCGGGAATGTGTTGGTTGAGGTGAAGGCAGCCGCTTTGAACCCAAGCGATGCCAAAAATGTATTGGGTAAGATGCACCAAACCATTGTGCCTCGGACTCCCGGCCGGGATTTTGCAGGAACAATTGCCGTGGGAACGAAAACGTATCCGATCGGAACGGAGGTATTTGGCACGGGCGGGACTTTGGGTTTCACTTGCGACGGGAGCCATGCAGAGTTTGTTGAGGTGCCCGTAGAAGCGATTCAACCCAAACCGCGGACACTGAGTTTTGAGCAGGCCGCAACGGTAGGTATTCCCTATCTCACGGCGTGGCGTGCCGTCGTGGAAGTTGCTTGTTTGAAGGAGGGCGAAACGATTCTGATAACTGGGGTAACGGGAGCTGTTGGCGATGCAGCAGCTCGCATCGCAAAACGGGTTTGCAAAGCAACAGTAATTGGTACTGTGCGCCATCACACCGACTTCGTTCGTTTGAAGCTCTTAGATTATATTGATGGCTTGGCCGATCTAAGCAGTGGACCGGGTTCACTTTCTGAACAAGTCCGCGCGGATACAGACGGTCGGGGCGTCGACGCGGTCCTTGACGCGGTGGGAGGATCATTGTTCGAGCCGAGTTTGCGATGCCTGGCTGTTGGGGGTCGACAGGTGGCGATCTCGTCCACTCCGGACCCGAAGGTTACGTTCAATCTGGTTGATTTTTATCACAACGAGTCTCATTTGATTGGGTTAGACTCAATTCAGCTCTCTTTTCAAGACACGGGTCGAATTTTGAGGCAATTACTGCCCTATTTCGAATCCGGCCGATTCGCACCTCTGATAGACCTGGTGCCGATTGGTTTTGACAGCGTGCTGAACGCCTACCGGCAATTTTCCGAGGGCCGCTCAAGCGGTAAATATGTCTTTGTGCCGCGGTGAAACGTAAGCGAAGTAGGCGAAGCGTCCTCGCTTTGCACCTCTTCAAAGGCGCGCAAACCGAGACGGTTCGCCCACATTTTGACGCCTCCGCGAGCTCTGAATCGCTTAAGTTAGCGGTTATGGGGGCAAAAGCTGGAGCTTTGGCTTACGCTGGCTAATTCACCAGCGATCGTCCGGCGATTTCTTCCAATTTTCGGAGAGGCGATTTACCGGGAGCAACGAGTGCGCTTACCGGGACAATCAGGGTCTGTTCCAAAGCGAGACGACCGGACAAGACGGCGTGCGGCACCGCATCGGTGAAAACTATCCAAGTGGAAGACGGCGGAAAATCTGTGCGGATTTTGGTTCCCTCTCGCTGAAAGTCGGCGTTTTCCTTAAGATAATCGTGCAAGCGCAACATGACTTCGTCATAGGCCGCGCGGTCCGGTGCCGGGATCCGGACTAAATGTTTAAGCGGACCGATTAACTTGCGCAACGCGCCCGCCGGTGTCGCCGCGCGCTGAGCGATTTTTTTCAGACCGGCATCGATTGAGTAACGCTTTGCAATCTCAGGAAAATGATCTCCGATCAGCCAGGTTCGCGCTTGTGTTGGATTGATGTTCGTAAAACAGCGCAGAATTCTTCCCCCGCGAGTTGGCCGGCCGGGAAAGGCATCCACATGGAGCAAGTCGTTACGCTTGTGAAGCGGTAGATCACGCCCTTCCTCTTCCAGCGGACGGAAGCTGGCGAAATCCAGTTTCCAGTGTGGCGAATAGGGAGCAAGGAGTTGTGAAAGGAAGTTCACAACCTGTACGGAATAATAGCGCATGATCTCGTGCAGCCGCTCCACGTCCTCACGTACTTCGGCAGCGAAACCGCGTATTTTATCCTGCTGGGGGCGATAGGAAATGTTCTTGTGAAGAGATGAACTGCTCTGCTGCTGAGTACGGAGAAACTCGAGATTGGCTTCTGGCAAGTCGAAAGGGATACTCTCCAGAAAAAGAACGTGCCCGTCCTCGAGTTGCGAGCAATACCAGCGTGCGCGTTCCTCGCTACCCTTCAAGTCGGCCCATCCCTGTGGGTAAGAGAAATCGTTTACCGTAATAAGCGACATGGTCTCCGCATCTAGATTTGGTCCAAATAAATAAGGCTATCAGAGCAAGCGTCAACAGATCCAGTATTTCCTGCGTGCTGGTCGATCCCGACCGACTCGGTCAGTCCCGGAAATTTTTAAAACCGAGACCGATCCCGAAGTCCTTACCGCGCAGGAACTGGATTACGGCTTGAAGCTCATCTTTCTTTTTGCCGGTCACTCGAATCTGACGGTCCTGGATTTGGTTCTGAATCTTAGCGTCAAGCCCTTTGATTGCCTTGACGATTTCCTTGGCCTTGTCACCGTCAAGACCTTGCTTGATGTGTATCTCCTGACGAGCGTGTCCAAGCGGCGAAATCACCGGGTCTTTTCGTTCGATGTTGCGCAGATCGATATTCCGTTTCGCTAGTTTCCCGATTACGATTTCGATGAGCGATCTTAATCTGCCGGCATCTTCCGCGCTTAGTTCGATGAGGGTGGGATCGGCGAGTTCGATGGCGGCTTTACTGTCTTTGAAATCAAACCGGGTACTCAATTCTCTTCGTGCCTGGTTAATAGCGTTATCAATCTCTTGCTTATTCACTTCGGAGACAACATCGAACGACGGCATATCCATCCAATAGCGAGGAAGCCATGTCATTGCAACAGATTCAGCGGGCTCAGCGGACCTGCTTCGGCCGGATGAATGGAGGGGAGTCGCTTGCGGCTCCCAGAGGCGTCTCAGACGCCTCAAGGCGCTGCAAGCAGCGCCCCTCCAAGTTTCTAATCCAAGGGAGGTTTTCAGCAGACTCCTGTTCGTTTCTCATCTGTCATTTTCCGAATGCCAAGCGATCCGCGAGCCTCGGAGGAAGCCCGGAGAAGAGTATTTTCTCCTGGGTTTTTTGCAGATCATACGCAAGCCGTCGCAACCGGATCATCCGCTTTTCCTCGTCAAACACAACGTAAGCAGCTCGCCAGTCGCCGTCTCTGGGTTGACCAACGCTGCCGACGTTTACGAAGTACTTCTTACGCGATTCCACGACCAGGTGATCGAAAGGGAGCCCAACCACAGAGCTGTCTTTTATGTACGCTCTCGGGGCGTGAGTATGACCGAAGAAACAGAGTTGGGTTGTTTGCTTGAAAAAGCTGGCGGCTGCATCTAGCTGATTCAAGACATAGCCCCATCCTCCCGGGTCCTCCAGCGTCGCATGGACAATCATGAATCCATGAATTTCGGAAACAAGAGGAAGCCCTCCCAACCATCTCTTCTCGGAAGTATTCAATTGATCGCGCGTCCATTGGATAGCGACTTCGGCCAGTGGGTTGAAGCTTTCCAGGGAGCTTTCCGAAGAAGCGTAATCATCGTGGTTTCCCTTCACGACGGGACATTTTAACGATCGAACCAACTCCATGCATTCCCGCGGATTCGCGTTATAGCCTACTACATCTCCGAGGCAGATATAGGCGTTACAACCCTGATCAAGAGCGTCAGCGAGCACTGTTTCAAACGCCTCAAGATTGGCGTGAATGTCGCCAAAAATCGCGAACCGCATTGTGCAGCGCAGTATGAGACGGAACCGCATTACAGTCTACAATTTTGTTTTGCAGTTTTGTCAATCGCCTCACTTACTCGTCAGTGCCGAATCTCAAATCCTTTCACGCCACTTTTCGCGGGAATTTCCTGGACGACAAATCGGCTGATATGACGCCTCAATTGGCTTTCTAGAATTGCTTCGAGGAATGCATCGACTTCGTCCGCGTCGCCCTGAACTTCAAGTTCAACTCGGCCATCGATACGGTTCTTTACCCAGCCAACCACTTCGTAACCGGTAGCTAAACTTCTGACGGTATAACGAAAACCGACTCCTTGGACGCGTCCTTCATAAAAAACACGCTTTGAAACCATAACCCCTACAAGGAGCAAAAGCTGTGGCTTTCGCTTACCTGAGCCCGGCGATGACGGAAGCAGCGCCACCTCCAGACACCCGGAGGCTCGTTAACGCTTCCAGTCGAGCGCGCCTTTTTTTATCGCGTAAACGAATCCGACCATCAAGATAAACACGAACCCAAGCATGCTGCCGAAAATGGTCCACGGATTGAAACGATCAATATAGTCGCGGTACACGACTGCCCAAGGGTACATGAACACTATCTCGATATCGAACAGAATAAATAACATCGCGACCAGGTAGAATTTCACACTGAATCGCGGCTGGGCTTCACCCTGGGCGATCATGCCGCATTCGTAGGGCGAATCCTTGGTAGGGTTGCGCTTACCGACGCGGCCCAGGATTACGCTGGCGAGCAATGCCACACCAGCGAATCCAACCGCAACGACTACCTGCAACAGGATTGGGAGGTAATCCTGGATCATGGGGACGTTTTAGGGTTTCGAAGCAACTGTCGTAGCTTGGGCTGTGTTTGCAGCAGCCAACGCCGCCAATGCGGAAGAGTCGCCTTTGTAACTCTTACCGGTCTTCCTTACTACTCCGCGGGCTACCAGGTTTTGGAGTTTTTCATAAGCACGCAAACGCAACATTTCTTCGCCGCCGCTAGCCGCATTGCGCTGACGAAGATTTTCGTGAACGATCTCGAAAAGCTGCTTAAACTCAAAGGATTTCCTCTGAGATAACACAACTACGAGTTCTTCGGTGACAAGGTCAGGGAGGCGTCGTGAAAAGGCGTTTTTCTTCTGAATAGCCATAGAGGGCGAAATATAGCACACAAACTTGC
>DASXBV010000175.1:0-1699 GCA_036491515.1 Chthoniobacterales bacterium
CAAACCGAAGATATTGAGCAATTCCGGCAACTGCTCGCTGTCGAGGCACCCGGACAGCTTGTGATTTTCGATTTGCGGGACGTGACGCTCGTGAACCAGGAGGCCGTGACCTTTCTCGCCGGCTGCGAAGCCAAGGGAATCATGCTTGAGAGTTGCCCTCTCCATATTCGAAGTTGGATCGATCAAGAAAAACGCCGAAACAAGAGCAGGCGAAGGCAGAAAAGAGAGCCGGAAAAAGGTATGGACCCAAGTTGAGGCAAGAGATGTGGCCGGTTATTCCCGCCGGGCAATTTGGCGAGACTTCGGGTCAAGTTCCGGACGCAGCCTTGAAGCGGTTCTTGTTGATGTTCAGCGCTTGAATTTTCGAATCCAGAGTGGACCGCGCGATTCCGAGCTTGGCCGCGGCGCCGGAGGGTCCGGATATCCGTCCCCGCGATTCTCGCAGAGCCTCTTCGATTATTTCTTTTTCGGTGGCGGCAACCTTCTCCGAAAGGAAAGGCTTGCTTTCCGAGCCCGCGCCGGATGGTCGTTGGGATAGCCAGCTTTCATCTACGGTAAAGACCTCGGTGTCGCATACGATGACCGATCGTTCGATGACGTTCTGCAACTCGCGTATGTTGCCGGGCCACGGGTACGACTGGAGTAACTGCAGGGTCTTTTTGTCGACCCTCCGAATGCTCTTGCCCGCCTTGCGCGCATAGCGATCGACGAAGTATTCCACGAGCAGGGGAATATCCGCCCTTCGCGCCCGCAAGGGCGGCATCTCGACAGGAAATACGTTTAGCCGGTAATAGAGGTCCTCACGGTAGGTGCCCTTGGCAACGGCGGCCTTCAGATCGCGATTCGTGGCCGCTATGACGCGAACGTCGACGCGGATCGGCTGTCCCCCGCCGACTCGCTCGAATTCCCTTTCCTGTAACACCCTGAGCAGCGCGACTTGAGTGTCGGGCGATAGTTCGCCTACTTCGTCCAGGAAGATCGTTCCGCCCTCGGCGAGTTCGAAACGCCCGAGTCGACGCTGCAAGGCGCCCGTGAATGCCCCCTTCTCATGGCCGAACAACTCCGAGGCAATCAAGTCACGGGGGATTGCGGCGCAGTTCACACTGATGAATGAGCGCGAGGCGCGATTTGACCGTCGGTGGATAGCGCGGGCGACAAGCTCCTTGCCTGTTCCGGTCTCACCGGTAATGAGAACCGTAGAATCTGTCGGCGCAACCTTGGAGATGCGTGAGAGCACCGCTTGCAACGCGGGCGAGGTTCCCACGATCTCCTCGAACATCGAGGCCCTGTCGATTTCTTCGCGGAGGGCCACGTTTTCTTCTTTCAGCTTCTCCTCGGCTCTCTTGCGGTCATCTATATCGGTACACGCAGCGCACCAACGCAGGACTTTGCCCTCCTCGTTGCGCACGGGGTTGTAACGAATCAAAAACCAGCGGTAGCTTCCATCGCTCTTCCGCAGTCGCCCTTCGCTTTCAAAAGCAGAGCCGCTCGATAGGGCACGATCCCATATCGCTTTGACGCGTTTTGAATCATCAGGATGACCCAGAGCGCCGGGGGCCGCGGCGCGCCACTCGTCAAGAGTGAGACCGTGGTATTCAAGTGCTGTGCGGTTGATAAAAAGACGCTCCTGGTAGTGGGGTCCAAAAACAGCGATGAGTTGTGGCGTGAGATCAAGGATTTGCCGAAGCTCCGTTTCCTG
>DASXBV010000176.1:0-4169 GCA_036491515.1 Chthoniobacterales bacterium
GTCCCGCTTTGCCTTCTCGGTGAACGAACCGTCCTTGATTTGGCTCTTCCAGTATAAACGCAACGCGGCACACTAGGACTCCTTCGCTGCGCTACGGCGCGCCCTCGTCTTGCGGCCAGCATAGTCGGACAACTTGGCCACGACGTAGGCCTTGCGGAGTCGGGTTTACCGCGGGTAAAGCGGGGACGCTTTACTTACTCCGAGGCAAAGGCTGGAGCCTTCGCTGACCCCGCTGACCCCGCTGACCCCGCTGACCCCGCTGAACCCGCTGAACCCGCTAGTCTGGGAATGATTTGTGCAGCCAGTTAAGCGGGAAGCGGTTTCCTGGGCAGTCGGTCGGCCGGGGATTAATTTCTTTGTGTCCGCGGACAATTGAATATCTTCCATCGACTTTGCCAACGCGCCGGCGGAGATACCGAATCAATTCATCGAGAGCCTCATACTCCGCTTTCGTCGGCAAATCGCGATTGAAGTCGCCCACCAGACATATTCCGATCGAGATGTAGTTGAGATAATCGCTGTGGACATGGCCGCCGTTGATTTGCCGCACCCAGCGGTTACCGATCTCAATCTGACCGTTGCCAGAGGAGGTGCCGTTACCAATTACGAAATGGTAGGCAAGTCCGTTCGGCATCCTGCGCACATGGCGATGATAATAATCGAAAATGCGAGCGTTACCCTGGCGGGTACCGCTGTTATGCACAATGATGTATTTCCATCGGTTGCGCCCCACTCGGGCATCGTCGATCTCCTTGCGGACCGCAGGAGTGAGGTAATGCCAGCTGATACCTCCGTCGCCGGGAGCCGGTATGAGGTCTTTTTGTTCTTCCGCTCCAGACTTTTGGACAACGATCGATTCGTCGTCGCCTTTGCCAAAGAAAAACCAGCGGTGCTTCTTTTTCGGAGTCGGCGAGGGCGTCGCTTTTTCAATTGCAGGAGTCGATGGAGTTTCACTTTTCTCCGGCTCGGCATGCTGAGGGGATTCTTCCTGTTGTTCGGCCGGAGTTCGAGAGGCGGATGGGCTCGGTTGAATGGATTTGCCGGCCGGCGCTGCCGGCGTCCCCGCGGGATTTGGCTGTTTAAGCGGCGATGGAGCGGGGCTCGGCGTCGGTTTCGGAGTGATCGTTGGGCTTGGAACAAGCTCCATCTGCTGACGACTTTTCAAAAAAAGTTCGCGCAACCGTTTTTCTTCGTCCGATTGTTGGGTGATGCCTTGGTTTGATCCGAGTGCCAACAAGAACAGCACGGACAAAAGAGGAACTTTTAGCCTGCGCACCTGAGATCTGATTGTACCGGGATTACAAAATTCCAATCATCGCTCCTTCAGGGTGTTCGGGAAACTACGCAACCCTGTAGTGGGTTTGCCAACAGCCGCGATCTGCAAATTCGCTGGCAGGTGTCGTTTCTATCGTTTAACCTCAACGCTTTAGTGTGTATCTAAGCAAATTCGGGCGCGGAAACGCAAACGGCTCCGTAACTTTTTTCCAGATAGATGAAGAAAATCCTGATATTTACCGCTGGTTTTGGTGAGGGGCACAACACCGCGGCGCGTAATATTCGTGACGCTCTCGAACATATTGCACCGGATGAAGCGAAGGTGGAGGTGCTCGATCTTTTCGACACTTGCTATGGAAAGCTGAACGATTTTTTTCGAAAAGCCTATATTGCCGCAATCAACCGAACTCCGCGAGTCTGGGGCAAGATTTACAATGTCATCGACGGCACCCAGTTCGTGGAATCGAATATGATGATGCTCACCAAGATGAAGCGCGCGATGAGCGATGTGCTCGCGCATCTTGAGCCCGACGCCGTGGTGTCAACCTATCCGATCTACAATTACGTCATCGATGCGATCTATGCCGACGGACGGTCCAAAAATTTTTCGCAGATCACCGTGATCACAGACTCGATCACCGTGAACTCAGTCTGGTATCGGTGCGTGAGCGACTATTTCCTCGTATCAAATGAGGATACAGCGGACGTATTGCGAAACGCAGGGGTTCCCGAACAGCAGATCCGGATTTTCGGATTTCCGGTCACCCATCGTTTCGCAGAGATGCCTGACAATCGGTATCGAAATGGTGAGAACGGGCCTCGGCGCGTTTTATACTTGATCAATTCCGGGAAGAAAGAGGCTCCTGCTTTGGTACGTCGCCTTTGTAAGCGGGCCGATATCCAACTGACGGTCACGGTTGGCCGGGATGCGACGCTTCGAAAGGAGATCGAAAGTGAGGTGAACCCGCTGACCGATCCCGTGGAGATATTGGGCTGGTCGAATCGAATGCCCGAACTTTTGACGAGCCATCACTTAGTCATCACGAAGGCGGGGGGCGCAACTGTTCAGGAGGCCATCGCTGCACGAACTCCGGTGATCATCAGCCAGGTTGTGCCGGGCCAAGAGGAGGGGAACGCTCGCCTGATCGTCGAGAACGAATGTGGCTGCATCGCTCCTGATCCTGAAGCGATCCTGGGAGCACTCAGCAGTGCATTCGGTCACGGTGAGAGCCGGCTGAAGAGCTGGGTCACCAATATTTCAAAGTTGAGCAAGCCGGATGCTTCCCTGCAGATTGCTCGTTTTATTCTTGAGTCGGCTGTACCGGAAAACGCGCCGCCAAAAAAACTCTCGCATCTTCTTCCGTCACAGCCAATGGGACGAGACGGCCGATCTATTCTGCTCTGCGATCTGCATACGCACAGCACCTATTCGGACGGGAAACTCAGCGTTCGGGAATTGGTCGATTTCTACGGCCAACGGAGTTTCGATGTGCTCTGTGTGACGGACCACATCTGCGATCACACTAGTTTGCTGGGGAAGATGGCGAATTTGACCGGCCTGGTGCTGACGCCGGATCAGGTAGAAGAATATTTCGAGACCATCGAACGCGAAAAGAAACGCGCGCTGGAGAAATATGGAATGATTTTGATGACCGGTCTTGAATTTAACAAAGATGGCCTGACTAAGAAAAGTTCGGCACATCTGTTGGCAGTCGATTTAAAAAGGCCGATTGATCCGGGTCTCAGCATCACTCGAACGATCGCTGAAATCCATAACCAAGGCGCTTTAGCGATTGCGTCGCATCCTCACGAATTCAAGACACATTGGGGCAAAAATACGCTCTATTTTTGGGACAACATCGATCAGTACGCGCCGTTACTGGATGCTTGGGAGGTGGCGAACCGGGACGATATCTTTAACCCGATCGGGCTAAAGCGGTTGCCATTTGTTGCGAACAGCGATTTCCATAAGCCGAAGCATATTTTTTCGTGGAAAACGGTTCTATTTTGCGGAAAGGACCCGGAAACGATTAAGCAATGTATCCGCATTAACCGGGATGTTTCGATCACTCTTTACCGTGATCATCGCATCGGTTTCGGATATGGGGATCTTGAGCAGGCAGCTCGTTTGGACCATGCGGCCGAGGAATCCAGGGAAGGAATTCTGCGGTTTCCCATCATTCAAACGAAGCTCGCACAATGAAGATCGAGGCATTGATCTTCGACCTAGGCAATGTCGTTATCCGCTTCGATTGGCAAACGGCGGAGGGCCGGCTGCGAGCCCGCTCCGGAAGCGGAACTTCATCGCCGCGAGAAGACATGAAGGGGCTGATCAGTCGCTTCGAGGTGGGAGAAATTTCTCAAGAGATGTTTGTATCGATGGCTGCTGCCACCATCGGATTTCAAGGAGACGAGCAGGAATTCATCGCGATTTTCAACAGTGTATTTTCTCCGCATCCGCCGATGGAACGGAGCATTCAGCAGCTGGCGACGCGCTTTCCTATCTATTTGCTTTCAAACACGTCGGAACTTCATCTCTCGTATCTGAAACAAAATTTTGCCGTGTTGCATAGTTTTGCGGACGGTGTGTATTCTTTTCGTGCGAAATGCGCAAAGCCCGACCGAAAGATATTTGAGATTGCTGTTAAACAATTTGCAGTAAGGCCGGAGAGCACGATTTACATCGATGACCTTGCGGCGAACGTGCGGTCCGCGCGAGACTTAGGTTTTCACGCGATTCAATATGAATGGAGGGAGCACGCCGAATTCGAGCGCAGGCTCGCGGAATTGGGGATATTTAAAGGTAGCAGGTAAGAGCGGGTTCAGCGGATTCAGGCGGTATTGCTCGTGCTCGGACAGAAAGCTGAATCCGCTGAGCCCGCTGTTCCCTGATC